>JBDLQW010000087.1:0-13925 GCA_039800365.1 Pseudomonadota bacterium
CGAACCTGGCGCGTTTAGCTCGTCGCACCTGGGTGACGACCAAGAAGGCGTCACGCCTCGAGGAATTCCTTCACATTTACGCGGCTTTCCATAATCTTGAGCTTACTGCTCCGGTGTCATATAAGGCGGGACCAGTTTAGAAAAATGACGCAAGAATCGACTCAGGGCTAACGATCGTGACCAAAGACTGTCGATGACGACGCTTTCATCAGAGCGATGCATGTTGGCGCCACAGGCTCCGAGTCCGTCGATGATGGTCAGCTCGGGCCGATAAAAATGGCTGACGTCAGCACCTCCACCTGAAGAGCGAGTTTCAATCGGACGATTTTCGATGGCACTGACTTCTTGAGCATAGCAAGCGCCCCAGCGTCCGGACGAGGGCGATTCTTCGAGTGGAGGGCAGTCATCGTCGATTTTCCAACGAATTTCGCAGGTTTTTCCATCAACTTCAGAACGAAGATGGCGCTGGTCGAAAAGTTTCAGAATCGAATGGTGCAATCGGTCGCGGTCGGAAAGAGATGAAAAACGTGTGTCGATTTTGGCTTCAGCTTTGCCGCAGACCACGTTGTGAAGGTGCGAGGACGTAGTGATTTCACCGATGTTGACGGTGACATCCTGCTCGTAAGAGGTGAGCTGATCAAGCCCCGTAACCAGATAGGCGAGCTCGTGAGCAGCGTTCACTCCAAAGCGATGAGCACGACCTGAGTGGGCTTCGCGTCCCTCGATGGCAACCGAGTACCAGCGGTTTCCACGACGCCGAGTAATCAGATGTTGACCTTCGAGCGCAGGCTCAAATCCCAGAACAAGATCTGCTTCGTGTGAAAGTTGTCGGTAGAATTCATGAAACCCCGGAGAGCCGATTTCTTCACTGGGTGAGGCTAAGAAAATGAAATTTTGTCGAGCAGTTCCCTCGCTGAGGGCCTGGGCGATACCGCGAAGAGCGACGAACTGAGACGCTTTGTCGTCGAGGACTCCCTGGCCGATCAGGTGCTTCTTCTCAGAGTCGTAGGCGAATCGGCTCTCGTGAAATCCAGCGCCATCGAGAGTGTCAGTGTGACTGACAAAGACCACTGTGGGGGCGTTGTCGCTCAGCCAGCGCCGGCCCAGTAAAAGAGGGGCTGAGCTCAAGACCTCAGAAGACGCAGGGGCGATCCACTGGGTGGTGAACCCGATTTCATGAAGAAGTTCTGCGAGGAACGTTTGCGCGGCACGTAGTCCGGGCTCATCTGATGTCGCGCTGGAGATGCGGCAGTAGGTTTCAAGAAGCTCGAGAAAAACTGATGGATTTAGCAAGCGAGACGTTGACATGGCTCTCTGAGGTTCGTGGTTTTTACAATGGATGTCCAGTGCTTACGGCATTTTTAACGCATTGCGTTTTTGTGTGTTAAGAGGACGGCATGCCGATTAAGCATTGGTTTCATGCGACTGGAACAAGAGCGCTTGTTGTACCCATGGGGCTCTTGGGTTTGCTGTTTTCGTTGAACTCTCGAGTGGCTGATGCAGCCATTCTGAGATTTCGAGAAGTGGAAGAAGCAAAAATTTTTCGAGGAAGTCAGCCTGAAACCCGAGAAGACTTTGAGTTTCTTCGGTCGATTGGGGTGCGCACGATCCTGAACCTCAGAACCAATCAAAAGCTTGTGGCTCGCCACCGCGAGATGGCTCAGGAGCTCGGGCTTCAGACCGTGAATATTCCCGTGGGATCGTTTTTTGAGCCAAAGGCCAAAGTGATTGCTCAAGTGCAAGCCGCGCTGAAAGATCCTTCGTTGCAACCCATTTTTGTTCACTGCCGTCATGGGAAGGATCGAACCGGGCTGATGGTGGGTTTATATCGAACGGCAGAGCAGGGATGGACGCAAAAAGAGGCCCACGAGGAAATGCTGGATCTGGGGTTCAACCCTTGGCTGATCGGGCTGGAAAAAGCGTTCTGGAAGTACTCGGCCCCTCCACGAGGCAGGATCGAGTTGCTTCTTCCGGATTTCGCCGACTGATCCCCCTAAACTGGCGGCGTCCTTTATGATGACGCCCAAAAATGACCGAAGTCTGGACCTTGACTCGCTGCTCAGATGAGCTGAGCGACCCTAAGTGCCAAAAAATCGACAAATCATAATGAACGGGACCAGTTCAGTGGAGGGCCTTGAGGTCTTCCAAAACTTCCTGAACATGGCCTTTAACTTTCACCTTGGGATAAACCTTCAAGAGCTTCCCATCCGGGCCAATCAAAAACGTGGTTCGCTCGATTCCCATGAACTTTCTGCCGTAGAGCGACTTCTCTTTCCAAACTCCATATTTCTCGCAAACCTTGCCATCTTCATCGGAAAGCAACGGAAAAGGAAATCCGTACTTGGCCTTAAATTTTTGATGGCTGGCCAGCGAGTCTCGGCTCACTCCCAAAACAACGGCTCCAAGCTTTTGGATCTCGCGGTAAGAGGCACCAAAATCACAGCTTTCTTGGGTACATCCCGGTGTGGAGTCTTTGGGGTAAAAATAAAGCACCACAGCTTTTCCTGCGAGACTGGAAAGCGAGATTTTTTCTCCTGAATCGGAGGGAAGCGAGAAGGCGGGGGCTTTTTTTCCTGCAACGAGTTCCATGAGGGCTCTCCTGTGATTATTCCGTTTGGGTGCCTTCGAAATACTTCGAGTAGGGATCTTTTTCGAGCTGTTTGAGTTGCTCTTCAGTCAGTTTATGGCGCTTTCGCACTTCCTCTTTCAGACGCTGCAGTCCGGGCGATGCCTCGGGGGCTGCCTGAATGCGGGTCATGAGCGCGAGGCGGTTGAGTGAGTCGGCATCGGCCGTTTTCGCGATCAGAGACTCGAGTCGGCCCTTTTCTTCGGGGCTCTGAGCGTGATCTGAGAAGTCTTTCGCCGTGACTTCTCGGGCTCGTTTTTCGCGCGTGATGACTTCGGTATCCGTCGGGCTCGTGATTGGAGACTGGGGTTCGGTCAGATGAAGCACGCGTTTGAGTTCTAACTGACTTGTCGAGAAAGCGAGAACCGGCTTTTTTTCTTCAACCAGAGCGGTCTCGCCGGTGCGAATGGTTTGGGGCTTGAGGCTTTTCATCGCGGAACCCTTCTGAGGAGCTTCTCGCAGCTCAACAGCACCTCGGATCAGAGTCAGCGTGGTGAAAGCACGGGTTTCCACGACGAAGTCGGTTCCTCTGACTCCCATCACTGCTGATGCCGTGCGAACTCGAAACCGGCTTCTGGGACCTGTTTTCGAAATAATTGCCCGAACCATGCCGTGGCGAAGCTCGAGTTCTGAGCTGGGGCTTGAGGCCTGTGAGCTCGAAGGTAGCGTCGAGTCTTTCGATGGCGAAGCTGAAGTGGAAGGGGCGGAAGAGGCGCTTACAGGAGCAATTCTTAAGAAACTAGCGGGACCAACCTGAAGCTGATCGCCATTTTCAAAGATGACTCGGGCTCGTCCCCCTGGACGTGTTCGAAGCCAGGCACCTAGCGTGAGGGCACTTCCCATCGTCACGTTCTGAGCGATGTAGTGAAGGCCTTCGTATTTCGCTCGTGAGGCCCCCTCGGGAATCGACTCGTGGGTTTTTTGACGGGGTTCCGAAAACATTTCTACCACCCCCTCGGTAAAAGTCAGGATCGGTGGACGTTCCGCTCGAGCCACAGGCATGACGAGAAAAAGAACCATGAGAATCAGAAAGAATTTTTGCAGTCGCATGGACCAGAGAATCAACTGGCATTAGCCTAGAGTCAACGAGGTGAACATGGAGATTCAAACAAGAGGGGCCAGCAGGCTGGGTGCAGTCGCGAGCATGGGGTTGGTGGTCTGGGGTTCGCTGACGGCAGCGTTTCCGATGCTTGCCTTTTCGGGCGAGCCTGTAAAAACCTCGGAGTGGGAATATCCTGAGTTGGTAGTGAGTCCTCGCGCGAGTGAGCGTTTAGAGCGCGAAGCGAAAGCGGAGAAAAGCTCTCAAGCCATGCATTGGCCGGTTCAGCTTTCTGGAGCAATGACTTTTGCCGCCGGCTTGCTGCAATTTGCGCAACCCGATCGCGCTCGAGATCCAGACCGTTATGCGGCTTGGACAGGGGTGGGAGTGGGGGGGGCTTGGCTTTTAGCGACTTGGCTGATGCAACAAAATTACGAGCCCTATTCTGACGGACACGCTGACGTCTCGGCGATGCCATCGAAGACGCAACGAGAACAGCTCGCTCGTGAGCGCGCCGCCGAGCAAGTCATTCACGATGCCGCCAGAAATGGGAGGCGTCTGCAATGGTTTTCGTTTGTTTCGAATGCTGCCGCTGCCGCTTATCTCGTGAGTAACGCTCGAAATGACAGTGTTGCCAAGATTGCCTCAGTGGGGGCCTTGGTAACGAGTCTCACGCCGCTTCTTTTTCCGTCTCATTGGATTGATGTCGAGAAGCAGCAGTCCGACTACAAAAAGCGTATTTTTGGTCCGGTGATGGGATGGACGACGGTTCCTAGTCGCGGGACCGCGCCGGTCGTCGGCCTTCAGTGGAACTTGTAGTGGGAAGTGCTCCAAGGACGAGTTCACGCGAGAAGTCGATAGCTTTGGTGCGCTCCAGCTTCAAGCCTTGTTGCGAACTTGCGTACTTAAAGGCTTGAATAAAGCTTTCGGTGCCCACTTCGCCTGTGGCAACGATTTCGGAAGCGAGGGTTGCCGCTTCTCCGGTGGCGAGTTGAGTGCCGGGATGCGTTCGCAGAAACTCGAAAGCTTTTTTCCAGCGTTTGGCGACCCCTTTGCTTTGGCTTCGTGCACTTTCAATCACTCGTGCTGCCATCTGAGCGCACACGGGTTTACCTTGATTCAGGCCCGAGTCCTCGGCACAAAATGCGGTCAACTCAGCGAATTCTTTTTCGACTTGCGGAAGTGAGCCTTCGAGCTTGGCGCTCAGTTGATGAGCCAGGGTCGCGGAGGTTCTCATATCGAGGTCAAGTTGATCTTCAAGGTAAAGCTTTTTGAAGAGCGCAGTGAAGCGCTCGGTAACGTCATTCGATTGAGCGGCATAGGCGATCGCAGTTTCGAGGGCTTCGCGCGGAGCAAACCCTGTTTCAGTGAGGAGGCGTCCTATGCGAATGAATCGGGCTGCCGAGCCAGGGCAGTTTTGAGAAACCCGTAGCGAGATTTGACGCATTTCGGGCTCCTTCAGCGCCCATTCGCTTTTTGAGCGGAGAAATTCCATGCTGGTGATGAACTCGGTTGTGGGGGAGCAGCTTGGGGCAGGTTTGCTAGTATTGTCGAGGGCCCCGGCTGTTGAGGACAGAGCCAGAAGTGGGATGGCCACTGCTAGCGTCAGAGATCGAGTCTTAACTTTCAATCGTGAGAGGGAAGTCATCACTCGCTCTTCGTCCAAGGGCGTGCGGAGCTTGAGGCTCTGGTTCGAATCGGGTTCGAATCTGGTTTCCGGCCCGCTTCAATACAGAGGGTAGGTCAGCAGTCGGCACTCAATCGCTCCGTTATAGAGCGGTGTTCTTCGCGAGGCTTTCAAGCCCACAGACTTTGCCAACTCGAGGTTGCCCGTGAAAACAAAGGCGTTCCAGTTCGGGGCTTTCTTTTTGAAAGTGTCACCAATCAAACGATAAAGGCTTTGTAGCTCAGCGGGGTCTTCCAGGCGCTCACCATAGGGAGGGTTCACCCCCACTAGGCCCCGCTCAGCGTACTGGGGCGAGAATTGAGGTGCATCGGCCAGGGCACGACGCTCAAAATGAATCCACTCCGAGACCATGGCCTCGCTGGCGTTCTGTCGGGCGATCTTCAGGGTAAAGCCGTCCTGATCAAAGGCAAAAAAACGGGGAAGCTGCTTCTTATCCGTAATTCGAAGGGTGATCGCCTCTTTCTTGAGTTCCTTCCAAATGGCTGAGTCGTGCTGTTTCCATCCCAGAAATCCGAAGTAATCTCGGAAAAACCCAGGAGCCGTGCGACTCGACATCAACGCCGCCTCGATGGCAAGCGTTCCTGAACCGCACATTAAGTCGACAAAGGCCGTATCGGGAGCCGAAATCGAAGGCCAGCCTGCGAGCTGCAAGATGGCAGCCGCCAGATTTTCTTTTAGGGGAGCCCGAGCGCCGTCCTCGCGATAGCCTCGCCGATGCAGGCTTTCTCCGGAAAGGTCGATACTGACGATGGCTTCGCCCTTTTCAAGGTGGATCTGAATTTTAAGATCCGGGCGATCCAATCGCACGTCGGGGCGAGTGCCCGTGACGCTTCGGTATTGATCGACGATGGCATCTTTGGCCTTCAATGCAGCAAAGTGGGTATGCTGAAGTTGCGATTTTTCATTTTGGCTGGCCGTCACTTGAATCGCAAAGCTTCCGGTGGCCTCGAGGTGGTCGCTCCAACGAATTGAGCGAATCCCGCCATAAAGCTTCTTTTCGTCAGACGCAGGAAAGCGAGCAATGGGCAGCAAGATTCGACTGGCAAGTCTGGACCATAAACAGATTCGGTACGCCGTTTTCAAGTCGGCTCGAAAGTGCGCCCCCGCTCTTTCGAGCTGGATTTCCTGAGCGCCTAGTTGCGTGAGTTCTTGGCTCAAGAGCTCTTCAATCCCCAGGGGAACTGTTGCAAAGAGAGCGAGCGGCGCGGACGAAGCACCCGAAGAAAGTCGGGCGGCATCGCTTCGCCTTTGGGGGAAGTGCGAGTCTGAAGAAGTCATGAGAGCTTGGTCCTTAGCAGGTATCACCGGGAAGGGCTAGCGCCCGAACTCTGGTGGATATTTCAATGAACCTTGGCTAGAAACGAGGGCATCATGAATCAGAACTCAGATTTCTATTTGTCGCTATTAGCTGAGCAGGAACGGCTTCGTGTCCATCGTATTGCTGGCGCTCGAACGATCTTAATGGTGCTTTCCTCACACGGCATGGCCTATGATTTAGACGGATTGCGCTCCCGGATTCATGGGGCCTATCCGGAGGCCGCCGTTTTTTTCATGACCACCAAGGGCAAGCCCATGGGAACTGCCGTGCAGGGGCACGTCGATTTGGTAATCGACTTCACGGGGCCTGGGCAGAAACAGGGCTGGTTTTTTGCTCGAAAGCTGCGATCGATGGCTCGGTTCGCAGTGGGACGCAATGCCGGACTCTTTCGACGGTCGATCTATGATCGTATTTTTGACGAGAAGGCTCCAGAAAATGCTGGGCTTTGGAAGCTCGACACGCTTGCTCGTGAGCGTGAGGCCCAGCGACAGGTGCTTGCTTTGGCAGGTGTGGCTGCGATGCCTCACTCGGAGTCGAATCCCGATCGCAGTGCTGAGATTGCTCTCGAGTTGCCCCCGCTGGCTCGAGTTTAGATCGCTGCTTCAGTGATTGAGGTTTTGAGAGCCGACGGCAAAGTACCAGTAAAGTACCAGTCGCAAGCGATCGCCAAGGCCCAATCCGATTCCAAGCCAAAGCCAATGAGCGGGAACGAGAACTAGGACCAGAACTAGGACCAGAACGAGAACCAGGACGAGGATGTCAACGACATGAGTGCTACGAAATCCAATTACCCCCTCTGGGTTCGAGCGGTCTTGGGCGTTTATCGGATCTTGATTTCGCTTCAGTTGGCAGTGGTTTTACTGCTGCTATTGACCTTGTCGCTCATCATCGCCACGACGCTCGAGAGTCGTTGGGATACTCCCACCGCTCAGTTCTACGTGTATCGAGCCCCATGGTTTGCATTCCTGCTTTTAATGCTGGGTGTGAATATCTTGGCCGTCGCTCTGAGTCGATTTCCATGGAAGCGTCGACATATTCCCTTTTTGTCAGCGCATCTTGGAATTTTGCTGCTCCTGCTGGGATCATGGGTCACTCGTCAGCACGGTGTCGACGGGCTCATGCGAGTTCAGGAAGCCGAAAAGCAATCCGTTGCCGAAATCGACGAGCCTCAACTCATTCTTCGCAGTCCTCAGCAAACTCGAATCGTTCCGATTCCGTGGCGGCCCCCACATACGGGGTTTCAGCCCATGGCTCTGCCCTATGGGCTTTCAGTGGAGGAGTACCTTTCGCGAGCTGAACCTGTTTATTCTTTCGAGCCATCGACCACCGAGCAGGCGCGTCCAGCAGTGCAGCTGAAGTTCACGACCAAACGTGCGATGGGGGGAATGCCTGCCATGGCGGCGTCGCACGAGCTTTGGCTTTGGGAAGGGGCCGAAGAGTGGCAGTCCAGTGATGCAGGCCCTGCGCGTGTGATGTTGGGCGGAGCTCGTCCTCAGTCTCCAGGCCCCTGGATCTGGCTTCGCGCTTTTCCTGCCAAGCCAGGGTCGAAATCGCGCGAGATGATTGAGTTTGAAGCCGTCTCGTGGAGACAAGAAAAGACCCAGGGTAAAGTGCTTCTTCCTGCCCGAGGGGCGCTTTCGGGGGTGATGCTCGATCCCGGTTGGAAAGCTGTTCAGATTGAATTGAAGAATTGGGTTCCTGCGGCGTTTCCCCGAACCGACTACCAGCCAGCGAAGGTGCTGTATGGTCCTAAGGCCCCGCCGTCGGCGATCCGCATTCGGGGCCCTCGGTTGCCTGACGGGCGCATGGGGGATCTTTTGTGGCTAGGCAGCGGAGATCGGGCAACCTTCGAGCTCGGAGGCGAGACGATTCAAATCAGCTATGGTCCCAAGCGCGTTCTTTTACCCTTTGCTCTTGAGCTCCAGCGCTTTCAACTCGAGCGATATCCGGGAAGTTCGCAACCGGCATCGTTTTCTTCCTTGGTTCGAGTAGAAGGCGATGGGAGTTCTCAGAAGGTGCATCACATTTCGATGAACGAGCCCCTCGAATGGAAGGGCTTCACCTTTTATCAGTCGAGTTATGAAGATGCCGAGCCACGTCCCACGGTTTCGATTTTCTCAGTCAATCGTGACCCGGGACGCGCGCTGAAGTATTGGGGCTCGCTGATTTTAGTGGTGGGGATCGTTCATTTTTACGTCGCTCGAGCAAGAACTCGTCGGTCGGGTTTGGTTCAGGGGTCATCTCAAAGCGTGGGATCTTCGGAGGGTTCAGCATGATTAGAGTCAGCATGATGAGAAATGAAAAGCAGATTCCTACTCGAGCGGGGGTTCCTGTTTTGATGCTCCTACTCGTTCTCCTGGGCTTGCCCCTGGGCAGTCCTCAAGCTCAAGGCGAGGACCGTGCAAGTGCGATCCAGGAAACCAAAACGGAGTCTCTAGCATCGCCTCAGGGTTCGGCACCGAAAGAACAAAGCCAAGAAGAACCTCTTGAGCGAAGCGAGATCGCCCCTCGAGGCTGGGATTTTTCGCAGTGGGAACAAGTGCCGATTCAAGCGGGGGGGCGCGTGAAGCCTCTTGCAGCTTTTGCCGGTGAAGTGGTGCTGCATCTTTCCAGTCGTCGGCGTTTTGAAGGATGGAGTCCTTCTGAGCAAATCCTGTCTTTGGTTGCTCAGCCATCTGCTTGGCGTGAAAAGCCTTTGATCAAAATCGAACGCGAAGATGTCAAACGTCAGCTGCTTTTAGATGTCTCACGACAAAGGTTCTCGGTTTCAGAACTTTTCGCAAATTCAGCTTTGCTTCAGTACGCCAGTCGCATGGGGGAGCTGGAAAGCACGCTTGCCAAGGCTCCTCATCCTAATGCTGACCCTCGTGAAGAAGAGCTGAAACGAATTTTAGATCGCTTAACGGTATTTCATCGATTGGTTTCGGGCGAAGCGTGGACGTTTCAGCCTTCCGGCGAGCCTGGCGGGGCCTGGCAGCCTGTGGCGCGTCCTGAGCAGAACGAAGAGCGTTCTCTGCGCGAGATTTTAGCGGATACATCGACGTCGGGACGCATTCGCGCCCGATTTATTGAAGTGATGGGAGCCTACTTGGCCGGAGATGAGCCCCGATTTCAGTCTGCCGTGCGTGAGCTTCGGCGGTTGATCGAAGATGATGCGATTCGAGTCGAGCCAGCGTTTGCGCGAGAGATTCCTCGGCTCAAGGCCGAACGGATTTATTTGCAGGTTCGTCCGTTTCATTGGGCTTGGATTTTAGATCTGATCGCCGCCATCGCCTTTGCAGCGTCGGCTTGGGTGGCATCTGTTCGCTCTGAAGGCCAGGGCTCTCGGTGGTTTCACAGGGCCGGGCTTTTCTGCTTAACTCTCGGATTGATTCTTCACGCGACCGGCTTTGGGTTGCGCTCTTACGTGGCGGGTCGCCCGCCGGTCAGCAATATGTATGAGTCGATCGTATGGGTGAGCTTCGGTGCCGTTGTTTTTTCGTGGATCATCTATGCTTTTCAGCGGGCGAGGATTCTTCTGGGGGTGGGCAGCGTGCTCGGAGCTCTGGGGCTTTTAGCTGCAGATTCGGCTCCCACGTTGATGGATCCCGGGCTGCATCCTTTGGTTCCCGTGCTTCGAAGCAACTACTGGCTCACAGTGCATGTGCTGACCATTACGTTGGGATATGCCGCCTTCGCCCTGACTCTTGGAATCGGAAACGTCACACTCTTTCAGTTATTTCGAGGTGCCTCGGAACGATCCAGTGACGTCTCTCGCTTGAATCAGCTGACCTATCGAGCCATGCAGTTTGGGGTGGTGCTTTTGGCGGCTGGAACGATTCTTGGCGGAGTTTGGGCCGATTATTCGTGGGGGCGTTTCTGGGGCTGGGATCCCAAAGAAGTCTGGGCTTTGATTGCGCTACTGACGTACCTCACGGTTTTGCACGGACGGTATGCCGGATGGGTGGGGCCTGTTGGGTTTGCAGCATGGACTGTTTTTTGTTTCAGCAGTGTCGTGATGGCCTGGTACGGCGTGAATTTCGTGCTCGGCGTGGGACTGCATTCCTATGGGTTTTCAGCTGGGGGACAAGGTGCGGTCGGGATTGCCGTTTTGATTCAGCTGCTTTACGTGGGCGTGGTTTTGGTCACCGTGAAACGCCGCTCAAAAGCAAGAAGCTCTTGAGCAGTTTTCCTGACCCCTTCTTCGAGTGAAGTGAAAGGGGCAGAGTAGCCAGCCTTTCGCAGCTTTTCCATGCACGCTTGGGTAAAGTACTGGTAGCGGTTTCGGAGCGCTTCTGGTGTGGGAATGAACTCAATTTTTTCTTCTGCGTTTAAGGCAAGAAACGTCGCGCGAGCGAGGTCCAGGAAGCTTCGAGCTTGGCCCGTGCCTAAGTTATAAATGCCGCGAGCGAGGGGCTTCATTGCGGCAAACTCAAGGACGTCGATCACGTCACCGACCCAGATGAAATCTCGCTTCTGTTCGCCATCTCGAATTCCTGCACGATGGCTCTGGAATAATTTCACCAAACCGGTTTTTCGGATCTGATCAAAGGCATGCAAAACGACGCTGGCTTGCCCCTTTTTGTGGCGTTCACCGAAGCCATAGACATTGAAAAACTTAAAGCCAGACCAAAACGGAGGACGATGGCCTTGCTCGTCCTGCTCGATCGCCCAAAGATCAAAAAGTCGTTTCGATTCGCCATAAGGGTTTAACGGACGAAGCGCGCTGATCGCTTTTTCGTCATCTTCGTATCCGGCCTCGCCGTCGCCGTAAGTCGCTGCACTGCTGGCATAAACGAACGGAATGGCGTTCTTCGAACAGTAGTTCCAAAGGGCTTGTGAGTACTGGACATTCACTCGTTGCAAGAACTCCGTATTCAGCTCGGTTGTCGACGAGCAGGCACCTAAATGAATGATGATTGCCGGCTTCGCAATGGCGCCGGATTCAAGAGCGTCGATCAGGTCGTCTTTGGCGATTCGCTGGCCAAAGTCGAGCTGGGAGTGCTCGGGCCTAGTGTCGAAAAACTCAAGCTCATCGACGCTCATGACGTCGTGTCCACGAGATCGGCATCGTTCCACCATTCGTGATCCGATGAATCCTGCAGCTCCGGTAATAATCCAAGTTCCTGGTTGTAGGCGTGCCATTCGATTGACTCCTCTCATAGCAAGGCCCTGCTTGTCATGTGCCTCTGGCTCAGCCTAAACTGGAGTCATGCCCGTTTCCAATCTTTCGATCGTCGTGGTCGAAGACGTTCAGGCCATGCGGCTTCATTTACGCCAGATCCTGCAGGATCTGGGTTTTATGAAAGTGCAGACGGCCGCTAGTGTCGAAGAGGCCCAGATCATCCTGATGGTGGAGCCCGTCGACGTTGTGATCTGCGACTGGTACCTGAATCCGAGTTCAGGGTTAGACCTACTCAAGGATATTCGGCAAAAGCCAGATCTGAAGGGAACGGCGTTCATGATGTTGACTGCCGAAAACACCAAGGAGAAAGTCATTGAAGCTCTGAAGTCGGGGGTAGATGACTACATGGTGAAGCCGATTTCTGCGGCGGGGTTGGTTGACAAGATTAACGCTGCTGCGGCCAAGAGGAAGAAATGATGAGTCAGGAGAATGCTCAAGAATCGAAGGCCGGTACTGTGAATCGCCAGGCGCTGATCGATGATTTTGTCACCGAGCTCTCAGAGTTCGCGCGCGTGGCGGAGACCACTTTGGCGGAGATTGAAAAGGACATGGAGGCCAATCGCCACCTCTTTCAGATCTTCGCTCGGATGATGCTGACGATTCGGGGAACCGCCCAAACCCTGGAGTTCAAGAACGTGGTGGATATCGCAGTTCTTGGCGAAGAAATTGCCGTGAAAGCAGGGGGTGCGGATACCCGCCCCAAGCTCAGAAAGTGCGTGGGAAGCCTTTGGGATGTGATCACCAGCGTGAAGTACCTCATTGTTCATCACCAAGAGGAAACGGGCGATGAGCAAGAGATCTTGATTAATCGCTTGCAGTACACGTTGAACGCTTTCGGGGGGGCACGTCCGAAGGTGGATCAGGACGAGATTGAAAAACTCCTGCGAGAAATGACTTAGAGAGGTTTTTTGATCTGCTTTAAGTGATCGATCGAGCTGCAGAGGTAGAGATTCGTCCTAAACGAAAATCTGCTCCCAGGGTTCGATCCTGATAGTGCCGTCTTTCCAGGGATCCATGACGGGCGCCAGAAGGTGCACTTCCGCTTCATGATTTTTTTCGAAAACGCGTTAAGGAACTCTAGGTCGGTTTTCTTCACTGTTTCTCGGTCAAAAAGCTAAAAAGCGAGCCTTTCTCAGGGTCGAGTTCAACTACTTGAGTTCAATCAGCTTTTACCGCGTAGTGGCGTACCTCACGACCTGTGTCGCTTCAGACACTTTTGTGCCGAATCTAAAAATCGTCGATCCTAATACCGATAGGCTTGAACGGTAAAGAAGTGGGATTTAGCCCCTTCTGGATCAAGAGGTGTTTGAGTGGTAGGACGTTGGTGGTCGACAAAACAGCGACTCGAGCGCGAAATGATGCGCTCTGAGAGGCAGAAGCGACAAGAGTCGTTGTTGGTTTGTGGTGCTGTTTTTTTGGCTCAAACGCTGATGGTTCTTTTTGGAGTCATGAGCCCGGCTCACGCTGAAACTCCCCTAGGATTCACATATCAAGGAAGGCTCATCGATCCAACGACTTCGCAGCCGATGACCGGCGCGATCGATCTCACGTTTGGGATTTATGATTCCAGCGGCAATTGCTTGCTGTACGAAGAATCGCGTAGTGGCGTGACTCTGGGCTCTGAGGGTCTTTTTTCGGTGTCAGTGGGCTCAGAGCTTTCAGATTCACGACGAGTGAGTGGTCGAGATCCTGGTTTAATGATGAGAGAAGTGTTCTCAAACGGGGCGCCATTTGCGTCGCATGGTCAGTGCTCGGGGGGGTACACGCCAGTAGCGGGTGATCGGCGAGTGCTACGCGTGACCGTGAGTACGGGCGGGATGAGCGAGACGCTATCGCCCGATCAAGTGATTGAATCGGTACCCAGTGCCTGGGTCGCTGAGACGCTTCAGGGTAAAGGGCCAGAGAGTTTCTTACAAGTCGAAGGAGCGCTCACGCAAGCAAGCGCGGTTTCGTTGACTTCGGGTGGAGACGCCGAAGGACTTCATCATCATGATGCTCGGTACGATGCCAAATATTTGTCAAAGAGTTCTGGCGCGACTCAAACGATCACCAGTGGAATGACTGTGGGTGGACCCATTAGCTTTCCCGCGT
>JBDLQW010000088.1:0-4730 GCA_039800365.1 Pseudomonadota bacterium
CGACACCGAACGGTTGCAGTTCCTGATGAGCGTTCATGATCAAATTCCCTCGATTTTTTCAGACACCGCCGAGCACGATCGCGATCTGTTTGAACTCTTAGACAGCCAAGAGCAGCTTTCAGAGAAACTGCGTTCACATCCCGAATTCACCAAGCTCCTCAGTCAGCGTCAGCCCTTGGTCACGCTTGAGATTCAGGGCATCAAAGACCAAACGGTGCTGGTTCGCCAGATCGACCCCGATGCCCTTCAGGCATGGAAGAAAGACCTTCAAACAACCCTCTTAGAAATCAAAAATCATCAGGAGCCTGGAAAAGCCCTACGACAGCTCATTCAGGAACGAATTCAGACCCTGGGCCCCTCTACAGCCGCTGGATTTGCAACGGGACTGATCAAGACGATCTCCCCCGAGAAACAACGAAGCCTCTTCCAACTCAGTGATGACGAACGCCTCGCACAACTCCAATCCAACCTTCCAGATGAGCTGATCAGTCACGGATTTCAAGGAAAAGCACATGGAGTGACCCAATCCACATACCGAAAAGCTGAGGCACTGAATCGCCTGAGCGAACTGATGCGCTCAGAAGCGTCGCTCAGGCGGCTAGTCATTTTAGATAGTGCGCTACAAAACACCGATGGCTTAGTGGAGGGCACTTTCTCGCAGCTTCAGAGCCGTATTGAGGAAATGTCTGAGGCTTCGCTAGATCACTTCAAAGACACACGATCGATGCAGGCACGAATTCATGCATCGACCCAAAAATCGACTCAAAAATCGAGCCACGTATCGGGATTAGAGAAATGGATTCAGAAGCATCTCGATCAGAGCCTTTTCTCGAAGCAAATTGAGTCGCGCCAGTCTTTAGCGGGAGGCCTTCGCCTTCAGGAAGTGCCGCCCACCCTGGGAATCTTTAGAGGCTGCGTCGGAGGCGACTGCTCTACTAAATATTCGTTTCCTTATCCGAACAGCCCTGTCGAGCGGGTATTTTTCGTCTATTCCACCGACGAACCAAGACCCGAGGCTGCTCCGCCCAAAGGATACGTCTCAGCAACCCTCGTCGAGGGCTCAACTCGAGGATCGACGAAAGAAAAGGTCCTGTACGTTCACACGATCAATGGAAAGCGGATTTCTGGAGCAGATACGGTCAAAATCATTGAGGGCTTGTATCAAATGCGCCGCGAGTTTGGCGCCTCTGAGTTGGCACTTCCCACACCTGATCGCCTTCAATTTAATGTCAATTTCACCGAAATCCGCTCTGCCCTGGAGGGACCCGCGCGAACAGGAGAGACTCGCGCGCTATCGTATCTCGATCGGCCACTTCGCGCGGTGCTCGACCAGTACTCATCGGCCACGTACGACCAAGCCGAGTCGAATACCGAGGCCAAAATTTACCGTCCCGAACACCAGAAGAATTTTAGAGCAGGCGGGGGTGATCTCGAGATTCGAGTGCTTCGTCAGGGATATCCCCACTATCAGGCAAAATCTGTTCAAAGGCCTGAGGTGCTCTTGTTTGCATTACACCTCATGAACACCGATCGTCGCCCTCTGGCCCTACGGGTTTTAAAAGCGGCTCAACTCGACCACCAGCTCGATCAGGTAACCTCATTACAAGTATTGCTCCGAAACGAGAGCAGTTCGACCCTACGCGACTACCATCGATCGCTGCGGCTGGCATTCGAAACGCTTGGAATTCCCTGGCGTGCCTCGATCCTTGAAGATCATCCCGGCCTCTTTTCTATCGGACACTTCTCAGCTTCTGACTGGAACTCGCAAAAGAACCACCTGCTTACTGAAAAATATCTGAAACAAGGAAACTCAAAGCTCTGGCTCAGCCTCGTAGACCGACTCGAGCGCCCCAACTCTGCGGGATCCACCGCACTTGCGCGCCTATTAATTGAACGGGGGAGCGAGCAGACGAAAAGTAGACTCGTAGTAAAGGCTTTTTCGCAGCCCCACTCTCTACAATGGGGTGAGGACGTTTTTCGCTTACTGATTGAACGAGCAGACCCTGACACCCTTCGCTTGGTGCCCTACAATGTGCTGAACCTTCCGCACTCGGGCCAGTATAGCGATCAGCTGCTGATCTTCTTCATCGAACGATGCCCGCCTGAGATCTTACCACTGGTCGCTCGATGTTTTTCGAAGCCTCATTCAGCGCTCTGGGGTGAAGAAGTCTTTCAACGACTCATCGAGACCGGAGATGCCCTGACACTAAAAAACCTCGAACGCTTTGGCTTTTCGCAACCTCACCTTCAGGGCTCTCGGTGGAACCTCTTTCGCGATGCCGTGAAGATCGAGGACGCCCATGAGCGAAAGGCCTATCTCCGAAGGAAAACTGAATTAGTGAGTGCATCAAGCGCCTCTGATCCACCGAGAGTGGCATCAGGAGGGGGCATCGCCACTGATTACCGCCATCCAGATTTTCAGAGAGCCCCAAGCCCGGTAGACTGCGAAAATTTTTTTAGAAACCTAAGAACTCCCTAATCGCTCTGGCACTTGTGAAATGCGCACCCTGATCGGACTCTAGCACTCGCCCGTAGCAATTTTGCGTCAAAACCTCCACGCACACCATTCATGTGATCGTAACTTCCTCGAACCAACTGGGGCTCTGAGCCTTGCAGCGCCACTCCGAAGTCCCTCATCTCACCGCCCAATCCTTGACACCAAACGAAACCAACACGGCCTGCTAAATGGGCATTTTCAAACCAATTAAAAAGGTGGATCCTAGAACTATTGTTTCACTCTCATGACACGGAGAACCTCATCATTCTATGGGTCTAAACGAGCTCTCATCAAAAACTCTCGCGCTTCCCCCGCGTCGCACCTACTTGATCGTCTTAGGGGCGGAAGAAACCGACTTTGATCCCGACTTCAAATCATTTGCTTCCAAGCAAGGTTTCGTTCCGATTGCAGCCAATGATGCCGGCCGCGCTATCGAGATTCAGCAAACCGTCGAACATTGTCTTGGGTTTTTAGCTTATTCCTCCCAGGGAGAGCGGTTGAGCCATGAGCTGAGCCAGCGTTCTGAATTCAACAGGCTCCAAACGCGTTCGATTCAAGCATGGTCTGAGGCAATTCCTACACTGAAGCGATTCGTAATCGATCTGTACCCCGAGAAACTTCGAGAACTCTCGCTATTTGCACACTCGAAAATTTTCTCTGCACTCCTTCCGTCACTCACGTCGCCGTGGCGAGTGGTCGATCCATTTGAGGTGCCTACCTCGGCTGACTTTTTGGTTTCTTGCGAGACGATGGCCGAGAGGTTCTTGGGCTCGGTCAGCATTCAGGGCCGCATTGAATCGGTCAGGTCGATTGGCACCTCGTTTCAGGTCCTGCAAGATGACGATGTTGCCGGTTTTTTTGCTGAAGTTGGAAATGAGATTTTGGGAATGATGAATCACAACTTTCTTAAGATGGGCGTACATGGAAACATCACGCTTCCCATGGTCCTTCGCGATCCAGGCGTCGCTCAATTGAGGCGAAAACAAAGCTACTTCATGCCTTCACTGACTTTGCTCAATGATCCAAGCTCGCTTCGAATCCGCTTCCAGTTCTTAGTGCCCTTCATGCGCGCAGCCCTGTTTGATACCTCCATGAATTTCGAGGTGGGCGCTGAGGGATATGGAGACGTTGAGTTCTTTTAAATTGAATCGCTGAGATGACGATGAAGAAAATTTTAATTGCCGATGATTCGAAGCTAGTTCGAGAGATGTTGAGCGAGCCGCTCAAGGCCAAAGGGTACGCCGTAGAGGAATTTCCGGATGGCGCTTCTGCTTGGGAGCAATTGGCTTCGGGCGGGTTTGTTCCCGATCTTTGCTTGCTCGATGTGAATATGCCGCAGATGGGGGGACTTGAGCTATGCGAGAAAATGCGGAGCGATTCGCGCTTCGCTCAAATTCCTGTCGTAATGATTACCGCACAGGTAGCTCCCGAATTGAAGGCCCAGGCGAAGACCCTAGGGGTTCGGGCCTGGGTCTTGAAACCGGTCGTGCCCGAAAGGATTTTGGCAGCGATCGAGAAGATTTTTCAGGAGTGAGGAGCGAGATCGTATGACTCAACCGACGACCGATCTGCCCACTTTGGATTCTCAGCGTACCGGTAATACGTTGCAGTTGCGAATTCCCAAGCACTTGCGCCCGCAGGATGTTGAGTCGATCTTGGCGCGATCGAAGGCCCTGCGCGATGACGGGGTTTTAAAACTCGTGCTCGACTTTCACGCCTGCGAGTCGATCGACTTGACGTGCTACCCGGTTTTTGGCCGTTTGAAGGCCGCACTTTTTGAAGTGGGGCTAGGGTACGACTCGATTTCAATGCCAGAACGCATCTTTACTCGCCTCGTGCGTGACGGCGTGCTCGCCTTGGTTTGGCCAGAAGCAGCTCATCGCCAAGTGGTGGCTTCGCCGGCTGCCGTGTCTTCAGCCCATTCGGGCGGGGCAGCACCACTTGCGCCGCAGGCGAATGGCTCGGGCCCCGTGCTGACTCGAGAGTTTATTCAGCACATGATTGAAGACTTGGGCAAGGCGTTCCGGTCCTGGAACGTGAACGCGACTCCGGGAGAACCCTTCAAGCGAAATGGCGCCCCCTTTTCTGGGCTTGGTGTGATTGGAATTCTTCCGCTAACCGGCGGCGGAATTCGTGGATCGATTCGGCTCTTGATTCCTCAGGCTTGTGCTTCGGCCCTGGACCAGGAGCTTTTTGGCACACGCTCACCTGAGCCCTCTGACGAGGTGCTGCA
>JBDLQW010000089.1:0-4889 GCA_039800365.1 Pseudomonadota bacterium
TGGCGCAATCACTGGGCCTTCGGCCCGAGTGTTTACCGAAACCCCCAGAGCAAAGCCTATTCCCAGCAGTAGGGTTAAAACCCACTGCTGAGACTGGCGCCAATCCCTGCTTAAAAAGCGAAAAGTAGACATCATCTTAAGGTGTATCGGTGGAAGAGCGGTCGGGGCATGAGGAAAAACCCACCTGAGATTTTAACTCACCAAAGACAAGAATTTCTCCGATCAGAACAAGTGAGACCACGAACTCGGGTCATATTCCTGACGCTCTTTTCTCTACCGGCTCTTGCTAGCAAGCTTGCCGTTGCCGAAAGCTCGTGTTCGCAGCAATTTCAAAAGCTCTCTCGCTCATCGCCAAAGAAGCCGGCTATCGAGCGAACCGCGACCGAGTCGGCTTTCGATCGCTATCAAGAGTCTCTCTCGGCGCCCGTCGGCGACTTGCGCGATATCCCTACCTTCAATTCGGCATCGACACGTCTCAATCAACTGATCGAGGACTTCTCGCGACTTTTTCCCGACTTTCCAAAAGCCGATTACCAACAGCACCTACGCGAGCGCTGGGCCCAAGGCGCCTATCCTCAAGCCGAGGAAAGCTGGGCATCGTTTCTTCGACGTAGCTATGCCGAGTTTTTGATTCCGTTTGATCGCGAAAGCCAAACTCTCTCGAAAAATTCCACCCTTTGGGCTCAAGAGCTGGATCAACAGGCTCGAAAATGCGCTCAGCGCTCAGAGTGTTTGAATCAAGTGGGCGACCGATGGAAGTCTACCCAACGCATTCGGCAACTCATCGCGGGAAGCTGTCTTGCTCAAAGCCCCCATGCCCTCGAGGCGCTTCGTCGAGAGCTGGTCATGAACTGGTCTATTCTCGCAGGCTTCTACCTCACCATGACCGATCGAAGCATCGAGGAGTTCCCTTTGGCGTTCCTGATCAATTCCCCGCTTTGGTCGGTCTTCTTTGCCGAAAAACACTGTCGAAATGCCGCAGCTGCAGCGCTTCGGCTTCCCTTTGGACAGCACCTCGATCACCTCCCCCAGCGAATCGCTCTTCGAAGCACCAAAGCAGCCCTTCAGGAGGAGCTTTCCGACTGGCTCTGGCTTCCACTCATGGCCAGCTCCTCGATTGCGATCTCTATGGCGGTCGACCCCCTTCAAGGGCGACCCGATCAAGGCGAGAAGTATTATCAAGCTCGCTGGAGCTACCTGCTACTCTACAACGCCGCTTCGGGCCCGATTCGGCGAGTGCTCGTTCTCGACCCGGTTTTCAAGAAACTCTTTCCATCGCTGGCGCCCGTGATTCAAAGATGGATTGGTGAAAAAAAAGTCGCCGAAGTGGTGACCCGCTCTACAGAATGGGGAGTCGACTACGGCCTTCGGTTTGGAGAATGGGTGCTTTGGGGCGTTCTCTATGACGAATTCATGAAGGCCCAAGGAGTCTCTGACCCCTCATCGCGGTGAAGCGACTTTTCGAAACTGCGAATGCCCCTCGACCCGCGCAAAAAATGCCTCTCGCCCCTCGGAGGGGCCTTCGAGAATCTCAAGAGGCGCCTGCGCCGAGCTTCGCTTCCACCGCTCAAGCCAATCGCGTCCCAAAAGTGCCGCACCCGATGGCAACTGAGAAAGGCCCTTTTCAGTCAGGATGAGCGAAGTGTCTTTTCTTCGGGCGCTAGGCGCTCCGCTTGCCACGTAAAAACCTGCAGAAAGCCACGCCGCACGGAGGGCTGTTGAATTCGAGTACGAAACGATGATCGCAGGATCCTGATAAAGCTTTGCGTAGAGTCGCTCAAAAAATTGTGGCCGCCACAGGGGTGAGTCCTCTGTTTTCGCAGAAAACGGGTCGTAAAAAAGATAATCGGGCTTCGTCATCGAAGAGTAAAACATCTGTTCGAAGTCTCCACGATTAAGAACCCAAGTCAACTTTCCGCACTTGCTACGATAATGACCATCCCTCAAAAGCAAGTAAGGTGCCGCGTGCTTGACATGAGGAAACGCGAACGGATGATCGGTTGCTAATCGCAAGGGATCAAGATCCCGCTCAAAACTCTCGAGCATCAAATTGCAGCGCGGATTTTTTTCCCACTCGCGAATGGCAGCCATGGCATTGGTGGCCGCCCCAAGACCAATATCCCAAACACAGACCGATTCACCCTCGGATGCGCCCGCAAGCCGAGCTCCGAGGCCCGAGCTTTCAACGTAAAGATGAAAGGCTTCTTCGCGAGGATCGTCTACCGGATGCATCAACTCTCGCGACGAGCGCTGTCGAATATGCCCTAGCCCCGAAGCACCCACTTCCACTGCATAATCGCCGCGAGCCAGCGGGCGATCATCTGAAGGCTTTTTCTTTCGAACTGGAGGTACCGTCGGATGATCCTCATCCACCTGCCGCCCAAGTGGCCCGCGTCGCTCGTGATAGAACTCAATAAACCTGCCAGCCAAAATTGCTTGGCGGATCTCGCGCATCAGCCTGAGATAGAAAGCCAAATTATGGGTACCCAAGAGCATCCACCCAAAAACCTCTTTGGCTTTGATGAGATGGGAGAGGTATCCGCGAGAATACCGAACACAGGTCGAACAACCACAATCGGGATCAAGACGGTCTTCGGAAAACTTGTAAACACCTCGACGTAAGTCCAGCCTGCCACGCGAAGTAAAGACCACCCCTTGCTGGGCCAAGAGCGTTGGAAGAACACAGTCGAACATATCGACTCCCCGATGAACGCCCTCGAGCAAATCAATCGGAGTACCCACCCCCATCAAATAACGGGGATAATCCTGAGGAAGTAATCGCGCGGTGAGTTCGGTAAAGTCTTCGCGCTGAGCCTTGGTTTCTCCCACCGCCAGGCCCCCGATTGCAAACCCGTCAAAGGGCAGCGAGGTGATCTGTTCGGCACTTACTCGGCGGAGATCCTCGAAACAGGCCCCCTGAACAATGCCAAAAAGCGCCTGAGGCGAATCGCCTCGAGCCGAAAGCGACCGAGCAGCCCAACGAAAAGTACGATGGACCGATTCCTCGGCCAAAGCGCGATCACAGGTCGAGGGCACGCACTGATCCAGAACCATCATGATATCGCTTCCGATGGCTCGCTGCATGGCAATGCTTCGTTCGGGAGTCAGCTCGATGGTCTTGCCGTCAACATGGCTTCTGAATACCGCGCCCTGCTCATCGTTGATTCGAAAAGCCTCGCCTTTTTTAGCCATTAACCGGGGAAGAGAAAAAATCTGAAACCCCCCCGAATCGGTAAGAACCGAGCCCTTCCACCCATTAAATCGATGAATGCCTCCGAAGCGCTCAAACACTTCGATCCCGGGCCGGAGCATCAAATGGTACGTATTCGCCAAAAGAACCGAGGCGCCTAAATCCTCGAGCGTATCGAAAGTTTGAGCCCGAACCGTGGCTTGAGTACCTACGGGCATAAACACGGGAGTCAGCACTTCTTGGTGCAAAGTCTGAAGCCGACCGGCGCGTGCGCCGCTGCCATGAGCCTGCGCCTCAACTCGAAAACGAAGTCGACTCATCAGTAAAATTCCTCTCGCGCGCCGAAACTCGATGCATGCGGGCCTTATAGCCTCATCTGCCCGCCCGGGCATAAAAAAAACCGGCCCAAGAATTCCTCGGGCCGGCTCATCAGAATCGAGCGAATCATCGCCTCGCTCAAATCTTCAAAATCACTTCACGTGCATGACACCCTTCATGACCATCGCATGGCCAGGAAACGTGCAAATGTAGGGATAATCTCCCGCCGCAGGCGCAACAAAAGTCACACTGTCACTTTCGCCAGCATTCACAAGCTTCGTATGCGCGAAAACATTCGCATCACCTGCAGGAACCCAACCCTTATCATTGCCTGCCTGAATCGAGGCATTCGCAACCGCTTGCTCTGATCCGGGTTTTACAAACAACAAGTTATGCTGAAGGCCGCCGGGAGATGCATTGTTCTTGAAGTTCACTTTCACCAACTGGCCAGCCTTCACTTCAAACTCTTTGGTATTAAACGCCATGGCATCGCCTTCGGTGCCAATCGAAACTTCGACATCCGCCTTCTTGTTGGGGTCGACTGCTGCAGGAGCAGCCGCTGGCGCTTCAGCTTGAGGCGCTGCTGCAGGAGCTTCGGTTGCAGCTTCTTTCTTGGTGCACGCCACCACACTCAGGGTTACGGCTACAAATGGAATGATCACAGAAGTAAAACGCTTCATAAAAATCCTTTCGTAAGTTGAACTTGAACTGTTTTGTATTGTAGGTTCAAGACAATTTAAACACCAGATTTTTACCAACTTTCAGTGAGCCTTCGACATGACCCTCAAGAAGCCAACCGAGAGACGATCCCGTTCCCCGCGCCAAGCGGCTCGAGCCGATGAAAACAATCTGTCACCTGAGCTTCTCGCTCTCGCGAATCTTGTGGGAGAATTCATTCAGTACTGGGGCTTTAAGCACGTTCATGGGCGAATCTGGACGCTTCTTTTTTTATCGTCAAAGCCCATGAACGCAGGCGAACTCGTTTCAAGCCTCAAGATCTCGAAAGCTCTCGTGAGTCTCACCCTCAAAGACCTCTTACAGTATCAGGTCATTTTACCTGCGGGAAAAAGTTTACGCGGAACCGAGCTTTTTGAGGCCAATCCTCGCACCTTAGCCGTGATCGCTAACATCCTAAAGCAGCGCGAGACCGTGCTTTTGTCTCGCGTGAAAGAGGCTTGCGAACATCTGCAGGCCAAGCCTGAGTCAACGTCAACTTTGTCGCAGTCTCGCATTCAGCAGCTCGACCAAATGATCTCGAGTGCGCAAATCTTTTTAACCACTCTCATTGCGCTGAAGGAACACGCCGACGAAGACTGGAACAGTCTGATTGCGCCTCCCTCGGAGACCTGACCCAAAAATCAGCTAGTGAATTCCGCCGAGA
>JBDLQW010000090.1:0-17063 GCA_039800365.1 Pseudomonadota bacterium
GAGCAAGTACTCCCATCACAGCATAGAACCTCACGACGCTTTCGAGAGAGTCGCGCGAGCCATTGTGAAGGTAAGGCTCACTCTGCCCGAGGTTTCGGAGAGTGGGAGTCTTGAAAGCAGCGATGGCACCTTGATGGATCTCTTCATTCCAGGCGTCCGCAGATTGGCATCCGGGAAGAAACAGGCAGAGCCAAGAGAGAAGGGGGTGGTGAGGGCGGTCGAGCCGAAGCGTGGCCCAGGCGCCTAAATCGACTTTCGTGCGCGTTTCTAGCGTCGGAATTGCAGCAAAGTCAGTCAGCTCGTTCAGCGGCATTTCAACTCGCTCGCGGAACGTGGGAATGCGAAGTTGTGAAAACGCCCCATGACCATGAAGCTTGTCGTACTCTTCTTGCGAGACTCCGGTATTGCGAAAAGAAAAATCGGTAAAGGCAGGGGGGCTATGACAGCTCGCGCAGTTGCCAATTTTACTTTGGTGGGCCAGAAACTGCGGTTTTCTGGGGGATTCGCGTCGCAAGAACATTTTAAGGCCTTCAAGTTCCTGCGGACCAAAACGAAAGTCCTGGGCATGGCGGCTCATGGGGCCCCGATGAATCCATTGCGGTGTCGAGAGCTTCTCGAGCTCTGAAAGCAGACGATTCGAGTAGCTCGTTAGAGACTCGTTGAGCTCAGGATGAGCGGGAAGGGTGTTTTGCGCCAAAAACTGGTCGTAAGGACTGCCGTTAAAATTTCCATCAGCTGACTTCGAGAACTCAAGACCGCGAAGGTATACCGCCACAGAGCGTGCCACTAGATTCAGGATGTCGTGATCGCTCGTTGAGCTTGGGGGTTTAAGGAGCGCATCCTGAAATTCGGCGGGGAGTCTGGGGTCCGAAAAATCGGAGGCATATTCCTGACGAATGGTCTTTGCCAGGGTGGCAATGGCCAAGGGCTTCTCATGCTTTAGCCAGCCGAAGTTTCTTCCGGTGAAACCGCTTTTTACGAGGTCTTCGGGGGTCTCAAATTCACCGTCAAAATGAAGGAGATTACGGCGTTCGGCGGTTTCAGCAAAAAAGAGTTCGATGAGTGCAGGGCTGTTTCTGAGGGTCACGCGCTCAGCATCTTCGCGTGGCGGCACAGGACTGCGGCGTTCGCGATCGGCATAGCCTCGAACTTGGTCTGGGGTGTGATGACAAGTGGCGCAGCTCCAGAGGGTTTGAGCTTGCGCTGAAGCCCGCAGGGCCGGTTGAGAAAATCGCCCCTCACGGAAAAGCTTTTCACCCAATGCATCGAGAGCTTCTTGGCCCGGGTCAGCGTTCGTTGTGGCGCTCATGAAGCTGCTGACTAGAAAAATCGCGTGAAGCACGAAGGGGCGGAGAATCTTCTGGGGTTTAGAATGAGGCATCTCGTGAGGGACCGTTTTGTAAGCTGAATTGATGATGAGAATGATTCTCACCATCTAGATGGCGAATAGTCGCACCGTCAAGGGCTCACAAGACTCTTGTAGGCTTCATTGGGTCTGATAAGAAATATTATGTTAACTGAAGCTAGGGCTTCAGACTTTGTTTCAGGAGCTTGAGGCGCTCGGCGCGGTCTGATTCGCTTAGGCAGGCTTGAAGGGCCTGATCGAGTACCGTCATCAGGCCAGGTGCATCGATGCTCTCGCCTTGGTTTCGAGTGTATTTCAAGTACTCGAGGCAATCGCTGAGGTCAGACTCTGACAGTCGACCGATCTTGAGTTTCCAAAAAAGCGTCAGGCTGGGTCGATAGATTGTGGCACGCGAGCCCTGGATCAGCAGAATGAGTTCATTTTGTGTGTACCCGATCTTTTGAAGAAAATATCCCGCAGCTTGGTTGATGGTTTCCACCGGAAGCTGGAGCGATTCAGCGAGTTCCATGAGCTTGAGATTCTGCTCGTTAGAAGCCTTTTCGAGGCTCACCAGATCGACATCAACCGTCGGACGTGTTTCGACTCCAATCGCTGGCAGCAGGGTTCCGCCGATCAGCAGCCACTCACCATCCAGGCGCTCGGCCGCAGCTCTTAGCAATTTCTGCAGGAGCTTCGAGTCGAGAGCCCTCATAGGTAACCTGCCAGACTTGCGAGCGCGATTCGGCGCAGCTTGATCTCAGCTCCTGAGAGCTCTTGCGTGCATAGCCAGGAGTCGAGGTGGCCCGCAAATCGCCGCCAGATCTGCGGATAGTGATCGTGCAGGGCCCTCAGCCAGGAGCGAAGGGCACTTCCCTCTCGTGACTTCATCAGATCTTCGATCGCTTCAGGCGAAAGGCGCTGAAGAAGCGCTTGAAGGAGGCTCTGATTAGGGTCGATCGAACTTTTAAGGGGTAAAACGAGCGGCACCCCCAAGCTTACCAACTGACCCCACTCTTCTGAACTTAGGGCGAGAGGCCGGCTTTGCTTCATTTCGAGCTCGGTATCCCTGGTCGGGGGTTGCAAGCGTCGCTTGGCGCACATCCTCTTTAGGTTAGGCCCAAAACCCAGGGGGGTCAACCGAGCCGCATCACTCCCACTCGATGGTGGCTGGGGGTTTTGATGTCAGATCGTAAACCACGCGGTTGATTCCTCGAACCTGGTTCACGATTCGAGAGGCAATCTCTTTGAGCTCGCTTAAAGGAAGATCGCTGGCTTCGGCAGTCATGGCGTCTACGCTTGTGACGGCTCGAATCGCAAGTACCGACTCATAGGTTCGACCATCACCCATCACCCCCACCGTCGATACCGGAGTTAAAATGCAGCCCGCTTGCCAAGTTTTGTCGTAGAGACCTCGGCGCTTGAGCTCTTCATGGAGAATCGCATCGGCCTGTCGCAGGATTTCAATTCTTTCTCGCTTGAGTTCACCCACACATCGAATGGAAAGCCCGGGGCCTGGAAACGGATGTCGATCTAAGCTCTCAGCGTCTAATCCGAGGTGTCGTCCGATTTCTCGAACCTCATCCTTAAAGAACTCTCGAAGCGGCTCTACCAAGTGAAACCGGTGTGACTCGGGAAGCCCCCCCACATTATGATGACTCTTGATGTTTTGCGAAGCCCCCGAGCCTACGGCGGCACTTTCAATCACATCGGAGTAAATCGTGCCTTGACCTAAGTACGGGCAATCGGCGTGACGAGAAAACGTCTCGATAAAGAGCCTTCCCATGATCTTGCGCTTGGTCTCGGGATCAGAAACCCCGTCAAGCTCGGCCCAAAAGGCATCGCGCGCATCGACGACTTCTAACGAGATCGTCGGAAACTTTGAAAACGTGCGTTTCAAATCGCTGAGGTCATAGGCCCTTTGAAATCCATGATCAACAAAGACCGCCCGTACGCGCGTCACTTGCGCGAGCAAAACAGCAAGCACCGTCGAGTCGACTCCACCCGAAACACCACACAAGACCTCGGGTACTGCAGAAAGCTCGCTTCGCAGACGCGCCAAGGTTTGGTCGAGCGCCGTTTTTACGCTCCACTCCCCTTTTTGTCCTGAAGCAGCTTGTGCAAAGGCCAATAAGATGGCTTGCCCATTTTCGCTGTGATGCACCTCGGGGTGAAATTGAAGCGCCCAGAGCTGGCGCTCGGGCACTGAAAAAGCAGCAATTTTTCCTTCTGATCGCAAGAGCACTCGAGAGCCTGGAGGTACTTCAGTGACGGAGTCGCCGTGGCTCATCCAGACGCGAAAGGATTCCGGAAGGCTTCCGATGAGCGTGTCGCCGGCAGCCTCGGTCGTGCGTTGCACTCGTGCCGCGCCATATTCGCGATTCGTGCTCGCAGCGACCTTGCCGCCCAAATGATGGGCCAAGAAATGATACCCAAAGCAGATGCCAAGAATGGGTAAGCCTAGGTTCAGGAATTCGGGATCAGGCCGAAGCTCTTTTCCAACACTTGAGGGTGAGCCCGAAAGGACCAGTCCTCGAATCTGGGAGGATCCTTTTTTCGCCAAGAGATCTTGAGCTTTCGTCGAAGCAGGCCAAACCTCAGTGCGGTAGCCCAAGCGGCGATACTGCCGTGCAATCAGCTGGGTGTACTGCGAGCCGTAATCAATGACGATGATCATTCGCCCCCCATTCCTGAAGAGTAATTCGGCGCCTCAGCCGTAATGCTCACGTCATGAACGTGGCTCTCGCGTAGTCCCCCGGTGGTGATTCTTCTGAAGCGCGATTTTTCGCGAAGTTCTTTTAGATCACGCGCACCCACGTAGCCCATTCCGGCCCGAAGGCCACCTACCAGCTGATGAACCACTTGAGCGAGCGACCCACGATGCGGCACCTTGGCCTCGACGCCCTCGGGTACGAGTTTGCGATCATCTCGAACATCGCCTTGGCGGTAGCGCTCTTTGCCTCCCTTTTTCATGGCGCCCAGAGAGCCCATGCCTCGATACAACTTATAGGAACGCCCCATGTACAGAATTGTTTCTCCGGGGCTTTCATCAGTTCCGGCGAAAAGCGAGCCGATCATCACGGCATGAGCGCCCGCTGCCAGCGCTTTGGTAACATCGCCCGAGTAGCGAATGCCTCCGTCGGCGATCACTCCCGCTTCGGGGCGATATTTTGCCGCTGCTCGTGAGGCTTCCCAAACCGCTGTGAACTGAGGAACCCCCACGCCGCTGACGATTCGAGTGGTGCAGATCGAGCCAGGTCCAATCCCCACTTTAATCACATCGGCTCCGGCTCGAAGCAGCGCCACTGCGCCCTCTGACGTGGCAACATTTCCGCCAATGATCGTGAGCTCGGGCCATTGTTTCTTGATCTGCCGAACCGTCGACATCACGCCATCACTGTGTCCGTGGGCTGAGTCGACCACTAAGCAATCGACTCCGGCTTGAACGAGTGCTTGAGCGCGTTCGAGTCCTTCAACGGAACCCACACCGATGGCAGCCGCCACGGTAAGCGACCCTCGAGAGTCTCGAACAGCCTCAGGGTGATGGGTGGCTTGCCGAAGATCTCGAGAGGTCATCAGTCCCTTTAATTTTCCCTGGGCATCGATCAGGGGCAGTTTCTCGACCCGATTTTCGCGGAAAAATCGCATGGCTTGTTCGCGAGTCGCCCCGGCTGGAAGACTGCGGGCGGGTGCACTCATGACCGTCGAAACGCGATCTTGGTCATTTTCGTGGTAGCGCACATCGCGGCTCGTGCACATGCCTACGAGAACACCCGAGGAATCAATCACGGGAAATCCGGTGATACCCGTAGTTTCCATAATCGATCGCAGCTCTGCCACCGTTTGGTCTGCCAACACGGTCACAGGATGGGTAATCACTGCGTGCTGATGTTTTTTCACTCGGCGTACTTCGGCAGCTTGCTGCTCGATGCTGAGGTTTTTATGAAGAACCCCTAAGCCGCCCATGAGTGCCATAGCGATTGCTGTTTGGCTTTCAGTAACCGTGTCCATCGCTGCCGAAAGGATGGGAAGCCGCAGCCCGAGGGGGCCCAGCTGCGTAGCGGTCTGACACTGATGTGGGAGAACTTCACTGGCTCCTGGCTCTAGGAGCACATCATCAAAAGCCAAAGATAACGGAAACGCCGAATCCAACAGGGTGGGGTCTGCTGACATGGTCAGATTTTAGTCTGGGGAAAGACTCCGTTCAAGCAGTCAAAAAACGCAAAAATCTAAACTGGGCCCGCCCTTTATGATTTGCTGATTTTTTCAGAAAATTGGCCCTCAGCTCGTCTGAGCAGCGAGTCAATGTCCGGATTTCAGTCTATTTTGGCGAAATCATAATTCCGGGGACCAGTTTACTTCATTCTCAGGCTCACCGTCAGGATTGTGACCAGCCTGCCTCTTTTGACAAAAACGAATTGCCAGCGCCTTATTGTCAAATGTGGATCCCGAGAGAAATTACCGCCTCCCTTCAAGCAAGCAACGATCCGATTCAGATCATTCGCGGCCCCCGCCAGTGCGGAAAATCCAGCCTTCTCCTGCGGTTGGCTCCCGACTTTACCGAACTCTCCCTCGATGACCCGGCACTGAGGGATCTCGCGCAACGCGACCCCGAACTTTTTCTAAACTCCTTTCCAGGACAAAGACTCCTGATCGATGAGGCGCAGTACGCCCCTGCGCTCTTTCCATCTCTCAAGCGAAGAGTCGACCTCGCCAAAAGGGTTCCCGGTTACTCGCCAACAACCGTGTTTCGACTCACCGGATCCAACCAAATTCTCATGGACCGGCAAGTGAAGGAAAGCCTGGCCGGTCGGGCGAGCTATTTTGACATGAACACCTTGAGCGTGTCGGAGATCCTTCGTGCGCGAAGCTCCACCATTCAAGACATTCTCTTTCGCGGAGGCTGGCATGAACTTCACGCCTATCCTGACAAGGATGCCAAAAGGTATCTCGACGATTACATCAACAGTTATGTCGAAAAAGACATCGTGCTTGCCGCTGGAATTCAAAAGAGCGGCGAATTCCTGAAGTTCGTTCGTCTGCTTGCAGGTCGAGTGGGAGAAATCGTCGATTACGCCAGTCTTGGCAACGATGCCGATGTCGATGGAAAAACGATCAAGGAGTGGCTCTCGATCCTGGAGCGCATGCACGTGATCGCTCTTGTCCCGCCATTTGCTTCGAACCTTTCAACCCGGCTGATCAAGTCACCGAAAGTATATTTCATCGACACTGGACTAGCCTGCCGCCTACAGGGCTGGACCTCGCCCCAACAGATTCTCACTACTCCGCAGCAAGGGCTCCTCTTCGAAAACCTGGTATTCTCTGAGATTTACAAGTGCGTCCTCAACCACCAGAAAGATTGGCGCATCTACCACTGGCGCTCGAGGGCTGGCGAAGAAGTCGACTTTCTCCTCGAAATCGCGCCCGGAAAGCACCTGTTCATCGAGGCTAAGGTCAGCGCGCGCGACCCCCAGGAACTCTCTCGCTTTCCGGAGATCAAGAAGGTTTTTGGCGCCCAAACCCCGGAGAGCATTGTTTGCCACCAGGAGGGAGAGCGTATTTTGAATCGGCGTGTTCCGATCGCACAGCTTTCTCTATTTCTTTTGGAGACAGAAGCTGCACTCGAAGACAAATCCTCTCGAAGCACTGGAACATCCCGGTAGATTCGCCGCGACTTTCCCTCAAGGTGCCTTGGGCAAGCTTGAAGCGCGCACTGAGCAATCAGCCATGAAAGAGCGATTGAAGCCCCTTTTCTATCGGCAGGATCCAGATATCTCCATCCTTGAGTGTGCGTTTTCCACGGTAGAAGACGCGCTTTTTGATTTTCGGATAGTATCGCTGGAGCTCTCGAAGCGGGTTGAGCTCGGCAGAGGAAATGTCTTCGCCGGATTTGCACTCGATGGCGAAGCGATTTCCATCCAGATTGAGGATAAAGTCGACCTCAAGCCCGCCCCGGGTCCTGAAGTTGTAGAACTGATGCTCGACGGCCATTGCCGTGGCGCTGTTCGTGATCTGGTTGAAGACCAGGTGCTCGAAGAGAGACCCGATGCGTTCTGGGTTCACCTCGAAGCTTCCTCGGAGGGCATTCAGCACGCCGAGGTCGAAGAAGAAGAACCGCGGATGTTTGATGAGATCAACCTCGTCCGGGTCGAGGGACGGATCGTTCCAGAGGCGGGTTCCGATGAGCGTGTCCTCCAGGATTTCATAGTGGCGGGTGACCGACTGCCGCGAGACCTTTGCGCGCTTTGCGGTTTTGGAATAGTCGGTGAAGGACCCCGACTCGAATGCTGCCGCCTGAATGAATCGAAAGAATCCGTCCATCTGGCGTACCAACGCCTCTGCCATGATTTCTTCGCGGAGATAAATGGTGGTGTAGCTCTGAAGGAGCCTCTTCGCCTCGGCGGCATCCGGATTCAGGTAGACGCCCGGCAGGGTGCCGAGTTGCATCGCGCGGCGTTCATTCCACTCGTCCTTGAGTTCGAGCAGCGAGAGCGGTGAAAGCTGGAACGACAGCACTCGTCCGGGCAGCAGATTGGCCCTACCGCGCCTGAGTTTTCGCGCGCTCGATCCGGTCAGGAAAAAGCGCAGGCCGGGATTGCGGTCGATCAGGGCTTGAATGCTGTTGGTCAGGCGAGGAATGCGCTGAATCTCGTCAATGAATATCGTTTTTGGACAAGCGGCCTGGATGCGGCGCTCGAGCTCATCGAGCTCGGTTTGAAAGCGAAAGTAATCGGCCTCTTCGGCGAGGTTGATCTCGAGATCGGGTTGTAGCGCCCGGATGAGTGTTGACTTGCCCACTTGCCTCGGGCCCAGAAGGAGGATGCTCTTTCTGGTGGCCTTGAGCTGCTTCAGAAGAAGGCGTGACACCATGTGGGCATTTTTACATACAAAACGCCCTCATGCCATCACTTTGTTCCAGGGGCACAGGTACCGTTCACGGTGTCATCTGAGTGCAGGATTAGCCGCGCTTATCCCTCTCCTGAGGAGTTTTGATCTCGTTCTCTCGCAATGCGACGGACAAGTTGGTTCCCAGTAGAACGGGATCTAGGAACATAAACCTACCACCAAGAAGCGCCGGCTACGCCGCAAATAGATGAACCTAGGGCTTTCATAGCCCCTCTACTCTTTTTCAAACGCGATTAACGAACCTTGAAGCTAAAAAGATTAGCAGCTCCCGAGACGGCAAACAAAAATCGGGTTTTAGGGTCATAGGCCAGCCCACCTGAAAATCCACTTCCGTAGCCTACATTCCAGCGATCACGAAGCTCACCTGTGCGTCGATCAAGAGCGTAGAGGTACTGGTAGCTCGATCCTACGATGACCCAAGAATCGGTAAGCACCGGCGAGGTGGGCACTCCCCCATCCAGCTGAAATTTCCAGAGGAGCTTGCCGGTGGCTTTCTCGAGCGCGTAAGTCCACCCGTCTGAAGAGGAGAGAAACAGTTTTTCTCCATCAACGGCAATAGACCGCGCCCCTCCTGCCTCAAACTTCCAGACCGTCTCGAGGCTCTGGGGCTTGAGCGCAAAAAGATCGCCATCATACGAAGGCACCAGCCACAATCCTGAGTCTGCAACGACTCCCGCATCGACGTCGGTGAACTTCAATCGGGTGCTCAGCTTTTTTTCGCTCTTCAGGCGGCCTTCGGCAGCCGTTAGCACCACCACGTAGCCATCACTGGTTCCTGCCACCACCTGGGTGCCGTCGGTCCAGGGTGCCGACGCATTATGGATCGAGGCCGCGGGAGCGCTTCGGCGCTTATAATGCCAAAGCCAGTGGCCTGATGAAGCTTCCAGAGCGTAAAGCACATCGTCTGATGTCGTGACGAAAAGCTTTCCCCCAAAAACGGTGGGGCGAGAGATCTTCGGGTTTTTTACTTCATAACGCCATTGAACCCGTCCGGTTTCGGCATTCACCGCATAGATGAAACCGTCGCCGCCTCCGAAGTACACCTGGCTCCCCTCGAGTGTCAGTTCGCTGACGGCGCCTCCGCGAATCGGAAGTGTCCAGCGCACTTGCCCCCCCAGCGAGGGAAAGACAGCTACTAGGCCTGCTTCAGAGGTTCCAAAAATGAGCGTATTTTCCCAAAAAACAGGATTCGAAAATTCCACTCCCCGCTCTCCCGCTAACGTCGTGCGGGTTCGGGTGCTCAAACTCCATTCTCGCTGAAAGACGGGCTCAGGGCTTGCGTAGCCTGGGCGAAGATTGGGCCCCGCGCAGGACGAAAGGCCCAAGGCCCACCCGAGGGCTGCCAGGGCCTGAGCTGAAGCGAGCAAGCCCTGCCGTTTTCGATTGCGAGATGAGCGTCGCATTACAGAGTCCTTAGTGCCTTCAGCTGTTCTGCCTTACGTCCCCAGTCGGTATTGGCGAAGTCGCGTGAGACTTGGTCGTAAGCTTGATCTGCCTCAGGTCCCTTTCCTGCTCGAGCGAGGATTCGCGCGCGGCTCAGTCCGATCTCGGCTTTAAGATAGGGCTGCTCGAGCTGATAGGCTTCATCGAGCTTTTGAGCAGCTTCATCGAACTTTCCTTGCGCTTCAAGTGCATAAGCGAGCGAATAGAGCGAGAACACCTTTTCGCGTGCCGAGGGGGCGTTTCGGCTCGCCTCATCGAAAAGTGAAGCGGCCTTTCCGCTCCGTGGCTCATACTTGAGGTAGAGCGATGCGAGGCGGAATCGAGCTTCCCAGCCCACTAAAGAACTTCCGTGCTGAGTTTGAACGTCGCGAAGCTTGGCAACGGATTCAGCGAGCTGTTGCTCGACATTGGTGATGGCCGTGGTGCCCGCGAGTTTTAAATCCTTTTCCAACTGCTTTTCCGCCAAATGAAAAGCTTGTGAAGCGGCGAGCGTTTTCTTCTGAGAGAGGCTCTGTTGAACGCCAATTGCGACTCCGAGTACCAGAATCGCTGCAAGCGCCGCAAAGAGCGGCGTTTTTCGTTCAAGAATTCGTTGAAGCACGCTTTGGTCGACTTGGCCTGTCCATTGAGAGGTGGATTGAGAAGTGGTTTGCATAGCCTCTACAGGTGTAAAGAACATCCGTAGGGTTGTCAAAAACATAGCTCGCAGTTACGATTTTGCTCGAGGATGCGCCACTGCATGAATCGAATGTCACAAAGTCGTCGCCATGGTCGGATGGTGGGTGTTTGGGGAGCGCTTTTAGGGGCGTTGGTTTTACTCGCTCGCTCAGAACCCGCCAGCGCTCGAGATCTTCAAGGGCGCGTCGGATTAGGTTACAACGCGCAGTTTGCCAATTCCTGGGTGGATACTCGCACTCCAGGGGTCAGTCTGAAATATGCATTGAGCCGCGACATTGCTGCCGAAGCGATCGTGGGAATGCGTACGGCTGAACCCACGAATTCCGTAACGGCGCTGAAGTTCTTTAAGAATGTCTTTCTTGAGACGAATCTGAACTTCTATTTTGTTTTTGGTGCGGGAATCGTTGGCGCCAATACCAAGACCGGAGCGGAGTTTCTGGGGGGGCTGGGGGCTGAGTTTTTCATACCCGGACTGGAAAGCTTAGGGATTTCCTTTGAAGCGGGCGGTAGTCTCCATAATTTACTGGGAACGGGCTTCTCGTTCCGAACCTTCGGAGCGTCCTTCCTTGATGCCGGCATGCGCTTTTACTTCTAAGTCTGGGGTTCGGGCTTCACACCTGGAGCGCTTTTCGGCGTGGGGTTTGGGGTTCTGTGCCTCGGTGGGGTTGCTGGTGCTAGTGGCTGTTCAAACTTCCACGACAGCTTGCGCTGCAGAGCCAGGGGCGCCGCCTTCCACTCAGCGCACCGATCAACCTGAGGAGCCTGATCTCAAGGGATCGCCCTATACTGAGTATGGCGAGTTTGATGAGCGTGATGAAGAAGACGAAGTGACGCGGTTTCTGCAGTACGGGCGATTTTTTGGCGTTAGCTTAGGAGGGGGGCTTTCAGGCGCCACAGGAAACCGGGGGAGTTTGTATCAGGGAGGATTTCCTAGTTTCGAGCTCAAGCTGCATTACTGGTTTGATTTTAATTTCGCAGTCGAAATGGCCTTGAATGTGAATTCTCATTTTTTCGAGACCCAAGCTCGTGGTGCGGTCGATACGACTTTGCTGCGCACGGGGCTTGACCTGAAGTACTACATTCCGGTTTTCAATCTTGCTGCTCCTATCTCCTTTGCCAACCCCTACCTGACTTTGGGTTTTGGAAGTTTTCAAAAGACGGATCGCTTTCAGAGAGAAGAAACCGTCGATAATGACTCTTCAGTTGGCTTAACCGTGGGCGCGGGGCTTGAGTTTGTGATGAGCCCTCGGCGCAGCTCGTTCTACATCTCCGGCAAGGCGAGTTCGGTGACGTTTAAAGACTCGCAGACTGCAGACTATGAAGCTGAAGGTTTCCCCAATCTGTCGGGGCTTTTCTACACGTTAACTGCCGGCTTCTTGTTTACTTGGTAGAGCGGGCCCGATTGGCTTTTTGAGTGACTGCTTTCTTCCAACGCGCTTTCGGATCACGTGCTTCTGCTTTTTTCTTCTGAAGTTGCTGCGTGGTTTTCGCTTTTCGACTGCTCTTTCCTGCAACAAAGAGCATCCGTAAAGGAGTGCCCATAAAGCCCCACTGTTCTCGAAGCGCGTTAATGAGATGGCGTTTCAAGCTAAAGTGCACCTTTTCGGGATCGTTCACATGACAAACGAAAGTGGGGGGATGGCGACTGACCTGATGCGAGAGATAGAATTTCGCGTTCATCGGATTATGAACGGTCGATTCTTTTCTGACCCATTCGGTGAATTCATGAGTCGTTACCTTAACCGAGCGTTGATTGAGGATCTCCTCGATCAGTTCACCGAGACCTTTGAGTCCCTGGCGCTTCAGTCCACTGGTAAAGACCACTGGAGCATACTTCAGAAATGCCATCTTCTTTCGAACCCGCTCGGCAGCATCGTCTTTACTGAATTCGCGGTTCGAAGCCTGGGTGTCCCATTTATTCACGATCAGCACCACGCTGCAGCCCGACTCTTCGATGAGCCCCCCAATCTTCTCATCTTGTTCAGTGAGGCCTGTTTCGCCATCTAATACCAACAAAGCAACATTCGCTCTTTCTAGGGCTTTTTTAGCCTGAATCACCGAAAGGACTTCGACCCCTTCATCGGTTCGGCTCTTTCTTCGAATGCCCGCAGTATCGATCAGCACGCAGGGGCGCTCATCGATTTCGGCCACGCTGTCGACAGCATCCACCGTTGTGCCCGCAATCGGGCTAGTGATCATGCGCTTTTGACCTAAGATGGCATTAACGAGGGTGCTTTTGCCCACGTTCGGACGCCCCACGATCGCAATGCGAGGGGTGTGATCTAAAGAGCTCAGATCGTCCTGCTCGTCATTCTGATCTTGATCTTGATCTTGCTCGTCGTCAGTAGGTTCCTCGGTCTCTAAAGCGGGATGCTCCTTTTCAGAAAGAAGCTCTAAAATGGACTGCTTCAGGTCATCGATGCCTCGATTGTGCTCAGCCGATACGGTCATGAGACGATCGAAACCGGCTTGAAAAAAATCGTTTTGAAACGACTCATGGGCTTCGGCATCGACTTTGTTGACTACGGCAATAATGGGCTTCTCGCGAGTCAGGCCCGAAACCCGCATTTTTTTGACGACATCGCGATCTTCGATCGTCATTCCGGTCTGGCCATCAAAAACCACCAGAACGACATCAGAGTCTTGTAGGCCCGATTCGACTTGTTCTTCGATTTCCTTCGAAAAGTGGCCGGAACCCAGCCCCCCAGTGTCGATGAGGCGAATCGGAACCAGAACCCGCTTCCAGTTCCACTGTGCGGTTTCTTCTAAACGGTCGCGGGTCACACCAGGAAGGTCATGAACCAGAGCGCGCTTTCGTCCTAGCAGCCGATTGAAGAGCGTGCTTTTGCCCACATTGGGGCGCCCCATGATGAGGATTCGGGGGTGCTTCATGATTCTCTTTTTCCTTTTTGTGATCCTTTTTGCGACGACTTCGTCGAGGGAAGCAAGTAGCCCAGTCTTTTGAGATTCTCGGCATCCCGAGTCCAATGAGGCAAGACTTTGACTTGGAGGCCCAAGAACACGGGACCGCCCACGAAGGCCTCGATCTCTTGTCGGGCAGCGCTGCCGATTTCCTTGATCTTCTTGCCACCGGCTCCGATGACCATTCCTTTTTGCGAATCGCGCTCGACGTGAATCACCGCTTCGATACGAGGAGGAACGACATTCTCACGGTACTGGACGATTTCGACAGCGCAACTATAAGGAAGCTCGTCTCCGAGTTTCAGAAAAAGCTGCTCACGAATTTTCTCGCCGACGAAAAACCGAACAGGACGATCAGAGAGCTGCTCTTCATCAGGAAAAAGAAACGGTCCTTCCGGCAAAGAGCTCCACGCCGCGCTTACCAGGTCGTCGACTCCCTGCCCCTTTCGTCCTGAAACCTTTCGCAACTGAACGTCACGAAACGAAAGCTCTCTTAGTCGTACTTGAATTTCTAGACCGAGATCCTCCGTGTTGCGGTTTAAGTCGGACTTGTTCATTAAAATCCAGACGGGAGTATCGCGATCAGCGCGAGCGCCTAAGAGCTCGATAACGGTCTTTTCGTGGTCCATTGCCGAGTCAGGGTCGACTAAGTACCAAATCAGATTGGGGCCATCGAGCGCTTCGGCGGCCTCACTGACCATGAACTCGTTAAAGCCCCCTTTTTTCGCTGAATGAATCCCTGGTGTATCGACAAATACAATTTGGCCCTGCGGCTCGGTCAGAATTCCGAGAACGCGTTCGCGCGTGGTTTGGGCTTTCGGCGTGACGATTGAAACGGCACTACCTAAGATGCGATTGAGCAGAGTTGATTTGCCCGCGTTCGGTCTTCCTGCGATCGCGATTAATCCAGATTTCCTAGAGTCCATGTGGGTGCTTGCCTTCCGCTTTCTTCAGTTTTCACGTTTCGCCGGCAGTTGCTTCAGCTGCACGAGCTTTTTTGCAGCGACTCGATTGCAGCTCGGGCTGCGTTCTGCTCGGCTTCTTTCTTGGATGATCCTTCAGCTTGAGCCAAAATCTGATTTCCTAACCTCACCTCGACTTGAAATCGCTTCGCATGATCAGGCCCCTGAGTTCCCAAGAGGTGGTAGCTGGGCGTGATCTTGTGCCGGGCCTGCGCTAGCTCTTGAAGTTGAGTTTTGTGATCATACAAAAGGATCAAATCTTTTTCGTCTGAGAAAAGCGGAGAAAAAAGGTGCCGGACAACGGGGTAAACGGCCAGAAAGCCGCCGTCGATGTAGATGGCGGCGATCAGCGCTTCAAAGGCGCTCGAGAGGATCGAGGGTTTGAGTTGCCCCCCGGTTTGAATCTCACCCTTTCCGAGGCGCAGATTTTCTTGCAGGTAAATCGAGCGGGCCACGAAAGCCAAAGTCTTCTCATTGACCACAGCGGCGCGCATTTTTGAGAGCTGCCCTTCAGCTGCTCCAGGAAACGTCTCCAGGAGCAAGTCTGAGACGATCACATCGAGAATGGCATCGCCCAAAAATTCTAGCCGCTCATTGTCGCGTAGCGCGAGGGGTTTTTCAGGGTGATTTTCATGACCATAAGAGGTGTGGGTCATGGCTTGAATCAGGATGGCTCGATCCCCAAAAAAATAGCCTAAACGTCGCTGAAGCAGTTCGAGATCCATGATGGTGCACCGTGTCTATAGAACGGGCGGTCGCTTGTCAATCTTGTCTCATTTCAACCACTTCATAAGCGAAGTCATGGTTTTGCGGGTCTTCTACGATGCGCTGGGCACGCACCGTGATGAGCTGGTTTTGGTAGCTGTCCGATTCGTCATTCCAGGGAAGTAAGACCCGGAGGTAGTCGCGCGTGTAACCCGGCCAGACGCGCTCTCCGGTTGGTCCTCGCACAGGACGTTCTATTAAGACCCCTTCGAAAATGCCGCCGGTTTCTTGCCAACGTCGTTCAAGGTGCGTGCGGTATCGGCGTCGGCTCATCTCAAGAAGGACCTTGGCACGGCGCTGCCTCTCGCTTTGAGGCACGGCTTGGGGCAGTCGGGTTGCCGGAGTTCCTTGGCGTTCACTGTAAGGAAAAACATGCAGCCGGGACCAGGGTAGAGACTCGAGGTGCTGACAAGTCTGCTCGAATTCAGCCTCGGTTTCACCGGGAAATCCCGTGATCACATCCATGCCCACAAAAGCCTGAGGAACGCTTTCGGCAATACGATGGAGACAGCGCTCAACCTCGACGAAAGTGTAGCGTCGCTTCATGGCGCGAAGCACTCGTGAGTGAGGACTTTGCAAGCTGACGTGAAAGTGCGGGCAAAGCCGTTCTCCAGACTCTTGAACCAAAGCGATGAGCTCAGGCGTCATTTCCGTCGGATCAAGCGAGCTTAAGCGAAGGCGCTCGAGTCGAGTGTTTTCGAGAATCTGTTTGGCAAGCTTGGCGAGTTTCACTCCATTGGGAAGGTCCTCTCCCCAATCGGCTCCGTAATCGCCAATATTGGTGCCCGTTAAGACCACTTCGCGAACTCCCGACCGCACTAATCCTAGGATTTGTTCGACAACCGATTCGGGCGCCTGGCTCCGGCTCGGGCCTCGGCCATACGGAATCACGCAATAGGTACAGAACGAGTTACAGCCGTCTTGAATCTTCAAGAAGCTCCGAGTGCGAAGCGTGTTTCCTGTTTCAAGGGTTAACCCTTGAGGAAACTGGGCCTCTGCTGAAGGCCACTCTCGGTCCATGGGATGACGAGACTGCATTTCTTCGTAACCATGAACCTGGCCCAAGATACGAGCTTTCGGTGCTGGAGTGGTCGACCCAGGGGTTTGGCGGTCTTCGTCGAGGGCCTGGAGCAGCAAGTGGACGATTTGAGGCTTATCGCTATTTCCGATCAAGTAGCGTACGCCCGGGGTTCCGGCCAGTCGCTCAGGATCGACTTCGGCAGCGCAGCCCGTGATGACCACACAGGCCTCAGGATTTTTTGATGCCAGTCGAGAGGCAAGCTTGCGAGACTGCCGGTCGGCCTCATCGGTGACGGTACAGCTATTGACGATGCATAACTGTGCCTCGTCTTCTTGCGTCGCTGGCATCCAACCGCGAATTTGAAGCTCTTTTTCAATGATCTGCCCGTCCACGATATTGGCTTTGCAGCCCAGCGAGCGCACGAGGTACTTTTTCAAACTCATGCAATCCACCCCGAGCCTAGAATCTGGTTTCCTTTCAAGAAAATCAGAGGCGCTCCATGCAAAGCCATCTCCAGGGGTCGATCTAAGACCAGTCGCCCTCGCCTCTCTAAATGAAAGAATAGCTTTCCGGTCATTTTTTCAAATGACGAAGAGTAGAGGCCCACGTTCAGAGCTTCAACCGATGCGTAGGCCAAGGTCTCTGGAGGGGTCGGATCGATCCAGTTCACATGCTCGACTAAAATATCGAGTTTTCGTGAATCCTCGGTTTTGCCGAGTTTTAAGCTGCGATTGGCAAGCTCAAAAGCCAAAGCCACCCAGGCTTCCGCTGATGCATGAGAAGGTACCGGCACGGCTGAGCCCAAAGGATATTCAAAAATTCCTCGGTGCTCTCCGATGGAGATGGGCGAGCTCGGAAGCATGATCGGACCATGAGAATCTAGCCCGGGCGGGAGACGACTTCGAGACCAGGCGACTCGATCGGCTGCCGTCAGGTTGCACTGAGGCCGTTGAGAGGAAGCTTCAAGATCCGATTCTGAAATCGAAATCTCGCGTGCGAGTTTCGCAATCTGCTCAAGCGAGAA
>JBDLQW010000091.1:0-10953 GCA_039800365.1 Pseudomonadota bacterium
CGCTCGAAGCCGCGGCCAAGAGTTCCTGAATTTCTCGATTCGCGCGCTCCCTGAGCTGAGGGCGGCGAACCTTAACGACGACTCGCTGACCATCAGAGAGCTCGGCCAAGTGCACTTGCCCCACGGATGCGGCAGCGAGTGGCTTTTGATCGAAGGTTTTGAAAAGCTGATCGGCGCTTTTTCCATAGCGGCTTTCAATGGTTTTCAGTGCCTGCTCGCCAGGAAATGGCCGAATCTCGGATTGCAACGCGTTCATGGCGCTTTGAAGTTTGGGGTTTTTGACATCTCGGCCAATCAACTGAAAGAGCTTCTGGATACACGGTCCTGAGCTTTGAAGAAGTGCCGAGAGTTGCTGCTCTTCGAGGGCTTTCGGGGGGAGCTCGAGTTGGCCAGCAAGAATTCTGGCTTTATCGGCCGTGTTGAGTTTTTTGTAAAAACGAGGCAAAACTTTTTCTAGAAATTTTGCGAGATTTTCGTCGGTGACTCCCAGCCCTGACTTGGGCGATGCCAGAATTCTCACTGCGGGGCTCTCATCAAGTGCGTAGCCCGAAACCAGTATTTGGGCTTGCTCCGCTATTTTCTCAAAATACGAATCGGGAACCTGTCGAAGGGCCTGAAGTCGTTCGAGCTCAGAGGTTTGCTCAAGAGTCGTCAACCAAGTGTCGGCTACGGGCTTGGGAATGGGAAGGGCTAAGGGGGCACTCGCGCCAGTGGGGGATGATGATTGGCTGAGATCAGCGTCTTCAAAAAGTCGGTGCCAGTCTTTGCCTTCTAAGGCCCAGCGAAGCACCTCAGGGTGGCTGGCAAGAACCTGTCGAATCGAATCAGGCGAGACCGGCTCAGTGCCTGAATTTGAAGCCGTCACAAGAAGGATGTCTCGAAAAAAAAGTCGAAATTTCTGAGCGTCAGAGAGGCCCGCTGGGGGTGATGTGCGAGAGCTAGAACTAGAAGCAGAGGCAGAGGCGGGGTCTCGAGTCTCGTGAGTTGGGGCGAGTGAGAAGGCGCTGTTGGCTGGATGCGGAGCCGGTAGTGGTGCCGGGACCGGTGCCGTGGCGCAAGCGACCCAAGTGTGCGCAAGAAGCAGGAGGCCCTGAAGGAGTGGGGTGCTTTGTTTCGTGCGTTTTGAGGGGGCCTTTTCATAGCGCTTCATGATTCTAAACGGCGTATCGGCAGAATATTGGTTAGGGCTTGAGGCAATACGATCGGCTTTTGTGCTTGCCTGGCTGCAGCGAGAACTCTCCAGGTTGAGGGAGCTAGGCCCAAACGGCAGTCAAAAAATAAACTGGTCCCGGCCTTTATGATTTTTCGATTTTTCCGCCTTCGCGAGTGCTCAGCTCGACTGAGCAGCGAGTCAAAGTCCAGACTTCAGTCAAATTTGGCCCCATCATAAAGGAGGCCGCCAGTTCAGTGGGGTTAGAACGCATGTTGCTCGAGCCACTCGGCGCTAACACCTTCAAGCGTCTCAAGCCTGGCATGCACTTTTTCAAGCCAAGGAGAGTTCGATGGAAGCGATCGGCAGTGGTGAACAAGAGCTACGCGGCATCCCGCGCTCAGCGCCGAGCGAATGCCTGCCTCTGAGTCTTCAAAAACCAGGGCCTGGTGGGCGGGAATCTGCATGAGTGCGAGGGCCTTGAGGTAGCCATCGGGTGCCGGCTTGCTTTGAGGGTAGTCTTCGGCACCCAAGATGAATTCGAAGTGTTTTGAGATCTGGAGCTGGTCGAGAGCAAACAAAATCTCTTGCCGAAACGAGCCAGAAACCAAGGCAAGTCGACAGCGGCTTGCCAAGCTCTGCACGGCCGCTGCACTGCCCGGAACGGGATGAACTTCGGTGGTCATTCGCATTCGGTAGTCCTGAAGAACCTCTTTTAGGAGCTCTTCTTTGGGAATGGGAAGTGCGATGGCTTTTTCGAGTAAATCAAAGGCTGCTCCCCAGGTTCGGCCCGTGGCGAGTTCGGCGAGCCGTTCGTCGAGCGAGACTCCATGTTGGGAAAAGACGTTGGCAACAGAACGGGCTGCCACTGCTTCAGAATGAACGAGAGTACCATCGAGATCAAACAAAACGGCTCGAATCTCAGAGCCGTTGGTTTTGCGTAGAGAACTCATAGAGAGCGAGTTTGACCCCTGAGTCCAATCGTTGCAACGTCGGATTTTATGCTTAAGACGATGATTCGGTTGGATATGGTCTCGGTTTCGCCAGAAGACTCAGTTCGGCAGGTGGTTCAGCTCATGAAAACGAAGAACGTGGGCTGTGTTCTCGTTTGTGATTCGGTGAAGAAGCCCGTGGGAATCATCACCGATCGAGATTTAGTGCTTCGGTGTATGGCCGAAAACAAAGATTTCAATCGCTGCACGGCTCGAGATGTCATGACGCCTTCTCCTCGGTTGGTGCATGATCATGAGGGGCTTTTTGATGCCATCACTGCAATGCGCGAGTCGCAGGTTCGTCGAATTCCGGTGGTTGATGCTCAGGGAAAAGCGCTCGGCATCATCTCGTTTGGCGATATTTTAGCGATTCTGAGCAAAGAATTTCATACGTTGGTGGAAAACACTACTCATCCGTTGGTGTTAAAAACACAGCCAAAAAAGGCTTCTGCAGCGTAAAAACAGTTTTGAAGAGTCCGTCTGATGCGCGGGCTCTTCAAAAAAAACCATAAATTAAATGAATTTTTGGTTGCGCTGATGAAATTTCGTCCCTACAACTTTTCATCAGGAGACCAATAAAATGGCTAAAAAAAAGGTAAAGTACTCTTTCATCAACGAACTTCATGAAAACGTCATCAAGGCCGCTAGCGTGACTCGCAAGGGCGAAATCAAGATCAAGCGCTCTGACTTGAAGGCTGCAATTGAGACGGCTTTCAACAACGGTGCTAAAGCTGCTGCTGGCGGCGAGCGCGTTCGTTTTCCTATTATCGGCACCTTGATCCGCAAGGAAGTCAAGGCTCGCAAGTCTGGCAAAGGCGTCAATCCTTTCACCGGCGAAGCCATGGAAATCAAGGCTCGTCCTGCAACCAAGAAGCCCCGTTGGTCTTTCCCTCGCTCTTTGAAGGAAACCTTCGCTAACAAGCGTTTCTGGTAATCGAGTCGCCTTTTTAGAAGTTTTTAAAGCGGCACTTTGCACAAAGCAGAGTGCCGCTTTTTTTTGTCATCGGGTCTGAGCGATCCGCTGGCAGGGGTGGTGCAACCGTATTTTAAAAGCGTTGCGGAAGTATTGCAGAATGAAGCATGACCGGTTCACTGCAGGATCACCCCTGCTGTGGGGCGCCGCGCTTCTAGTGTTTCAAGGCGCTCGTTGTTCAGGTCAATTCGTCCAAGCCGACGGGCTCAAGAGTCGCCTTGCTTCGCGATGCAGGCGGAAAATCGAACCTGGACGGTCGCTGGTTCGAACTCGCAGCTCGCGGTCGATCTCAACGGTGAGTTTTCGGTCCTTCCGGTCGAGCCAGTCCATCACCACCCAGGAAACGAACGCAGGTGATGGGTCTCGGGCCTCTTGAGTTTCGAAATGCTCGATCTGAAGATGCGTTAAGGCTTCAAGAGCGGCTCCAGGTGACTGGCGAAAGGCCTTTCCCGTTTTTGGGTGGGCCCAATCACCTGAAGATCGTTCTGCTTGAAAAGCTGGAATCGATCTTCCAGGCTCGAGCCAGCGAATGGTGATGCGATCAGCATCATGAAGCGTCCAGGTCATGAGTCGTAAGTGTCGTAGTCGCTCAAACTCCGAGATCATGCGAAGCATCTCGAGTGCGGCGCCGCTGACCTCGAGTTTCTCTTGATTGACTCGGGCCCAACGTCCACCTGAAAGGCCAGGGCTTCCGAGAGTAATCGCAGATTCCTGATCTGAGGTTTTCCAGCGCACTTCGGCCCAAGGGGGAGCCAGTCCAAGACTCGCGTCGCTGCCCTCGGGAGCGGGACCCGACTTTCGCAGGGTTTTCAGATTATCGAGAAGGTGACGAATGAGCGCGCCATCGGCAAGAGAGTCGTTGAGAGTTAGCCCTTCCGGGCCTTGGCGAATGAGCCAACGGGGAGTAGTTTGTTGAGGACCGAGCCAGCCCTCTTGAGACGCGCGAGCCGCCCAGCGTTGGCCACTGGGATCGTTTTTCACGATCAGCACTTCACGTACGCTTTCGAGGTCAAAGTTAAAGAGGGGTTTCCCTGTAGCAAAGGCCGAAGGCTGCTTCTGTGAGCACCCTCCCAGGGCTAGCCCCAGAGCCAGAGCCAGAGCCAGAGCCAGAGCCAGAGCCAGAGCCAGAGCCAGAGCCAGAGCCAGAGCCAGGGTCGGGGTAAGGGCCCCAGCCCATCGGCCCGCTCTGAGCGAAGCGATCATGAAAGCCAACCGCTCTTCCAGATGAAGGCGGCAAGGCTCGTGAACGCAATCAGAACAGCAAAGGTGGCGTAAGCCTCGAAAGCTTTGTTCTTTCGGGCAAGCTCGCTGGAGAAGACGAGGTGCTCGGCCTCGGGGTTCACGCTTTTGAGTTTTTCTTCAGATGCTGGCCAGGGTCTGGGGAAGAAGCGGGGTACCAGCTTGCAGTACTCTAAGTACGGGGCTCCGAAGATTCGCTCGAGCTTGATCTCTTCTTCTAAGATGATGAAGTGGTAAATGAGCGCGAATGCCACTGATAGAACCACCAGCAGAGCCCACTGTCCAACGGCCATCGTCGCACCCAAAGCCATCAGGTAGGTGCCCAAATACAAGGGATTTCTGACCCAGGCATACGGTCCCCCTACGGCAGGGCGAGTGTCTTTTCGAAGAAATCCACTGGCCCAGTAGCGCAAGCTAGCACCCACCAAGCAGACGAGAATTCCAGGAAGATTGGGGTAGTCGCGTGAAGAGAGTATGAGCACGAATCCAGCGATCCAGGCCGCAAAAATTCGAGGTTTACCTTGAATCGCATGATGAAACCAGTGAAGGGCTTTTTGCATAGAGGTAGTTCGAATTACCCGCGATTCTAAGTGAGCGCAAGAGCCGATCCAGTCATTTCAGGTTGCCAGCTTGGTGAGCGAGCCCCATTCGATAAGAACCAGAAAACTCTTCGGTGCCGTGAGACCTCGCAATCAGCCGTTGAACATTGGTCGTCCTTCGGTTAGCTTCCGTCCACTCAAAAACCGAGATCAACTGGAGGGATGTCCATTGAAGCGTGGTTCTACAACCAAAAATGCGAGTGGTTCACAGGGGCGCTTAAGCGGAAACGCTTCGAGCTCGGCCTCTAAGAAAATTCCTCCTGCGATGATCGCTTCCGGTTTAAACGGAAAAAAACAGGGTCTCCGGGCTGAAAAGCCGTCGGCCTTGACCCGCTCCTCTGAGGTGAATCGAATGGTGCATGCTCCGACGAAAGCCGTCTCTCCTCTCGTGAAGAATGGCTTGGCGAAAAAGTTTCGTCTCGATCCTGAGCTCTTGGTGAAGATTCATGATCACATGGTCAAGACTCGCGCTCTTGAAGAGCGCATGATCAAGATGTTCAAGCAGTCTGACGGCTATTTCTGGCTAGGGGGGCCCGGCGAGGAGGCTTTCGCGATTCCTCTGGGAATGAACGGTAAGGTGGGCCAGGGCGTTCAATATGACTTCTGGCATTTGCATTACCGATCCAGTGGCATCTTGATGCCCATGGGGCTGGATCCGATGGGATGTATCCGTCAAATGAAAAACGTGGTGGCTGATCCCCATTCGGGCGGAAGAAATTTCGCCAATCACCTCTCGATTCGTGAATGGAATGTGGTGCCGATCACTTCAACGATTGAAACCCAATACCTGACGTCGATCGGCTCAGCGATTGCTCAGAAGCAAGAAGCGAAAGACTCGCTGACGGTGGTTACTGGTGGCGATGCCGGAACCGCAGAGGGCGATTTTGCGTCGGCTTTGGTGTGGTCGTCGCGTCCGGGTAACGAGCTGCCACTCTTCATGATTGTGACGAACAATTCTTGGGGGATTTCAACAGCTTCCTGCACGCAGCATGGGGATAAGATTATTGCCGATCGAGGCAAGGCCTTTGGTATCAAGACCCGTCAGATCAATGGTCTCGATGTGGAAGAGAGCTGGTTTGCGATTCGTGAAGCGATGGATTACGTGCGCACCGAGCGCAAGCCGTTCTTGATGGAAGCGACAGTGAGTCGCATGTACGGCCATAGCTCAGCCACCGGCGCTAATCTGGTTGCGGGCGAAGCCGATCCGATCGCAACTTTTGAAGAGCAACTGGCAGCGGCCGATATCATGACTCCAAAAGAGATGAGCGATCTTCGCGAAGAGTATAACGCTCAGATGATGGAAATGGCTAAGCGGGTGAAAGAAGAGCCGATGCCAGATCCTTCGACAATTTACGACTATACTTATTACGGCCAGAAAGGACGGTACTGGTAATGGCAACGATGGTTCAAGCCCTTCGAATGGCTTTGCATTACGGTGAAGAGAATCTGGGCGTAAAAAATATTTTTGGTGAGGACGTCGGGCCTCCTTTGGGTGGTGTTTTCACTGCAACTCAGGGGTTGAAGACTTCCTGGAACTCGCCGTTAGATGAGCGCGGAATCATTGGGGCAGCCATGGGGCTTGCTTTCGCAGGTTCGCGCTGCGTGGCGGAGATTCAATTTGCCGATTATATTTACAACACGATCGACTTGCTGAAGTTGGCCGGAAATCAGTGCTGGGCATCCAATGGAATGTGGAACTTGCCCATGACTGTGATGACCCCAGTGGGAAGCGGCATTCGCGGGTCGATTTATCACTCGCATTCTTTTGATGCGACGATGACCCATATTCCTGGTTGGAAGATTGTGATGCCTTCGACTCCAGCCGATGCCTATGGCCTCCTGTTGTCGTGTCTGAGGGACGAGAACCCTACCATGTTCTTGATTCCGAAGGCGCTGACCCGCGTTCGAGGAGAAGAGTTGTTGCCTGGAGAGCCAGAAGAAAAAGAGCTCAAGGCGATGATCGATGCGCCACTGGGCGACCGGTCGCAATGGAAGGCGCGATGGCCGGAAATTGGTGACTATTCGATTCCGTTGAGTCAGGCGAAGATTTGTCGAAGTGGCAATCATGTGACGGTCGTGAGTTACGGACGAACGATGCCTTTGTGCAATCAGGCCGCCGATGCGCTGGCTCAGGAAGGCATTTCGGTAGAGACGATCGACCTGAGAACTTTGTGGCCCTATGATTGGTCTGCCATCGTCAGCTCGATTAAGAAAACCGGTCGAGTGCTTTACGTGAACGAAGATACCGAAGTGACTAACTTTGGCGAGCATCTGATTCGTCGCACGGTGGATGAGCTTTTTTACGAGTTAGAGGCTCGTCCTCGACTGCTTGCGGGCGCCTTTACGCCGGGCGTGGGATTGGCAGATCCTTTAGAGATGGCAAGCGTGCCGCAGTTGGGCTCGATTACCGAAGCCATTCGAGAGCTCGCACACGAGCGTGCTTAGGGTCGAATTGGCTCGGGAGGGCTTTTCGGGCGGAGGTTTTGCACGTGAGTTTAGGCATGGAGCCTTCTCTCAAACGTCAACCGAAAGAGCATTTTCCTGAGCTGTTAAACCCGGGTGATCCAGAACCTGAGTCTGGGCTGCCGGGTTCGATCGAGCAACAGTTAGATATGTGTGAAGAGGGCAGCTTGCGAGGGGATGAGCTTCTTCATTCACATGGAGTGGACCTGCCTGCGGCAGAGCAAGCGCGAGAAGGCGAACTCTTGGGCGTTGACGAGCTCATGGCTCGGCAGCCCTATCAGCTCGACATGGCCGAAGAGGGGCGCGAAGGGGCTGAATGGACCGGTGACGAGCATTCACTGGGCTTACAGGGCAGCGAGAGTGAGCTTCAATCTCAGCCTCAGCGTTCCAGTGGTCTTCCCGGTGAGAGTGCTCGTCACGAACGCGAATTTGAAAAACATGGGTCTGAGCTCGGATTTTCGGATCTTACTCCCGAGGAAGCCGAGCCGCGACCCTCTTCGCGTCGCAGGGGCCGTGCATAGCGGCAGTCGAAAACATTCATTTGGCTGAAGATTTTTTTGCTCTGGCTCGCGTGGGAGCGCGGCGCCAGCTCTCATCGCTAGCGCTCGCTAATCGGCGACTTTCTTGATCTAGAGCGCGAAGGCCAACTCCACGGCCGGCCAGCTCCCGGCCTCGGCGTCGATCAATTTGACGACGCAGCTGTTTTCTTGCTGCAAGAAAAGCGTCACGCAGTGCCATCTGAAGATTGGGTTGTGCGAGGCTAGGGCTTTCGGCGTAGGTCGTAATGACCTGACCTCGAGGAAATTGGATCGACACACGCACATTGATGGGATTTCCGACGCGGTGTCGGCGATGCGCAGTGCTAGCGCTAATCGAGCAGCTCAGAATTCGTCCATAAGTGCGCTGAATGTGAAGGACTCGCTGATAAACCAGGGTTCTGAGGGCCATGGTTACCGGAAAGTTTCTAAAATAGACCTGAGTGGTGGTGAGTGCTGAGCTTGATGGTAGTGGCATAGGGATTTTCAGTTCAAAGATCTAGCCAGTCATTAGAAGGCGTTCGATGGGTTCCCGTCTTTTTATCGCCTCCCGGTTCTGTGTCTCTTCTGACCTGTGCCCTTGCTCGACAGTTTTTGCGAAAATGAGCGAGGGGCTTCTCAAACGCTGCGGTGCAGCTATACTGAGAGTCGGGGGAAAAATTCGTGAAACAGACCAAAAGACTTTGGGGTTGGTCCATTCCAGCAGTGCTGTTCGTTGCTTTAGTACTTGCTCCGCGAACTCAAGCTGAAGACGCTGCGCCCACTTCGGCAGGGGCTCCATTCGCTGTTCCGCCGGTTCCAGAATTTACTCCGAATAAGCTTTCTGAGATTTCTGCGGTTCTTTCGAGCTGCTCTGGAATGTCATTTGCCAACGCTCTTCAGGGAATCAATGCGTGCGCCCTGGCAGGGAACAGCGAGTTTGACGAGAATATCAATTTTTCATGCGAGACCCTGAACCCCCAGTTCGTGAGTTCGACTCAAGCGAAAGTCATGGCAGCCATTGGAGGATTGAACTGCAAAAAAGCGCAGGTGGCTCAGGCTCGTGGCCAGTTAGACTGCATCTCGAAGGGCGCTCAGATGCTTCAGTCGATGGTGGGTCAGCAACGCGCTCGATTCGAACAAGAGATTCAGGCTGCTCAAAGCGCCGTTCGACAGCTCGAGCAAATCAAAAAAGGCTTTGAGCAGCAGGATGAGTTTATCTCGAAACGACTGCAAGGAGATGACAAGTCTGGCAATGGCGGGCTCATTGCTGCGCAGAAGTCGATGGAAGAATCGCTAGAAGCGATGCAGGGTCCCGAGGGTAGTATCGAGCAGTTTAAGCAAAAGTCTCGCGAACTCGATAATCAGCGCAAGGTGCTTTTAGAACAAGTGCGCTCTCGAACCATTACTTTGGCAAACCAATGTTTGGTGCAGGGCGGAGTCAAACCCCAGCGCTACCAGTGCGAAGTCTTTGGGCAGGATGTCAGCTACTTTGATTATTTGGTGTGCTTGTATGAGCGAAAATTTTTTGTGAACTCTCGCGGAAGTGTTGAACGCGATGCGGTTCGTGAAAAAAAAGCGGCTAGCAATCGAGCCTCGCTGGCTCGAGCGCTGAACGGATTGCTAGTAGCTTTGCCTCAGACCATCGGGGCGGCCAAGAGCTCATCGGTATTTCTCGATCAGTACGCGCCTCCGACCAGCCAAGCGTGGTTCGGTTATAAAGATTTCGAAGCTGAAATCTCAGGGCGGCTGGCGCCCTTTGAAGCCGATAATCCTGGCCTAAAAGCCCGCCTGATGAAAAAAGTGGAGGGGTGCTTTGCTCATGCCCAAAATCTGGTGCGTGGCGAACGCCTAGGGTCATCTGAGCTGAATGTGGGCGGTGCGCCTGGGGCAGCGCCTCAGGGGGGAGCCGCTGCTGGTGGCAATCCTTTGGTCAAGCTTCAAGACGCGATTAAAAATGAGCAAGATCAGCTCAGCGCTACGGCTAAGAAGTTTTTTTTCAAATCGAATCAAGCGTATCTCGATGCGACGAAACCCTTGTTAGGAAGAAATGTTCCCTTGCAGTTGGATGCCTGTCAGACCGCCAAGGTTTCGATTCAGGTGGGATGCATGGATCAGGTGCGCGAAAATTTCGAAGACCTTTATCTTGGAAAGAGCGAGAGAACAAAGCTGAATCTGGTGGTGCCCGGAAACGGCGCAGTTCGAGATCTCGTGATTCAATGTGCGGGCCTGAAGGGCTGCACGACCGACCTGCAGGCTCAGCACGATTTCCTTCAAAATACGATGGAGCAGGTCAAACAAGCGAAAACCAAATACGCTGCTGAGACCAATCAACGCATTGATCAGATGCGAACCCAATTGGCTCAGGCAATGTCGTTTTCAAATCAAATGGTGATTCGGCAGCAAGAAGAGCTGAATCGCTTTTTGTCGGGCCTGGGTGTGAATGGAACAGTCGAACTCGAGGACGTGCAGGGTAAGCCTTTTGAAAAAGAAGAGGGTGAGGAGATGGCTGGGCTGTACAAAAACCCCGTTGGCGAAGATTTTTTAGCAGCTATTGGTGCGGGAGCGACGCCACCTCTGAAAAAAATCGGGAAGGACTCTTTTAAAAACGCGTATCAGGCCATGGGCGAAGCCGATAAAGAAGTCGATAAGCGATTAGGGCGACTTGCCACGATGAAAGAGCGCATTTTGGGGCAAATGGCCAACTGTACCAATCGAGCCCGAGATAAGACCTTGGGGAATCTCGAGCAGACCGTGGGACGAATCGAGGATTGTGGGCAGTTTACGGGCTGGTGTGACGAGGCTCGGAAAACGCGACTTCAGAATTTGTATGACCAGCTTTCAGGGCTCAGTCATGTAGACTCGGATGGTGTTCTCGTATCGTTAGAGAACGGGATGTCGGCTTGTAACGGCTCAGCATCGGGAGGCGGTAGTGGCAATGGCAATGGCAATGGCAATGGCAATGGCAATGGCAATGGCAATGGCAATGGCAATGGCAATGGCAATGGCAATGGCAATGGCA
>JBDLQW010000092.1:0-23406 GCA_039800365.1 Pseudomonadota bacterium
CCCCACGGAAGCTTGGGAGTAGTGAGCGCGCGTAGTAGATGCAGCAGGCCCTCGACATCCGATCGATGGACAAACTCAGGAGCCGGGCCCTCGGGGGCCAAGCAATCGGGGCCACCCTGAAATCCTTGATTGTGGTAATTGCCCAGGGGAACCGAAATGCCAATCGCAGGAAGACCGTAAACGGTGGCCGCTGTGGCTTCGCACGACCCTCCATCCATAATGCGGCGCTGGTGGCGCTGAGATGGTGCTGTCGCCGGTAGATGCTTTGCTGCCAGCATAGAAAGAACCTGGGTGTAGCCCGGGTGGAAAACGGTCTTGCGGTCGCCCAATCGCACCACGGGTCCTTGACCGATTTCTGCTCCTGGAAGCGTGCGTGAGGTTTCAAGGCTCACGGCAATGACTTCTCGGTGGGCCTTGCGGTGCCAGCCCTTTTCAAAATGCTCGATGGCGCCAATAAATCCCACTTCTTCAGCACGCGTGAGAAGCCCTAAAAAAGCAGGCCCCTGCGAGCGTTTGCGAGAGAGTTTCTTTTTGCCGTAAAGCTCGCGGGCCACTGAAAGAATGGCAAAACACCCTACGAGATCGTCTGCGGCTTTGGTGTAATAGCAGTCGTTCTCAACAAAAAAAGGCGCTCGAAACTGGAATCCGCCGTAGATCGAGCGAGGTGCTTTAGCGAAATGAGAATACACCGAGCTTTCATTAAATCGAATCAAAGCTCGGTCGATCGCGCGACCGTGGGCGTGCAGTTGAACGTCGTGAAGTGTTCCGGAATCGGCATAGCCGTGCGCGCCGCGCACACTGACCCAAAGCTTTGTGCCTTCGAGGTGACGAACAGGCGAGCCTCCATGCCATTGGATTGCAAGCTCGGTGGGAGAACGCCATTCGACGCCATGGAATCCGGGATGATCCATGTGCGCGATGCAAAGAAGTACGGGCTCGGAAGACTTCTTTTTTAAGATCTTGAGGTAGTCAGCTTGAGATTTTGCTCCGATCAGAATGTTTCCATAGGGGTCTTCAAAAAACGGAACCTGAGCCTCAACAAGGGTGTCTTCGACGAGAGCTTGGATCTGGTCCTCTCGAAATGGAGCGGTGGGAGTGGAAAGAAAGTTTTCAAGGAGTGTCCAGTCCGTTGGCATGAGCAAAGGCTAGCATGACGCCGACGAGAAACGCCATAGGTTGAACCTAGCGCGAGGGCAAGAGACGGGGCATTGAACGCGAACCGTGATCGGGCCATGCTTCGAGGATGGCAAGTGCATCGCTGGGAGTAGCGTGTTTTGGAGTCGTAGGCATCTTTTTACGCTGGGGGGTTCAGCAAGGTGTCTCGCTTTGGATGCCTGGCGCCCAGTTATGGGCGACGATGGTCATCAATGTCGTGGGTTCGCTGATGCTAGGGGCTTTGATGGGGCTTGCGACTCGCCAATCGATGGCAGAGCCATTGCGGGTAGCCATGAGCGTGGGGCTCTTGGGTGGTTTTACCACTTTTTCAGCTTTTAGCTGGGATTGCTGGCTCTGTTTTTCACGCGGCGAGTGGGGGCGAGGGATAGCGCTGCTCATCGGAACGCCGCTTTTGGGGGTTTTGGGCGCTGCTGCCGCTCATCGCTGGATTTTAGCTCATTGAGGGGGCGGCCTAGCGAGCGCTGGGGTTTTGCATCCGATTTGCATCCGAGCTGGTGAGTTCAGAAACGGAGCTCTGTGATGACTTATCGCTCAACGATTGATCCTTTCATTCATCGTAAGATCACTGTCCTGCATCAAGATGATCCCGCATCGCGAGCTGCGCGTGCGATGCGCGAGCGAGGTCAGGGCTGTGTGTTTGTGGCCGACCATCAGGGCTTTCTTTTAGGAGTAGTGACCGATCGCGATCTGGCCTGTCGAGTCTTGGCGCCAGCCACCGATACCGAGGAAAGCTCAGAGCTTTCTGCGGCAGAGACTCCGCTGGTTCGAGTGATGACTCCTCATCCTGTTTCGGTGGGTCCTCAGGCGAGTTTAGAGGAAGTGGTTCGCGTGATGGAGGACAATGGAATTCGAAGAGTGCCGGTAGTCGAGAGCGATCCTCAGGGTCGGAGCACGGTCGTGGGACTGGTGACCCTTGACGATTTGGTTGCCGGAGAAATGATCGATTCGTTTCGATTGGGCCGAATCGTGCGGGCTCAGGTTCGACGGCGAATGGGGGAATTTGCGAATCAACGAGGCGAGGTTCGATCGCTGATCGACGGATTGGGACGAGTCGTTACCGATGACGAAGTGGTGAACCGCTTTTTTCTCGAGATTCATTTGCGCTCGGGACTTGAAAAGTGGGGCTTGAAAAGCAGTCAAACGGAGGGAATCGCGCGCGAACTGCTTCGTACGGTGATTGAGCGCCTGCATTACTCCGGGGCTCGGCACGTTCTGGGGCATTTGCCTTCAAAACTTCAGGAACAATGGGAGGATCTCGCTCGCGGGCCGGATCGACGTGCCTCGCTGGCTCGGCTTGAGGGCCGGATTCAAGTCGAGGGCTTTTGCTCGGCAGAGAACTGTGCTCGCGCGATTGCTGAAATTGGTCGGGCCTGGGCTAGCTTTCTTTCGGCTGAAGATCTCGCAGTCTTACGCGGGCAGCTGCCTCCGGAGTTTGGGGCAATTTTATTGCCTGCAGAGTCTTATGAGCGTCGGCTCTGGGCCCATGCCGCCTGATTCCTTACTCGAGGGAGTTCAAAAAGGGGCGAACTCCGGGTAAGCTCTCATGCATGGGTGCACAGTGGAAACATGCCGGTAGACTTTCGAACTCTTCAAAGCGAAGCGCTTTGGTCGGAAAGTTGGTTAAAGAAATCATCGTCGCTTCGAAAATGGGCGACCCCAATCCCGACAATAACGCGCGTTTGAGAGCAGGGGTTGAGGCAGCGAAAAAGCAATCGGTGCCTCGAGACACCATTGAGCGAGCGATTAAGAAGGGCGCGGGCTTGCTCGACGGGCAAGTGCAGTACGAATCGATCTCTTATGAAGGATTCACGCCTCATCGTGTGCCGGTGATCGTCGAATGCCTGACCGACAACAAGAACCGCACGGCTGCCGATTTGCGAGTGCTTTTTCGAAAAGGCCAATTAGGCTCTCAGGGAAGCGTGAGCTGGATGTTTGATCGCTTGGGAGTGGTGGAGGCCACCACGTCTCAGGGCGATGTGGATATCGAGGGAGCTGCCATCGAGGCGGGCGCCCAGAATGTTGAGCCGCTGGAGTCTGAAGAAGTGGCGAGTGGGCATCGGGGCGCTCGATTTTTCACTGAGCCAACCGATCTCGATTCTGTCTCTAAGGCGCTCTCACAAACAGGATGGACGGTCACTTTGACCGAGCTCAGCTTCATTCCGAAGAGTATCGTCGATCTTTCCGACGAGCAGAAAAAAGAGGCGATCGAATTCCTTCAGGCCATCGATGACCACGACGACGTTCATCGCGTCTACACGGCGCTGAAGTAAGCGCGTCTACACGGCGCTGAAGCAAGCGCGGCTACACGGCGCTGAAGCAAGCGCGGCTAGCGGGTGCAATCGGCGTAGCCCATTCCGTTGGCGCTACTTTGTCGTCCAATATCTTGCCGACAAGTGCCCAGCACTCGCCAAGGAGCGTGCGGGGCGTGGGTAGCTTGAAGAATGGAGACGCCGGGACGCTGGACTTGTCGCGTCGGACTTTCCAGCATGGGGTTTACCGATGCTGGCGCGCGAGAAGGGGGAGGGGGCTGAAGATTGAGTGGCTTCTCGACGCTCTCTCGATTGGCACCTGCGGCTAGCGAAGTTCCAAATAACGAGAGGGCAAAGTAGAGGGTGCTCGCAGCTGCGGTCCACCATTGAATCACACGAGTCATGGCTTTCTCACCTCCTGATTGGAACGAGGCCCCGCCGGGGCAAGAACCCGCTCTTATCTCAAGAGTCTAGGAGGGAGTCGACTGGGGCGGAATGTGTCTGGTGAGACAGTTTTTTAAACGAGGGCTTTTCTCTGGAAATTCAAGGACTTTTCGATTGCCTTTGAAGCTCAGCTAATAAGTTCAGTGCCTGAAGGGGGGTCATTTCCTCGAGTCTCGCAGCACGAAGGGCGTCGAGAGCGGGGTGAGGTAGGAACTCTTTGCGGATTTCTGTTCGCACTTCAACTCGAGGAGGTGAGGGGGCGAAGAACGACAGTTGAGAGTCGGAGGCGGGCTGCGGTACCAGCGCTTTCTTGGATGGGCCTGTCCCCGAGGTCGCACTGGGGCCCGTGCCCCGAAGGGAATCAGCAGCAGGTTTTTCGTTTTCCAAAGACTCTAAAACTTCCCAGGCCCGGCTGATGACTGGCTGAGGAAGTCCCGCCAGTTTTGCGACATGAATTCCGAAGCTTTCATTCGTCGGCCCTTCTTGAAGCAAATAAAGGAAGCGAAGCTCAGAGTGACTTTCGAGATCTCGACGAGAGTCGACCGCCATATGGGCATTTTTCAGTGCCGGTAGCTTTTCGGCCAACCGAGTGAGCTCGTGGTAGTGCGTGGCAAATAGCGTGCGAGAGCCGACTCGATTGCAGATCCATTCGAGAGTGGCCCAGGCGACACTCATGCCATCGTAGGTACTGGTGCCACGTCCAATCTCATCGAGAATGACCAGCGATCGGTCGTTCGCATGATGAAGTAAATGCGCCAGTTCGGTCATCTCCACCATGAAGGTGCTTTGTCCCTTGGCGATCGCGTCATGAGCCCCAATTCGAGTGTAAATCGAACCCACCACACCCCACTGAGCGCTTGCTGCGGGAACGGGTGCTCCGATTTGTCCTAAGATCACGATCAAAGCCACCTGTCGCATGAGGGTCGACTTCCCGCCCATATTCGGTCCGGTAATCAGGAGCGTGCGCCGGTCTTCGGGTTTGAGGGTGAGGTCATTGGGAACGAACTCGCCACGGTCCACCAGGGGGTGGCGTCCCTTTTGAATCTCGAGCGCTAAGGAGTCATCCAGGATTGGAAAAACCCATCCGGGGCGGTCGAGAAGGTGAGTAAGTCCTACTAAAACGTCGAGCTCAGCGAGGGCCTGAGCTGCTTGGCAAATGTCCTGAGTCTGAGCTCGAATCGAGGCCAAGAGCTCATCGAAAAGGGTTTGTTCGAGTGCTTTTTGTTTCGCGCTGGCTGAGACGATTTCGTCTTCGAAAGTCTTGAGCTCTTCCGTAAAAAAGCGCTCGGCGCCTACCGTGGTCTGTTTTCGCTGATAATGAGAGGGAACGTTCTTGAGGTGGGCCTGCGTGATCTCGATGAAGTACCCGAAGACGCGATTGTATTTCACTTTGAGCGAGGGAATTCCGGTGACCTCTCGCTCTCGCGTTTCAAGAGTGATCAGCCACTGAGAACCGTTCTCAGCTAGGCCTAACAAGCGATCAAGATCGGGATGGGTTCCGAGCTTGAAGATTCCCCCCTCTCGAGCCAGCATCGGTGCGTCGTCTCGTTGCGACGAAACGATTCGTTGTCCCAGGGCCTGAAGCACTTGCGCAGCGTGCTCAATAGATTTTTGGAGGCGCAAGAGGGTGGAAGGGGAGCTCGCTCTTGTGGTGTCTAGTGCGTTTAGGTTTTCAAGCAGTAGTGGCAGCTGGCAAAGCGAAAGCCCGAGGGCCCGCGTGTCTCGTGGGTTGGCGAGGCCCGTATGCACTCGGCCCAAGATCCTTTCGAGATCATAGACTTCTGATAAAAGCCGCTGCATCCGTTGGCGCGGACCCGAGGCCTCGCCCAGCACTTCAAGAGCGCATTGACGGTTCTTGATTTCAGTCAATGAGGTCAGTGGTTCGGCAATCCACCGTCGCAGCAATCTTGCCCCAGCTGAGGTTTTTGAAGCCTGAATTTCATGAAGCAGGTTCGGGCGATGGTCTGGCGTTGGAAAAAGGTCGAGATGCTCGGCGGTTTGAGGGCCATAAACGAGCGATTGCTGGTGGTGCAGCGGCCGCGGAAGTTGCAAGTGCTCGAGTCGATCCAGTCTTTGAGTTCGAGCGGCATAGTGCGCGAGCAAACCTAAAGCATGGATGGCTGTGGTGGATGGCAAGAAGGCTTCGAGAGTAGCTAAACGAAATTGAGCCCGCAAAAACTGCTCGGCTCCCGAGAAACTCAACGTGTTGGCGCTCAAATCCTCAACGAGAGTATCAGAGCGCAGCACAGCTCGGGCCTCTTCAGGCAGATCGCCATCGATTCTGAGAAGCTGACGAATGGGGTGACGGACTAAGTCTTCGGCAAGTGCGGCGGCGCTCATGCCCGTCGAAAAAAAACTGTGTCCGGTCGATACGTCGAGGCAGGCAAGGGTCCACGGTGATGGAGTGCCCTGAGGCTGACCAACCTCGCGGAGGGCGACTCCTAGCCATGCCGCTTCGTGCGACTCGAGGTCGAACTGCACGCCGGGCGAAAGAACACGAATGATCTCACGCTTGACCAGTCCTTTCGTCGCGGCCGGATCTTCCATCTGTTCGCCGATGGCGATTTTTTTTCCCGCTTTTAAAAGTCTTTGAATGTACCCATGAGCAGAATGATGAGGCACGCCCGCCATCGGCGTGGGATTGGCTTTAGTTCGATCACGAGACGTCAGTGTGATTTCGAGGAGTCTCGAGGCTTCGACGGCATCAGCGCCAAAAAGCTCGTAAAAGTCCCCCATTCGAAAAAAAAGCAACGCATCGGGGACGCTCGCTTTGAGCTCCCAGTATTGCTTCATGAGCGGAGTGGCATCCGCCAAGCTTTGGGGATCGAGGGTTGCCGTCATCACAGACTCGCGGCGAGCTTAGGCCTTTTTTGGGGCGCGCTCAGACTGGGCACCGATCTTGTGCACTTTGATCATGTTGGTCGTTCCACGACGAAGCGTAGGAATTCCTGCCGTGACCACGACAAAATCATCGTTTTGTGCCAGCTGATGGCCGAGCAAGGTATTATCGACCATGGCAAAAAGATCATCGGTGGCTACGATTTTCGGAATGATGACCCCGCGCACTCCCCAGACGAAGGCCAGTCGACGCAACTGGCGCTCGTTATCCATGATCGCCACGATCGGCGTGTAAGGTCGATATTTGGCCAGGGCCCGCGCGGCTATTCCGGAGTGGGTCAGACAAGCGATCGCCACGGCTCCAACGTGGTTCGCGATACGCGAGGCACTGAACTCAATCGATTCAACAATCGATCCCGAAAGCGGCAGAATTTCTCGTGAAGTATAAAATCCCTTATTTTGTTCGGCGTCTTCGATGATTCGAGACATCACTTCAACCGTTTCAATCGGATACTGACCTGAAGCGGTTTCGCCCGACAGCATCACGCAGTCAGTGCCATCAAAAACTGCATTGGCCACATCGCTTGCCTCAGCGCGAGTCGGGGTGGGGCATTGAATCATCGACTCGAGCATCTGGGTGGCAGTGATGATGGGAACGCCCAGTTCGTTACAGCTCTTGATGAGTTGCTTCTGCACGCCGGGAACGCGCCAGGCGCCGATTTCAACCGCCATATCGCCTCGCGCCACGAGCAAGGCGTCAGAGACTTCGATGATCGAGTCCATTTCCTCGATGGCTTCTTCGCGCTCGATTTTTGCGACGACCATGGGGGGTTCAGAAGTCAGCGCAGCAATCTCGTCCTTGAGGTTCAAAATGTCCTCAGCTGAGCGCACGAAGGAGAGGGCGATGGCGTCGACCTGTTTTGAAACGCCAAACTTCATGTCTTCTCGGTCTTTTTCGGTAAGACAGGGAATCGAAAGCGGAGTGCCAGGCAGGTTCATGCCTTTATGGCTGGTGAGTTTTCCTCCAACTTCGACTTGGACGTGAATTTCGGGGCCTTCGACGTGAAGAGTGCGGGTGGCAACTTTTCCATCATCAAAAAGAATTCGTGCCCCAGGGCGGACGTCTGCAGCAACTGCAGCAGCAATTTCAGCCATGATGGGAAGCGGGCTTTCTCCCGGCTGCAAGCTCACGGGTTGAGCACCTTCGGGATGAAGGCAGTACTTTTGCCCTGCCTGAAGCTCGATACCAGTGGCGGGGAGCTTGCCCAAGCGAATCTTTGGACCTTGAAGATCCTGCATGATCGCTACGGTTTTGCCTGTTTTTGTCGCGCAGGTTCGGATCGTTTCGATCAGTCCAGCATGAAACTCATGCGAGCCATGACTGAAGTTCAACCGCGCGATGTCCATCCCGGCTTCGATGAGCTGGGTAATCCTTTCGGGTGAAGAAGACGCGGGGCCGAGAGTGCAAACGATCTTAACTTTTCTTGGTGTTTTTTTGAGCATGAGAGCGTTTTATCTTTTCCAGTTCTTCTTGATAGTTTTTGGCAATCACGCGCTCACGATTCTGATATTGCTGCTCGAGTTGTTGAACCCTGCGATCATTCGACAGGGCAAACTTATCGATTTGCTCCCGGTGCTTCTGTTCGAGATCGCGAACAGTTTTCTCGGAAGCTTCCTTAGCTCGGTCAAGAGCTTCGGTGGCTTCAGCTTTGACATCTTCGAGGCGCTTTTCGTGATCTCGGATTAACTCATTTTCTCGAGCTGCGAAAGTCCTGTGCGCCATTCGGTTTTGAAATTCTAGCTCTTCCCGAAGTAGAACAAGTTTATCTGCTGCGTCATTTTTCACTTCTTCGAGAAGCTCATCATAGCGACGTTTCATCACATCCAGCTCTCTTCCATGAACCCTTTGGCTATTGTTGATGGTTCTGGTGAGCTGACGCTCACTATCAAGCCGGGTGCCCGAAACCCGATCTTCGGCGTCAGAGGAGATGTGCGCCATTTTAGACTGAGAGAGGAGCTCGTTGCGGATTTTTTCGCGGCTAAGTGACGACATTTGGCGTTGATGATCCTGAATTTGATCAGCGTAGGTTTGTCGAGCTCGGTCTTTTGTGGTTTTGAGAGTCTCTTGAAACTGCTGTTCTCGCTCACGAATGCGCTGATCGGCAGCTTTTTCGGCTTGCTCTTGAATTTTCTGAGTTGCTGCCGCCGGAAGCCTGTGAACATCCGGAGACGACCGTGCTTCCTTGAGATCGGCTTTCAAACGGTCGTTTTCGAAGCGATAGTCGTCTCGTTTTTGGTCAATCCTGCTCTGGTAGTTTTTCGCCTGTTCGCGAAAGGCCTGATCGAACTGGCCTCTGGTCGCATCACGCTCTTGCTGCATCTTCCGCTCAAAAGCGTCCTCTGAGCTACCTTCACGCATCGCGATTTGTTGCAGACTCTCTTGATATTTGTCATCGAGATCGCGCTTTTCTCGGTGATGGCCTGACTCCATTTCCTGGATCATCGCAGACTGGTCAAGCTTCAGGTTTTTGATTGCTTCCGAGTGGCGTTCGTCCGAGCGATCGGTCTGCTTGGCGTAGTGCTTTTTCAGTTCGTTCATTTCGGTTTGATACTGACTCTCGATGGTTCGTCTCTGGTCGAGAAAGTCGTTTTCGATTTCGCTATAGCCATCACGGCGTCCGTTGGCTCGTTCGTTTTGGTAACGTTTTTCGTAGTCAGCGCTTCGGGTTCGGGTTTGCGTGAGGTCTTTGATTTGCGCTCGGTGTGAGGCATGAAGCTTTTCAGCTTCGTTTTGCTCGCGCTCTTTCGACGCTTCCAGCGTTTTTCGTGCTCGTGCGTTAATATCTTTTTCGGCTCGATCGACGCGAGCCGAAGCTTGCTCTAAGGCTTGGTCGACGCGAGTTCTAACGGTGTCTTTCTCTCGATTTTGATCAGCGGTAAGTTTTCCCAGGCGATCATAGTTCTCTTTTCGTACGCGTGCATTTTCGGCTCGCTGGTAGTCGCGATCAGCCTTGACTGCGCGTTCTTGGTTATCGCGCATCCGCGAGATCGTTCGTTCAGATTGCTCCTCGAGCTTTGCTCGCAACTGGTTCTGTGCCTCTTCGTGTTCGGCTTCGCTAGCGTCAACGTTTTGACGTGCTTTTTTCTTTTCGGTCTCGAGATCCTGCTGCAGGTCTCTGAGGTAAGAGGCGGGGTAACTTGAAGACGAAGTAGAGATGCTCGACATAGGTTCTGGTTTTCCTCATTGGCGAAGAGCAGCAAAAGCCGTGCCGAGACTGAGTGACGCTGAGTAGACGAAGGCAAGACCCGAGGGGGAGAGTCTGGAAGAGTGGATCAGTCTCGAAAAGAGAGGGGAAAAGGCTGGGAAAAGCTTGAAGGGCCCTTAAGCAATACGGTCCTCGTTCCGATGAGACCGTATTGTAAGTGGGCTAACGCTGGGTAAAGATTTTCTATTCACGGCAAAACTTGCCTCTAGAAACGGTGGGACCATGCCGATCATACTAGTGTCGAAAGCGAGTCGAAAGACAGGAGAGACATTCATGCGAGATCTACGATTCAATAAAAAGGGCGCTTTTGGCGCGTGTGCAGTGATGGCTTTGGGTGCGTCTGTGCTGGTGACGGGTTGCTCGACGGCGCGACATGCGCATCAGCAGGACTCGACGGTTGCTAAAAGTGAGGAGTTCACGGGTAATCGTACGCCTGCCAGTTCGGTCACGGTTCTTCGCAAGCTGATGGTTGAAGCGGGTGAAGAGGGTGCTGAGTGGCTTGCCAAGCTTCTCGGAAAGGGGCCTGAAGGAGAAGCGCTTGCGGGTCGCGTGCGCAATGGGCTTTCGACTCTGAAGCCTTCTGAGATTCGTGAAGATCAGAAGCTGATTAGCATTCTTTCGAAAGATGTTCTTGATGTGTCGGCAGACGATGCCAAGTACCTTCTCGATGTCGCGAGCAATCGCGCTGTCTCGTTGGCCAATTGCCCTGAGTGCGTGATGCGCCGAAAAGAGTTTTTGGGCTACCGAAAGGTGATTCGCGAGCGATTGAGCGGTGTCGCCGGAAAAGATGCGGTCTCGCGAAAGTACGTCGTGGGATTCTTGAAACGAGTGGAAGTGCTTCTGGATAAAGATGTCGCCGATCCAAAGACCGTGAGTGCCCTAATCTCGGCGATCAAAACTGAAAAGTTCAAGAGCGGTGATGTCGCTGCGCTTTTAGATACGGTTCAGGCCATGACTTTAGCTATTGGCAAGGACCTCGATCCTCAGGCCGCTGCTGAAATCATTAATAATTGGCCTGAAGCCAGCCTGAAGGGGCTTCGAAAGTTCTATAGCGAAGTGGTGCTGGTTCAAGCCAGTGACGGCGTCGACGGCGCTGCCGCCGCTGAGATCGTGCTGAAGCGATTGAATGTCGTCGAAGCAGACGAGATGAAGGTTATGAAGGTCTGCTCGCTATTTAGTCGCGGTTAAGTACCGTTGTGTCTCTCGAGTAGAGCGACATACATGAAATGAAAAGGGGGCTTCCGAATTCCGGAAGCCCCCTTTTTTGTCTACGCGATCTGAAGACCGTAGAGCGTGCTTAAAGTCTCGGCGTTAGTTGGAAGCCAAGGCTTCGTCGATCAGCTCGCTGAACTGCTCGATCGGTACAGCGCCGTTGACGATCTGGCCATTCACGAAGAAAGTGGGAGTCGATCGGACGCCGACCTTCTCGCCGTATTCCATATCGTCCTGCACGAGCTTGGCGAATTTCTTAGCCGAGTAGCAGGCCTTGAATTTTTCGACGTTTGCGCCTGATTCTTTCGCGAACTTCTCGAGGCTAGCGTCATCCAAGGACTGTTGGTTCTTGAAAACCTTGTCGTGGAACTTCCAGAACTTATCAGTACCTTGTTCGTTCACGCACATCGAAGCCTCAGAAGCGGGGCGAGCCTCTTTGTGCATGGGCAATGGGAAGTGGCGGAAAGCGATCTGCACCTTGCTTCCGTACTTCTTGGCGATTTCGTGAACCGTATCGGCTCCGCGAGCGCAGAAGGGGCATTGGAAGTCGGAGAATTCAACGATCGTGACTTTTGCGCCTTTCTTGCCCATGGTAGGCGCTGTCTCGCCCGCATCCACCTTCACATCCAGCTTGGGCTTCTCGAAATAGACTTCAACTGGAGAGCTCTTGGTCAACTGAGCAATTGCAGCTTGGATCGCCGTCTGGCGTTTTTCATTCTGCATGTACGCTTTAATGCGTTCTTTGATTTGGTCGTTAATTTGTGACTCAGGAATTTTCTTGTCGGCGATGAATTTCTTCATCTCGGCTTCGCTGATGGCGAGGTCACCCTTGACGACTTTCTTGTTAATGTAGTCGTCGAGCGACATTCCTGCTTTTTGAGCTTCTGCACCCAAGAGGCGCTCGTTCATCAGGCGGTTCACTCGATCCATTTTCAAATCGTATTCGCGCTTTTTCAGCTCGAAAAAGTCCATCTTATCTTCGCCGATCAGCTCTGCCTCGGTGATGAGTTGATTGCCGATTTTTGCCACGACTCCAGGCTGAGGGGCGGGCTTGGTGACGATGTTCGGCTTAGCCTTTGCCTGGCGGTCGGAGCATGCCGTGACGATCGCGAATACAGCCACTGTCAACATCGACGTGGCCAAGGTGTATGAAACGTACTTCTTCCCTGGTTTTTTCATCCGTATCAGGCCTCCATTGCCCGTGATAAAAACGATCTTTGCCGATGGTAAGGCAGGACATTTAGGGAAACAACTTAGAAAATCCTAACAAGATCGTGCAGTCGCACGAGTCCCAGCACTTGACCTTGCGAGTCCACCACCGGAAGTTCTTTGATCTGGCTGGGGCGGTTCTCCATTTGTTCGAGGGCTTCGTAAGCCATACTTTCAGGCGTGGTGGTGACGGGGGTCGGCGTCATGATGTCTTGAGCGCGAAGGTGAAAGAAGCTTTCGCGGTGGCGAAGAGCACGGCGAAGGTCGCCATCGGTCACAATTCCAGCAAGACGGGGGCCCTCAACCACCAGGACGGCTCCAAAATTTCTTTTTCCTGCTTCCTCTAAAATTTTCTCTACTGAGTCTTGGGGCGAGACCAGCGGTGTGACCGATAAGGGGTGCATCACGTCTTGCACCTTGAGTTGAAGTCGGCGCCCGAGAGAGCCACCAGGATGGTTGAGTGCAAAGGCTCGTTGATCGAAGCCCCGAATCTTCATCAAAGTCACAGCGAGTGCATCGCCAAGCGCCAGGGCCAGCGTGGTGCTGGATGTGGGTGCGAGATTGTGCGGACAGGCTTCTTGCTCGACACGAGCGTCGATCCAAGCGTGGGCGCTTCTGGCAAGCTGAGAGTCAGGGTTTCCTCCCAAGCCGATGAGGGGCACGCCCAGTGCCTTCAGCGAGGGGACCAAGCGCAGCAGCTCTTCAGTATTGCCAGTATGGCTCAGCGCCAAGACGACGTCTGCCGGGGTAATCATGCCCAAATCGCCATGAAGTCCTTCGGTGGGGTGCAAGAAGATGGCAATGCTTCCCGTACTTGCGAGGGTGGCCGCGATTTTGTTGGCAATCTTTCCCGATTTGCCCACGCCGGTAACCACGATCTTGCCTCCGCGTTTGAGGCCCGAACCCAAAAGCTCGAGGGCTAGCGCGAGTTGAGCGCGCGATTGCGGGTCGGTGCGAAAACGTTCGAGGCTTTTCGAGAGCGCTTGTGTCTCGATTTCGAGAGCCTGAATGAAAGGATTCAGCGAGGTTTCCGAGAGAGCGTTCATGATTGAGGGGGTTTTCGCATAAGCCAGGGTGATTTCAAACTGCCAAACGCCTTTGCATGTTCGCGCCGTGAACCGTAGACTAAGGAAGATGATCCGAAAAGTGCAGGCCTTGAGAGTTGCCCTGTGGAACCCTTCAATTCGGCAATCTGATCGCCCTTATAGAAAGCTTACCGCCTGGGGCGTGGGGGCCATTTTTTGCTTGGGTCTCTCGGTCGGGAGCTTGGGTTGCAAGACGGCTTATCGGCGGTCGGTAGGGGCGACTCAGGAACAGGTTTTTACGCGAATTTTTCTGACCGATACGACCACGGCTTGGATTGCCGTGATGGAATCGTTGAAGTCGTTTCGGCTGGATGTTTCGAACCAAAAAGCGGGCTTCGTGCAGACGCGATGGATCGATAATACCGTCGACCGAAATAACGCTGACCCCATGGGGGGGACAGGGCCTTATTTGAAAGCTCAGTTTCGATTTAAGATCAACCTATCACCCGGGTACTTGGGGGGCCGAGGGCAAGGAGTGAAGGTCTCAGTGCTGAGAGAGCAGTGGGTGCAACGAGACATTCTCGAGGGCTGGCGTCCAAGTGAAACCGATGCCATCGAGGAGAGAACATTACTGTATCGGATTGGCCGAATTATTGCGGTTCGGATGGAAGTGGAGCGTCTGGAGCGTGAGAAGACCGAGCGGGCAATCGAGGAGTCTCCTTTTTGACGGTCTTCAGACTCAGCGCTGCTAATCGAAAGAGCTCGGGATCTTGGCCCTGATGCAAAAGCCTCGAGATTGCTGGAAGCTCAGACTGAGCGTGAAAACCCGCGAGAGCACAGAGCGCGCTTTGTGGCACCCACACCGGTTTTCCTTCGCTATAGTTTCTGGGGTCATGAAGCGCATGGGCGAGCATCTTGAGAGATTGCTGCGAGGGCGCACGCCACTTGCGGTTACCATCTTGCTCGCTATTGGCGAGCGAGCAGAGGTTTCTTGCCGCTTCAGCGCGCACAACCAGCGCCGGATCTTCAAGTGCTTGCGCAAGCGCATCGGCCAGGGTTTCAGGCTCGAGTTGTTTGAAGCCTTTAATGGCTGAGAGTCGCATTAACCAAAGTGGGCTTTTGAGACTCTGATTCAAGGCTTCTTGAGCTTGAGTATGAAGTCGAGGACTGGCCGTTTCTTTGACCAGCTCTGTGGCGCTCATCAGGGCAATCGAGCGTACTTTTTCGGGCTGTTCGGCGTCTTGGCTGACCTCAAGAAGCAAAGTCATGATGGAGGAGCCCCAGCGTTGTTTCCAGCGCGAGATCCACGAATGATACTCGCCTGAAGAAATCTGCCGGATTTCTCGCACGAGAGATTCGTAACGGCTTGATTTTCGAATAGAGGCAGGGGGACTTGCGCTGGCCAGCGGAGCAATCATTAAAGCGAGAGCTGCGTAAATAAGACCAGAGTACGATCGCAAAGAGGGCAGTCGATGAGAGTGGCGTGCATCAGCCATTGAGCATTTTCTCGAATTCAGCAAGCAAATCGGCTTCACTTTTTTGCTTGTTATCGTCTGCTTTCGCTGGAGCTGCAGCAGGGGCTTCGGTAGTGGGTGCGGCGGATACCGGGGGTTCCGCGCTCTCAGAAGAAGCCATCGAGGCTACTGGATCTGTGGAAGGCGCTGCTACCGCACCTGCCTCAGAGGGAGGGGGCGTTGCGGTGACCGACTCAGGCTCGGTGAGGCTCGCATCCACTTGATTGGCGAGCTGGTTGAAGGCTGCTTCGAGTTCAGCATCTGAGTCGCTGGGTGGGGCGCTCTCTTGGGCGGGCGGAAGAGCAGGAGATAAAGCGGCTTCTGCCTCAAGCATTTCAGGGCTCGACCCTAGGAGCTTTTCTGGATTTTCTGGTTTCGCAGCCGCTGGAGCAGCGGCTCCTGGAGACTCTCGGGCCTGTTCGAGTTGAAACTTGAGCTGTGCGTTTTCTTGCTGCAAGCGTTTGAGATTCGCCAGATCGTCTTCAATAATCGCGTACTCTGAGAGCTTGGCTTCAAGCTGTGCGATTCGCCGATGAAGCTCTTCATTGTTGCCGGCTTCACCTGACGCCGAGGCGCCCGCAGCGCCTCCCTCGGAGCTGGCACCCGCATTCGCGCGCGCTTCATGAAGCTCGGTTTCGATTTTATTTTTTTCCTGAACTAAAAGCTCCATCGCCTGCGCTTGCTCACGCATGCGGGTTTCCAGCGCTGAGATCTGGTGAAGCATTTCACTGCTTCCGGCCCCGCCCAATGCCCCAGCGGCGCCCATGCTCGAGCCATGAGCTTGAAGCGAAGCGAGCATCGCCGCTTTACTCGCTTCAGACGAATGGCCATGGGGGGGCATGATGCCGTGAGAGTGCAAAAGACCGAAAAGTTGGCTTCGAAGATGCTCGGCATCCGTGATCAGCTCATTGAGGTAGACTTTCACCACGCTCGAGGGAATCGCCTCCGAGGCAAGTCCGTTTTGCCGTTTTCGAATCACGGCATAGGTCAAGTAGCCCGAGAGGAGTAAGCAAATAAAGGCTGCCTCAAAAAGCAGCGCTTCGGAAGTGAACTTCGAGAAGAGGTGAACCCAAGCGGTCATCTTCTCATTAGTTTGAGCCGAGAGAGCGTTCTCGTCAAATCCGACTCGCGATCGAGATCAAGAACCTTGTAGTTCTTTGATGAGCTGAGGATGAAGCGAGCGATTTGTAGCCAGAATTTCTCGGCCCGAGATCGAGAAAGGGCGATTGGAGAAGTCCGTCACTTTTCCGCCGGCTTCTTCAACTAAGAGCGCCCCCGCGGCGACATCCCAGGGCGAAAGATTTCGCTCCCAAAATCCGTCAAAAACTCCACGGGCCGTGTAGGCCAAGTCCAGGGCTGCGCTTCCCGGACGTCGAATCGCGCGAACGACTTTGCTCAGGCTTTCAAAAGGCCGCATTTCAAGAGGAAGCTCATCTTTGCGGTACGTGAATCCCGTGGTGAGCAACGAGTCTCGAAGCTTACGGGTTTTTGAAACGTGAAGACGGCTTTTTCCGAGAAAAGCGCCCTGTCCTCGCACAGCCCAGTACGTCTCTTGAAGAACCGGGTGATAGATGGCGCCCGCCACGACCACTCCCTGCCATTCGGCAGCGATTGAGACACAGAACATCGGAAAGCCATGAACAAAGTTTGTCGTGCCATCAAGAGGATCCAGAATCCAGCGTCCCTGTGTGGTTTGCTGAGACGCTCCTGATTCTTCGGCAAGGAAACCAAAGTCTGGTCGTGACCTCTTCAGGACTTTTAGGGCTGCCTGTTCAGCTTCGAGATCGGCGTTGGTGACCAAGCCTGCTTGGTCTTTCTCTCGAACATCAAAAGTCTTGCCGAAGTAGCGTAGTAGCACCTTTCCAGCGGCATGCGATGCGTGGATGGTGGCCAGTTGCAGGGTCTTGAGGTCTTTCAGCGTGAGTTTCACAGGTTTCATGAAGTTAACCGTCTTGGTTTTCGGCTTGAAGCAAGACGGCAATATCATCTTGAAATGCCTTGCGCAGCTTTTTCGTCAAGGCTCCGGGCTTTCCAGTGCCAATCTTCCGGTCATCGATTCGGGTAACGGCCATGACTTCCTTGAGTGTGCTCGTTACGAAAACCTCATCGGCCTCGTAGAGGCGAGATTTCGGAAAGCGTACTTCTCGGACTTCGAGCCGAAGCTCGCGGGCAAGCCGGATCACGGCTCGGCGCGTGATGCCATCCAGGATCCCGACGTCTAGCGGAGAGGTGCAGAGAATTCCTCGTCGCGCATAAAACAAGTTAAAGGTGCTTCCCTCGGTGAGGCTGCCTTCTTGGTCGGTCAGTAGGGCATCTTCAGCCCCCAGTGCCGTGGCCTCGAGAAACCCCAAAAGGCTATTGAGGTAATTGCCCGATTTCATCGCAGGATCGAGCGCGTTGGGATGATTTCGAAAGCGCTCGACCACTCGAAGGTGCAGGCCGCGCTCATGGGCGGCCTCTGATGGAATTTCAACCGGCTGCACAATAATGCTGAACAGCGAGGGGCTCAGAAGCTGCGATTTTGCGAATCCGATTTTTCCAATTCCCCTCGAGACGACGATGCGACAGTAGGCCTCAGTGGCTTTTCCAGTTTTTGGGTCCTTACCAAACGGTTGCTGGTGGAAAAAACTGAGGGCGCGTCGCATCTCTGCGGCGAACTCCATCGGACTTTGATGAAGGGTCATTTGGCAGAGCCGAGCCGAGGCCTCTAAGCGCTCAAGATGGGCTTGAAGGTGCTCTTCGATGAAGCGGCCCTGGTACGTCCTCACGACTTCGTAAAGGCTATCGCCGTACAGGTAACTGCGATCGAAAACAGAGAGCGCTTCTTGTCCGGGAAAGAGCAATCGACCCTGGATATTCAGAACCGCAGGGATCGAAGCGGCCAGACGAGTGAGATGTTCCATGGAAACAGTATAGCGAGGGGCGCGATTCGTTGCTAGAACCCTGAAGACAAATGCTGGAAAACACTGAGTCACTTCTGCCTCTCGTCTCAGGCCAGGGCCTGTTGCGGGCTTATTGTGTGGGTCTTGACGATGAGTCTCTCGACGAGCTTCAGCGCCTCTTGTCTACGCTCGATGTCGAAATCGCTGGGCGAATGCTCATGGCGAAGCGTTCGATTCATCCGGGAACCTATCTCGGCAAGGGCAAGCTCGAAGAGCTCAAAGCATTGATGGATGCTCATCTCGCTCAGGTGGCGATCATCGATGTTGATCTCTCGCCCAATCAGTTGCGCAACTTAGAAAAAGAAGTGGGTAAGCCCGTGCTCGATCGCCAAGGGGTGATCATTGAGATCTTCTCGCGGCATGCGCGAACCAAGGAATCGAAGACTCAGGTCGAGTTGGCCAAGCTCCAGTACTTGCTTCCTCGCTTGATGCATTTTTGGACGCACTTCGAGCGTCAACGCGGAGGCATTGGAAATAAAGGAATGGGGGAGAAGCAGATTGAGGTCGATCGCCGCTTGGTGAAGCGTCGAATGACCGTGCTGCGTTCGCGATTGGCGGATATCGAAAAAGAGCGCGTGATTCAGCGATCGGCTCGAAAAGACGTCTTAAAAGTGGCTTTGGTGGGCTACACGAACGCAGGTAAGTCGACGCTATTGAATGCCCTGACCGAAAGTCGCGTGTTGGCCGAGGATAAGCTTTTTGCGACTCTCGATGCTTCGGTTCGAGCTCTTGACCCCGATTGCCATCCGCCCATCGTGGCAATTGACACTGTGGGGTTTATCAGTCGGCTTCCTCCTGGTTTGGTGGCTTCGTTTCGATCCACCCTCGAAGAGCTTCATGAAGCCGATCTGCTTCTGCACGTTGTTGATGCGAGCGCCGTTCAGGCTCGTGAGCAGATGGAGGTCACCGAGTCGGTTCTGAACGAGCTGGGAGTCGGAGAAAAACCGCGAATTGTGGTTTTGAACAAGATGGATTGTTTGCCGGAGGGGGGCGCTCGAGTTCAGGTTCGCACTTTGGCTCCGGGGGCTGAGCGTATTTCGGCGTTAGTTCAAGAGGATGTGAGGCGTTTGCGAGAGCGCGTGCTTCAGTATTTTCGAAGCGGCCTAGAGCTTTATGAAGTGGTGATTCCGTACGCTGAGAGCCGAATGCACGCCATGATCCACGCCCATGGCAGTGTGGAACTCTCAAGAGAGCTCGAAAGAGGCATGTTCTATCGAGTGAGGATGGCTGAAGGTTGGGCAAAAAAACTCGGACTGATGAAGTTTCGAACTGCTCCACTTTTACTGAGCTAGTTTTGCTGAGCTAGTTTTGCTGAGCTAGTTTTGCTGAGCTAGCTCCTGGTACTGCGCTAGCGCCGGCACTAGACGAGCTCTGGGTTTTTTTGCGGCAGGATGGTACCGGGGCGTTTGCAGTCTAAAGGATTTTCCTGGCCTCAGGCAGGAGAGGACCCTGATGCGCCCCTTCTCTCGCAGAACACGCGGTCTAACTGCCACTGGTTGGGGTCCTTCCTAGAAAAGGTCGCCACCAGCGCGTGGGCATGAACGAGTGCCACGACGAGCGAGTCGTCACGGTCTATCGCCAGACGGCTTTGCGCGAGGCGGTCTGAAATTCCTTGAGCCTCGAGAAAATCAATCCAGTGAGTTTGCCCCTGACGAAGCTGCCGCGCTTCTTGGGCCGACAGTTCTATTTTCGGAAACCCATCAAGCATTTGGTCGAGCTTGACGAATGCGGGCTGCGCTTCCAGTAACTCGCCTGCTTGCAGGGCCTCGACGAGCTGGTCTAACGATTGCGTACTTTCGAGACGAAAACGCCCCGAAGCTGTACGCTCGAGTGTTTCAAGGTAGGCAAGCGAGTCCAGCCTTCGACCCAAGTCTTGTGCTAGGACGCGAATATAAGTGCCCGCGCTACACCTGACTCGAATCTCGGCGCAGGGGGCTTCAAAGTGCTGAATCTCAAATTCATCGATGCGAACGGCCACGGCCTGACGGTCGATCTCGATTCCCTCTCGGGCAAGCTCGTAGAGCACTTGACCACCGATTTTCTTGGCCGAATGCATGGGGGGCACTTGAAGGTAAGGTTCTTGCGTGAAGGTTTGTGCCCGAGCTTGAATATCCTCTAACGAGTTTGGAAGGTGTGAACACGTTTCGCTGATCGGAGCTGTGGGGTCGCCGGGAATGGTCGTGGCACCGAAACGTATTCGTGCACGGTACTCTTTGCGAGAGCCCAGAAAATAACGTGAGAGCTTGGTGGCTTCGCCGACGCAAACGAGCAAAAGCCCAGTGGCAAACGGGTCTAAGGTGCCGCCATGGCCAAACTTGGGGAGATCACGTCGTTTCAGGCTGATGCCATTTTTTTGAGCCTGATTTCGGAGAGCTCTTTGGAGTGATTCAAGAACTCCAAACGAAGAAATGCCTCGAGGCTTGGCCACTAGCAAGCAACCATGCAGGTTCTCGAACATGAATGGGTTTAGCTTTCGCCCGAGGCAGGCTCAGAAGAGATTTTTTTCAGCAGCTCATGAACTCGATAGGTGTTCTCAAACCCACGATCGGCTTTGAAAACCAAAGTGGGAATGTGCCGCACCGTTAAGACTTGAGCCAGATGACGCCGCAAGAAGCCCGAAGCTGAGGTCAGTCCCTGAACGCAATCTTGAATCTTGCGATCTTGAGCTGCATTTTGCTTCTCTAGCTGCTTTTCGATCTCCTCCGGCGTGCCTTGGGTTTCGGTGCTCAGTACTTGCGCTCCGAGGAGCGTGAACAAGACCGTTGCCTGGCTTCCGTCAGGGGTGACCTGGCAGGAAGTGAACGTCATTGCGGCGATCCGCGGGTCTTTGAGTTCCCGCGGAACCACCTTGGAGAGTTCCTCCAGAATCACTGCTTCTAGTCGTGCGCGTCGAATCGGCTGCATCCGAACCTCAGTGGAGTTCGCCTGCTACCAACTCGATTTGGTACGCTTCGATCAAATCGCCCGGCTTAAGGTCGTTATAGTTTTCAAGACCAATGCCGCACTCGTAGCCTTGAGCCACTTCTTTCGCATCGTCTTTGAAGCGCTTCAGCGACGACATCTTGCCTTCGTAAATCACGCGGCTGTCGCGTAGAAGCCGAACATTGGCGCCACGAAGGATTTTGCCGTCGATGACGGAAGATCCCGCGATGGTTCCCACCTTCGGAACACTGAAGGTCTGTCGCACTTCTGCTCGTCCAAGGAACTTCTCGACCTTTTTCTTGTCAAGAAGACCAACCATGGCCTTCTTCACATCATCGAGGAGTTCATAGATGATGTTGTAGCACTTCACTTCGACATGCTCTGACTCAGCAAGTTGGCGAGCCTTGGTCTCGGGGCGAACATTGAAGCCGATAATAATCGCGTTCGATGCACTTGCCAGCAAGACGTCGCTTTCGCTGATTCCACCAGCGCCTGAGAAGATGACTTTGATTTTCACCTTTTCGGTTGAAGCCTTGGTCAGGCTGTCGCGAACCGCTTCGACCGATCCGAAAACGTCTGCTTTCAAGACAATCGGCAGCTCCTTCACAGAGCCAGTCTGAACTTTCGCAAACAGGTCTTCGAGGCTCATCTTGCCACCGCCAGCAAGAGGTGCTGCCGCTTTGGCACGGCTCTGCTCTTGGCGTTTTTCAGCGATGACTCGAGCGTCGCCTTCGTTCTTCGTGCAATCGAATTTCTCGCCTGCGTTTGGCACGCCTTCAAAGCCGAGAACTTCGGCAGCCATCCCCGGAGCGACTTCCTCGATCTGCTGACCCAAGTGATCCATCAAAGCCTTCACTCGTCCCGCGAATGGGCCTGCGACAATGCCGTCGCCCACGCGCAGCGTGCCTCGTTTGACCAAGAGGCTGACGACGGGACCGCGGCCTCGTTCGAGACGGGCTTCGAGTACCACACCGCTTGCTTTGGCTTCAGGATTAGCCTTCAGGTCTAAAACTTCTGCTTGAAGCAAGATGCTCTCGAGAAGTTTGTCGATATTGGTGTTCTTGATCGCTGAAACAGGAACGAACATGGTTTGTCCGCCCCAGTCTTCAGCCAAGAGGTTGAGTTCGGCCAGCGCTTGTTTGATGCGCTCGGGGTTGGCCCCAGGCTTGTCAATTTTATTGACGGCCACGATGATCGGCACGCCAGCGGCTTGAGCGTGGCTCAAGGCCTCGCGAGTCTGTGGCATCACGCCGTCATCGGCAGCGACCACCAGAATCACGATATCCGTGACGTTAGCTCCGCGTGCGCGCATCGACGTAAAGGCTTCGTGGCCTGGAGTATCGATGAACGTGATGAGCTTTCCGTTTTGCTCGACCGTATAGGCGCCGATGTGCTGGGTGATTCCACCCGCTTCTTTCGCAGCAACATTGGCATTTCGGATCGCATCCAAGAGCGAAGTCTTACCGTGGTCGACGTGGCCCATGATGGTCACGACGGGAGGGCGTAACTGTACGCTCTCTGGAGCATCGACAGCCTCATCCAGGAATTCTTCTTCCTTGAAGGAAGTGTTTCTCACTTCGTACTGGTACTCAGAAGCCACCAGGGTTGCCGTATCGAAATCAATCGACTGATTAATCGTGGCCATTTGCCCGAGCGCCATGAGTTTGCGGAGAATCTCAACAGCTTTCACGCCCAATTGAGCGGCAAAGTCCTGAATCGAGATCGTCTCGCCCATGTCGACGATACGCTTTTGGGCCTTTTTTACGGTCACTTCTGTCGCTTTGGTGGGTTTTCCCGTGGGGAGTCGCTTCTTTTTGGGAAGAAAGACCATCTCCTTCTTGCGATAGTCGGCAAAACGCACGTCTTCGGGACGGATGGTGACTTCGCGTGGGCCGCCGCCGCCACCGCGTTTCTTTGCGGCTTCTTCCTCGGCCATCTGGTCGAGATTTTCCTTGGTCATGCGAATGACGCGAAAGCCATCCTTGGATTGTCCCGGAGTGATGGGGCTGGTCGAGGTTCCAGGTCGAATGGGCGAGCCTGCTCCTCGTGGGGTGATTGGACTTGGAGCCGCCGACGGCTTGATCATGGGGCGTGGCGGAGGCGCAGTGACTTCCGCAATTTTCAAGACGCTTCGTCGTGGAGCCACAGGCCGTGGCGGAAGAATGATCGGGGCCCTTTTGGCAACAGGTGCTTCAACAGGCGTACGCGTTTCATCAGTTGCAGCTGTGGAGGCTGTTTCTGGCGAGACTGAGGTCACCGACTCAGCCGCTGCTTCAGCTTCTGAGCTGACGGATTCCGCAAGGCTCTCTTCGTGATACGCGAATGCCGCATCGGAACTGGATGCTTCAGACGAAACTGCAGAAGCGGTGAACTCTTCTGAGCCCTCCATGGACTGTTCGGTAGCGGTCTCAGTCGCTACGGGGCGTTGAAGGTTCGCTGGAGCAATCGTTTCGACTTCTCCATCAGCGCGAACCCGTCGCCGGATCACGCCTGCGCTGGATTTCGAAGCCGCCGACGATGATGCCGAAGCTTCTGGAGCGGCGGTAGTCGTGGTTGGCTCTTCGATTTTTCGGCGAGCCTTCACAGTCGTGGTTTTCGGCGGCGATTCC
>JBDLQW010000093.1:0-18896 GCA_039800365.1 Pseudomonadota bacterium
TCCGCCTTCTCGATGGGGTTCTCGAGATCATAGCCGTAGCTCAATGCAAAGCGACCGACCTCTTCGTAGTTTCGCAGCTGAAAGCCCTCGCTGGCATCAATGGTCGAGCGCCCACGCACCACGATATCGAAAGTCTCCCAGCGAAAGTCGTAACGTCTCAAGAATGGCATCGGCCCGACTCTAGCCGAAGCCTCCCCTGAGATGCAACGCTCTCGCTTCACAGACCATTTTGCGTTAGTGCGTCTCTAAGATGAAAAACGAAGTCTGGTCCCACCAAACTCAACTGCGCGTGCGGGGCTACGAGCTCGACAGCTACCGCCACGTGAATCATGCGGTTTATGCTAATTACCTCGAGCAAGCGCGGTGGGAATTCTTAGCAGAACAGGGCTTATCGCTAGCGAAATTAGATCAAATGAAGCGCTGGCCGGTCGTCGTTCGCCTCGAAATCGATTACAAACGGCCAGCCTTCATCGATCAAGTGCTGACGGTCCGTTCACGAGTGAGCAAAGTAGGTGGCGCCAGCTTTGAGATTTCTCACGAAATCATTCACGACCTAGCGCTCGTGGTTTCTGCCCGAGTCATTGCTGCGATCATCGATGAAACCGGAAAAGCAACGCGAGTTCCTGATGAATTCCGAAGGCTCCAGGATCTGCCTGGAACTTCCTCATGAGCACAGCAAAAGATCGCCGATGGATGAATTGGCCTGCGATTCGGCAATCTCCCCGGCAGTGGCTTGCCCTGTTGGGAGGAACCTATTTTGGCGTAGGTCTGCTGCCCTGGGCCCCAGGCACCTGGGGCACGCTTGCCGCGCTTCCTCTTTGGTATTGGTCTGAGAGCTGCAACACGACCTTCAGGATAGCCCTCTGGTTAGGGCTTGCGGGATGGGGCGTTTGGTCTGCGTACAGCTTAGACCGAGTCAATGGCACGCGGGACAATCAAAATATCGTCATGGACGAAGTCACCGGGGTCGGCATTACGGCATGGTGGGCGGGTCAGCATGTTCAAAATTACGTGGCCGCCTTCCTCGTTTTTAGAGTCCTGGACATGACGAAGCCATTTCCCGCTCGTTCGTTTGATCGCTGGTCTCACGAACACGGTTCTGCATGGAAGTCGGCTATCGGGGTCATGGCCGATGACTGGGTCGTCGGCCTGCAAGGCCTCCTTCTCTTGAAGCTCGCTCAGAGCTGGGGATGGCTTCCATGAGCCGAGCGATCCCTCGGCGAGATGAAGAAATTCAGCCTGCTCTCGCGTGGGCTCAACTCGAGATCGCCCTAGAGCGCGAAGCGCGTCGAGTCGCTCGGCTCCTTCAAGAAAAAAATGCTCAGCTCGTTCTTGCTGAGAGCTGCACCGGAGGAATGGCGGCCGCAGCGCTCACCCGAGTCCCCGGAGTTTCAAAGCATTTCTGTGGATCAGCTGTGGTCTATCAGTCTGAAACCAAAACAGGGTGGCTGAAAATCACTCCCGCCTTCACCGATCAATACGGCCCTGAAAGCGTAGCAATGTCTGAAAAACTCGCTCGCCGAGCCCTCCAACAAACACCTCAAGCGACGCTCTCGGCGGCAATCACGGGTGATTTAGGACCCAGCGGAAATGTTGGAAGAATCTTCATCGCTTGCCGAGTTCGAGGGGCTCTTCGGCGAGGCGTCTCGAAACAACTCGAGTTATTGGAAAACGAAAAAAAACTGAAAATGGCGCCTCGCATTAAATCTCTCAGGGCTTGCTTGCAACTGCTGGCTTCCCAGCACCTGCTACGCATGGTACGGCAAGTGCTATCCGACTCGCTTCGTTAAAATCAATCAGCCTTGAAAGGCCTTTTTCACCCAGGGGGAATCGAAGTGGAAATTCAAAACCAAAACGCCAATCATGCACAAAAAAACAAAGCCATCGAGCTCGCCGTTCAGGCCATCGAGAAGCAGTTCGGCAAAGGCTCGATCATGCGACTCGGCGAAACCGAGAATCTGGTTGCTCAAGGCATTGAGGCCGTACCCACGGGCTCACTGAGCCTCGACCTCGCACTCGGAATCGGCGGCCTGCCACGAGGACGAATCATTGAAATTTATGGCCCTGAAGCTTCAGGTAAAACCACAGTTACGCTTCATGCCATTGCTGAAGTGCAGAAACTGGGTGGAATCGCTGCCTTCGTTGATGCCGAGCACGCCCTGGATGTGAACTACGCCCGGAAGCTTGGCGTTCGCACAGACGATCTGCTGATCTCTCAGCCCGATACCGGTGAACAGGCTCTTGAAATCGCTGATGCCCTGGTGCGCTCGGGAGGCATCGATCTGCTGGTAATCGACTCGGTCGCCGCTCTCGTGCCACGCGCTGAAATCGAAGGCGAGATGGGCGACTCACACATGGGCCTCCAAGCTCGACTCATGAGCCAGGCTCTACGTAAACTCACAGGCACGATCAATCGCAGCAAAACTCTGGTGATTTTCATCAACCAGATTCGCATGAAGATCGGAGTGATGTTCGGCAATCCTGAAACCACGACGGGTGGTAATGCCTTGAAATACTACTCTTCGGTTCGAATGGACATTCGCCGAATCGCAGCGATTAAAGATGGCGAAAACGTCATCGGCAATCGCACTCGAGTGAAAGTCGTGAAGAACAAGATGGCGCCTCCCTTCAAAGAAGTCGAGTTCGACATCCTTTACGGTGAAGGCATTTCGAAGGAAGGCGACCTGCTTGATCTGGCGGCCAATATGAACATCATCGAAAAGAGTGGTACCTGGTACACTTACAAAGATGAACGCATCGGTCAGGGTCGTGAAAATGCTCGCAATTGGCTGAAAGACAACACCAAGGCAGTTGACTCGATCCGAGCCGAAGTGCTGAAAAAAGCCGGAATTGGCGTAAAGCCTGCCACCCCTGCCTCAACTGCAGGTGCAGGAACGCCAGCACCTGCGGGCGCCACGATGGCAGGAAAGCCCACCGTAGCTGCCTCTGCAGCTGCTCCAGCAAAGGGCGCTCCTGCGAAGAAGTAAGCGAAAAGGACTCAACCATGAAGGCCGGGTAGCGAACGCTCCCGGCCTTTTTTATTTCCTAGAATGCCGTCTCAAACCCCATTCCGAGATAATGCTGGAGATCGTACCGTCCACGCTCGCTTCGCTCCTCGCGGCCATATTCTCGGCTAAAGCGGTCATTTTCACTCGCGACACCGCCGGTCACATAGACAAAACCCTCCCTAGTGACTTTCATCCTCGAGGTGATTTGTGCCCCAACCGAGCGATCAACCTCTTTATCTTGATAAGCTCGAGCATTGGCGTAGACCCGAGCCTCGAACTTTGGATGTAAATTTTGAGGGTCTCCCGGTCTTCTTCGCTGGACCTTAAAGTCGACTCCGGAGGTGAGGCTATTAAAGTCGGCTTGAGTTGCACCAATGGCGCCTCCACTCCAATCACTACGGTAAACCGTCTGAGGAGTCTCATGGATCACGAAGTCCTTGCCCACTGTTAGCCCCACCTCGTGGCGGGTCTGCGTCTTTATATTTTCGATGTTCTGGTACTTCAGAGGAATGTCCACCGCCTTGTGCCACTCCCGCTGTAGAACTGCGGCGGCCCCTCTACTATCTCCAAGAGTCTCCTGGCGCACATTCACTTTGACGTAAATATCCTTGAAACCCAGCTCCTTGCGAACCTGAACCTCATGTCCATCGACGCTCAAAAACTCCTGATAGTACTGACCTTTGGAATCCTTTTTAAAGTAGGTCTGGTGAACTTTACCATTGATCGAGACTTCGGATGCCATTGAACTCAAGCGACTAAAGCCCTGAGCTGAAGTTCTCAAAGTGACCTGGCCGCCTTCAAATTGAAAGTTAACGTCGTTTTGCACCGTCAGAGTTTTGCCTCGATCGTCACCTTCAATGCCCTCCTTGTAACGAGTCAGGCCAGCTTTGTAGGCTAGGCCATGCAGTGGATTGTCATTGCTGGTGAGCAGCTCCACTTTGGTTTTGAGGAGTTTACCGAGAGGAAAATAACCATCCCTTTCCATTTTCTCTTCAATCAGTTGGTGCGAGAGTCTCTTTTCTGCCGCACTGGAAAGAGAAACGGAGTACTGGCTCGGCCCTACGATCTCGGAAGGTTCTGAGGAACATCGACTCGATCCTCCCGTTAACAGGCGCTTCGAAAGATCGAGGGTGAGAAAGGATTGCTGTAGCAGCTCCTCCGAAGTCGGTCGTGAGACCCGACGAACCAGAGTGTGCTGCGCAATACTATCGAGAAGCTCTTGGTCCCTCACTTTGTAGACCGACTTCAAGTCGGATAAGAGCCGCCGATACTCGTGCCTCCCGTAAGTACCAAGCTCGCCCCGTTGAGAGGAGAGTCGATACTCCGCAAGCTGATCATCATAAACAATCTCAAAGCCCTTAGCCTTCCAGGTAAGAAGCGCATCCTCATCGCCCTGGGCTCTTGCCTCTCTCAGCAAGACACAGAGACCCATCCCAGAAAAAACCGCAAGAAGACCTATCCATCCAAAACGGAACATCTATTGAGTTTAAATCGATATCTTCGCGGGAGCATCCGAATAAATTCGAGGCCCTCACCTATTGCCTCAAGCCTAACCGGTCTTCCACCGATACCCCTAAAGAAGAGGTCTGCTTTTCGCTTTTTCAGCTGGATGTCTTCCCTGGGGGCTCTTCCGTTAGCCTCCCCCTGTCGGACTTATCCGCTCGACACCTGTCGAATTCTTAGACAATGCCCCGGTTTTTCCCTTTTTTCTCTCTCCTGCAAATTCAGCTACTTACTGAACTTTGTGGCTCGGCACACCCCTTGCGATGTGTCGCTACGTACACGTTGTTGCGTGGAAGTCGTTTACGTAGAGGAGAGAACTATGAAGTGGTCGAACCAGAATCATCAGCAGTTAAAAAAATGGGGCAAGCGCGCAGCTGCGGGCCTTTTCATCGCAGCCGCCACCATCGGCTGTGGCCAAGGTCGCGGAGGTCAGTACCAGGGTACTGAAAGCGTACAGGGCACCTTCCAAATGGGAAACTCAGTGCGAAGCCAGTTGGTTTTGAGCATTCAAGAGTCGAGCTCTGAAGCCATCACCGGAAGCTGGAACACCCGAAGCGCAACGGGAACATTCACTGGAATTCTGAAATCGAACCAAATTCAGAATGTGATTCTGACCCGGGGACCGTCGAATTCAACGAACAATCTTTCTCAGCAAAATCAGGCTTACTACTATTTCGGTAACAACGATGCCTTTACGGTCTGCCCCGGAGAGTACATCGGCAACCTCAAGATCGATGGCCAGCGAATCACGGGCTCAGTCACCCCGAATACCAACGGATACAATTTTCAGAATCCTTGCTCTCAGATCGACATTGACGTGACCAAGCTCAACTAGAGCCCCCCGAGCGTCGGCGAAGGTAAATGATGACCACGACAGCCAAGGATCCGGCTGCCACGAGAAGCTCCGGCCGAATCGGGAGCATCATCAGAGCATCGACCACTTTCGATTTCAGCGAAGGCTCGACCTCGGCCTCTCCCGCAACGTTGGATCCCGCATCCGGAGCGGTGCTTGAGTCCGCCCCTGAAGATGCCCCTGCCCCGGAGCCCTCATTGGCCGGAGCGCCTGAGGTCACGCTTGGTGATGCGCTCGTTCCCGCGCCCTGCGATCCCGCACTTGCGGCGCTGGCAGTTTGCGTTTGCGACGGAGAATCTGCCGTGACCGAACCGGTCGAGCCATTCGGCTCTACCGCACCCGAAGTGGCAGCAGGATCTCGCGAAGCGCCATCGGTAGCTTCTGGAGCACTAGCAGCTGCACCTTGACCAGGTGTCGCCGCTTGAGCCAAGCGCGGATCACCCGCTTCACCCTCACGAAATGCTCCACCCTCAGGCCCTGAAGGCCGCTGTTTTCGCTGCTCTTCGAGCTCGGCCTGAGCCAGAGCTTCAATTTTTTCCTGATTTTGCAACTCCACTGGCGGCAGCATCAGCTCGGCACCAGGCTGAAGATGCCGAGGATTCACTAACCCACGATTCGCATCCAAAATCTCAACGTAGGACAAATAACTCCCCCAGCGGCGCTTAGCGATTTCCGAAAGCGTATCGCCCCTTTTGACCCGATAGGGTTCAGCCTGTAGGCCAAAGTCCTGGTAAGCAGGCTGCATCTCGTGATCCTGCGAAGCGCGAATCGGAGACATGTAATAGACCAACGCGCCTGGCGCTACTTTTACGTCTCGATTCCACCGCATTAAATCTTCAGATCGAATGGGGTCGCGATAGATCTGATTGGCAACCTCGACCCAATCCTTTTCTTGGCGGACGAAATAGTACGCGTTCATCCACTTTCCCTGACGCTGAAACGCTTCTCTTGCGACTGATACTGGCGGCCTCGTCTCAGCTGTGATCGACGCGGGTGCCCGGCTGATTGAGGCAGGCTTTTTAGAAAACTCTTTTTGCGAAGAGTCCTGCTGCCACTCATTAGGATTAATCGCCGCCACTCTCGACGAATCACTATCCGACGGCACAATCCCCTCCGAAACGCCCAACTTCGGAGCATCCGAAAGCGGCGTTGGTTCTGTCAGGTCTTGATCTGAACGAACCGCCCCACCCTGAGCGATCGCCGCTTCGACTTTTGAAGCGCCAATCTCCTCGGTCGACACCCCTGCAAAACCCGCTGGAGCAGTTGGAGATGGCGACGGGCTTGGCGCCACATCGGCCAGCGTTGCCCCGAGGCTGCCTTCGGCCGCAAAGTCGGCAAGATCGCTAAGATCATCAGCATTTTGGGGCTTTTTTTTGCCCAGCAGCGAACACGACATCAAGAGCAATGACAAACTCAGAATGGCAACGTGCCTTGGCGCATACATACTCTTCAGCCCCCAGACCTTAAGTGTAACGCGCCACAAATCGCAGGAAATGGGCAAAAATTTCCGTTTTGGCCCAGGGGCTCCCGCTTCGCCAGGCTTGCTCTCGAAATGCTCCCCAGGCTATGCATGGAAGAATGAAAGCCGCTCAAATTCGAGAAAAATTCCTGAAATACTTTGAACGCCAAGGGCACACCGTGATCGAGAGTTCTCCGCTGGTGCCTCAAAACGATCCCACTTTGCTTTTCACCAATGCCGGCATGGTGCAGTTCAAAGATGTTTTTCTTGGAAAAGACCCAAGGCCCTACAGCAGAGCGGTATCCTCACAAAAGTGCGTTCGTGCTGGAGGCAAGCACAACGACTTAGAAAACGTCGGTTTCACGGCCCGACACCACACTTTTTTTGAAATGCTCGGCAACTTCTCTTTTGGAGATTACTTCAAAAAAGAAGCCATTCGCTTCGCATGGCAATTCGTGACCCAGGAGCTGAAGCTTCCTCAAGATCGCCTCTATGTCACCGTCTTTGAGAAAGACGATGAAGCGGCAGAAATCTGGCACCATCAAGAGGGCGTTCCTCGCGATCGCATCTATCGTTTTGGAGAAAAAGATAACTTTTGGTCGATGGGGGAAACCGGCCCCTGCGGCCCTTGCAGTGAAATCTTCATCGATCGGGGCGAAAAATACAGCTGTGGAAAGCCTACCTGCGCGATGGGCTGCGACTGCGATCGCTTCATGGAATTCTGGAACCTCGTGTTCATGCAATTCGATCGCGACTCCTCCGGAAAACTCACCCCGCTACCGAAGCCCTCGGTCGACACGGGTGCGGGACTCGAGCGCATCGCATCGATCCTGCAAGAGGTCGACACGAATTACGATACCGACTGCTTTCAAGACATCATCCAAAAGACGGCAAGCCTTGCAGGTCGTCCTTACGCGAAAGACCAACCCGAAGCCGTCTCCTTTCGAGTGATTGCCGATCATGCACGAGCCACCACCTTCTTGATCGGCGATGGCGTGATGCCCTCGAACGAGGGTCGCGGGTACGTTCTACGGCGAATCATGAGGCGGGCGATTCGCCACGGATCAAAGCTAGGGTTCAAGGGTCCGTTCTTAAATCAAGTCACAGGCTTTGTGATCGACCAAATGAGCGCGGCGTATCCCGATCTCCTCGATAAGCGCGAATTCATTCGACGAGCCGTCTTGGCCGAAGAAGAGCAGTTTTTAAAGACGCTCGAGCGGGGCCTTCAACTTCTGGACGAGGCCACCTCTACGCTGCAAGCGGGGTCTTTGTTGCCCGGAGAAGTGGCGTTTAAGCTCTACGACACGTTTGGGTTTCCACTCGATCTCACCCGAGTGATCTGCGCCGAGCGTCACCTGGCCATTGATGAGACTGGCTTTTCAAAAGCCATGGAAAGGCAACGTGCAGAAAGCCGAAAACACTGGAAAGGCTCGGGCGAAGCCGCCGTGCAGGAAAGCTACCTGAAGCTTGCTGCTGAACTCAAGGCCGCGGGTAAACTGCCCAAATTCGTGGGCTATGAGAAGCTCGAGGCTGAGGCCGAGTGCCTGGCGATTCTAAAAACCACCGAAACCGCCCTCGAGCGCGTCTCTGAGTTCAAGACCCCTGCTCTTGTGACTGCGGCAGATAGCCCAGAAAGCGCGTCGATCCTTGAAGTCGTCTTTGCCGAAACCCCCTTCTATGGCGAGAGTGGCGGACAAGTTGGCGACCGTGGACGAATCTCCTCAGATGATTTCGATGCAGAAGTCATCGACGTGCAGCGCCCTGTGCCTGAGCTGGTCGTGGCGCACTTAAAGCCACTTCGGGGCTCTCTAACCGTTGGCAAGCGCGTCCTCCAGCAAACCGATCAAGAGCTGCGTGCCTTAACGGCTCGCAATCATACGGCCACCCACATGTTGCACTGGGCTTTGCGTGAGGTGCTTGGAAAACATGTCAAACAGGCAGGATCGACGGTTGGCCCCGATCTCCTGCGCTTTGACTTTTCGCATTTTCAGGCCATGACTGCCGTTGAGATCGAGCAGATTGAAAATCTCATCAATGAGAAAATTTGGAAAAACGAGCCTGTCGCAAAAGTCGAAATGGGTAAAGAAGAGGCAATCGCTGCAGGAGCGATTGCGTTCTTCGGTGAAAAATACGGCGATCGCGTTCGAGTCGTGAAAGTCGGAGAATTTTCGACCGAGCTCTGTGGGGGAACACATGTCGACCATTCCTCCGACATCCACCTCTTTAAGATCCTCTCTGAAAGCGGCATCGCAGCGGGCGTTCGACGAATCCTGGCCTGTACCTCGAAGGGTGCTTTTGATTTTCTCAGGAAACGAGATACCGAGCTCAGCGCCATCGGCGAGCGTCTGAAAGCGAACTCGGGCGAGGAGATCCTCGGACGTCTCGACGCACTCAGTGCCCGCGAACGCGAACTCAAGAAAACGATCGAGCAATTTCAAGCCAAGTCGGCTGCTGCAGAGGTCGATCAGATGCTCGAGCGAGCAGAGGCCTTCTCGGGAGGTCGACTCGTCAGCTCAGTCTGCACCCCTGAAAAAGACGCAATGAAACGCTTGCGTGAGCTTTCAGATCACATCAAACAACGGGCCCCAGATGCCGTTATCCTCTTAGGGATGAAAGACCCCGATGCCGAAAAAGCGTCGTTGATCGTGGCCATCGGGCCTCAAGCACCCCAGAAGATCAAGGCCCATGAGATTTTGAAGGGAATGACTGCCGCAATCGCCGGAAAAGGGGGCGGTAAGCCTGACTTCGCTCAAGCCGGAGGAACCCAACCCTCAGGCCTACCCGATGCCATCAAGCAGGGCGCAACTCTCGTTCGTCAAGTGGTTCAGAGCTAACGATCGAAACTAGTCAAGCCCCCTGGGCGCAGGTAGACTGAGATCCATGGGTTTGAGTTCTGCTTGGCGTGTCTCGCATTCACGCTCGATCATGGGTTTTGTGTCCTGTTTTTTGTTGGTTGAAGCGCTCAGCCCACGAGCTTGGGGTTTTTCGTCGCCCCGACCACGGCTTGATCTGGTGATGGCAACAACCGAGCGCCCCTCACACCCCGACTCACGCGGGTATGAAGACTCGGCGAATCGAGCTCTCCTGAGCTGGACTCACGATACGCTCTACGAATGGACGCACCTCGACACGACTCCGAAGCTCAGAGCGGTTCTGGCTGCCGAACGAGCAAGCTTCGATACCGCCCGAAAAGTCGTCACCATTCGCTTAAAATCAGGGCTGACTTTCTCGTCAGGCGAACCGCTTGAAGCATCGCACTTCATTCAGGCTTGGCGATCGCTCGAGAAACTCCCTGAGCATTCCATTGCTCGCCGTTCGTTTCTTTCACGCATGAGTTCGTATCGAGCGATCAACCCCCAGACGATTCAAATTCAGCTTCGAGAACCTGATCCGCAGTTCGAAATGCGTCTGGCTTTAGCCTTCACCGCTCCTGTCCTTCAAAGCGCGATTCCTGACTCGTCTCCAACAGCTCCTGCGTTTTCTGGAACGGCCTCTCCCCTTCCTGGAAGTGGCCCCTTCATTCTCTCGGCTTGGCATCCGGGTTACGGGCTGATTCTCAACGCGCGCCGTGGATACAATCATTCTTTTTTTCCGGACGAGGCCTCTCCAGAGTACCGAATCACTGGCGAGCTTCAGCACTCGTCAAAGGCACTGCCTCAACTCGATGGCATTCGAGTCGACTGGGTGAAAACCGAAGACGAAGCCTGGAAAGCGTTTCGAACAGGAAAATCCGATCTTCTTGAACTGCACGAGAACTCGCCTCAGGAGATTTTTTCAGGACCATCGAAGCGCGATCTGGCGCCCCAGTGGGTCAAGCAAGGAATCACGATAGAAAAAGGATGGCGCCCCTCAGTCTCTCTCGCTCTCTTGAACCTCAAGACGCTACCCGCTCGCGACCAGCGACGAGAGATCTTGGCTCAGTTGGGGCGGCAGTTTTGGCGAGAAATCCCGGGTTTTCGAGAAGAAGCACTCGGCCCTGTATCGCTCTCTGAATTTCCGCTCGTAAGCCAGTGGGTAGAGGTTGCAAAACCAGTAAGCACTTCGGCCCCTCTTTCGTCGATGGCATCACGACCTGGCCCGAGGCGTGTCGCTCAAAAAAGCGCCGCCGCTCGCCCTTTGCGACTCACGGTGATTGGCGAGGGCGCGACAGCCCAGAAACTCCTGGATTTGGCCACTGAAAGACTCGAGGCCATCGGCTATGCGCCTGAAGGGCAAAATCTTGAGATAGGTCCGGCGATTCAGGCATTTCGCGACGGACAGACCGACTTGCTCTTTCTCGGTTGGACTTGGGAAACGCCGACCTGGGCCAGCGTTCTTGAGCCGCTCTTCTACCTCGAACCTCAAAGCCCTCCTGAGTCGAGTCGATTGCTCCAGGTGCTAAAAAAGCAGGCCGCTGCCGAGTTCGTTGATCTTGAAGCGCTTCACTCAACGCTAGAACAGCTTGCCGTTTGGAGCCCAGGCCCCCGACATGAACGTCGCGTTTTGGTTCAGCCTTGGATTCGAGGCTTTCATGTGAGCCCAGCCACCGAGCGCCCCGAAAAATACCTGCGACTGGACCATGAGCTGCGGGTTCGAGCCCTGGGAAACTGATTTTCCCGTATCTTGTATCTTGTATCTTGCACCTTGGGTTCTTTCCCTTTAGCCCCCCGCCGCCTTTGCTTTCAATACCCCTTCGAGGCGATAGAGGCGCTCAGCCACTTCCTCAAGCTCGCGTGCTCTCTGGGCACTTTGCTTTTCGAGGTGCTCGATCTTCTGACTCTTCAAGCGGCCTTCAGCCTCTAAAGCTCGAATCTCGGCTTCATCTGCTCGAGAGGCAATGGCTCGGCGTAAATCGCTTTGCCGAGCAACCATTTCCTGAATCTTTCCGTAAAGCGTCTTCACTGCTTCAATCAAAGGAGCTACCAAATGATCGTAAGCCACCGACTTCAGTCCGGTCTTCGAATCAGTCTGCACCACCTCGGGATACACTTTCTCGACTTCTTGAGCGATTAGGCCAATCTGCCGCTGATTTCCGAATTTTTTCTCGTCCCGATATCGATACTTCACGCCTCGCAGCTGAAGAATCTGATCTAATGCTCCATTCAAAGGTTCGATATTTTCTTTAAGTCTTTCATCCGAAGAAACAGTGCACCCTGAAGCGGTGCAAATGGCCGTGGTATTGATTCTAAAGCTCGATCCCGTACTCAGATTCAGATCACCGCCCACATCGAGCTTTTCAGTCGGAGTTGCCACTCCCACGCCCACATTCCCACCAGAAACCACTAGTTGATCTCCTGCCATCGCTAGTCCATTCGAAGTCAGTGTGAGGGTGCCCGTCATCGTATCGCCTAAGCGATTAACTTTGGTGTTGAAAGTCGTCCAATCAGCGCTTGAAAGAAACCCTGACGTCGTGCTGCTGGCTTTAGTGATCGAAAGCGCGCTGGCGCTCAAAGTTAAAGGAGAAGCCACTGCGAGTGCCGAGTAGGAGTTCGCTCCGGTTCTCTGCAGAAGGCCTGTCGTGAGCACCGAGCTTGCGCCAACAAGCTCGGAAGAGGCGCCAATCGTAACGGCCCCAGCACCCGGTGCCACCGTCATCCCTGCGCCAGCCACCAGCCCTTTGTACTCAAGCCCTGTATTCCCTGAATTCGCTCCCAGCACTTGATGACTCGACCCCGAGCTGCTCAGCGGCTTTCCATTCAAGCCCGTAACGGTAAGCACACCAGTACTCGAAAGCGTGGCATCGCCCGAAAGACTTACCTCAGCTGCTTGACTCGAAGCATTTCCAAGCCAAAACTTCGCAGAAGAAAGCGATGAGCCGGTAATGCTCGACCAGCCCAGAGTTCCAGAGCCGTTTGTGCTCAAGAAAATCTGGCCCGTCCCACCATCGGCTGCAGGAACCGTATAGATGGCGTTTCCACCTGAGGCCGGAGCTCGAAGCCCCACTGATCCCGAAGTCGTACCAACGAGATTGAGCCTTCCGCTTGAGGCCGCAGCCGACATCGCTCCGGTTACGCTCAGCGAACTCGTTACCGTCAGCGATGAAAGCGCGTCTCCCGCTTTATTAAATGGAGTATAGCCCAGAGCGGTGGTCACTTCCGATGAAGTGAGGCCAGCTCCGCGCCACTGAGTGCCGTCAAATCGCAGCACCTGCCCCGTACCGAGTCCACTCGAATTAACTGGCACTCCCCGAAGTCCAGTCACCGTGACAACGCCTGCACTCGAAAGCACCGCATCGCCACTCAGGGATACGGGCGCCGAGAGATTGCTCGAATTGCCCACCCAAACCTGCCCGGGATTGAGCACCATTCCTGTTCCCGTAGAACCAATCGTGACTGTTCCCGCCCCATGGGTGATCGTGATTCCAGCGCCACCCACCAAAGTCTTATATTCAAAAGCGGTAGCGTCGGCGTTGAGCCCAAGAATTTGATTACTGCCACTAGTGGCACTCACGGGCTTTCCTTGAAGTCCGGTCACACTGACAACACCCGCATTACTGATCACCGCATCGCCTGAGAAGGTCTGCTCTACGGCTTGACCAGCATCATTTCCGATCCAGAATTTTCCGGCACTCAAAGCTGTACCGGTAATCGAAGCAGGCAACCACTGGGTTCCATCATACTTCAAGAACTGATGAGTGGTGGGTACTGTGGCGCTGATAGGTCGGCCCTGAAGACGCGTGACCGTCACAGCCCCAGTGCTTCCTAAAGAAAGATCTCCCGAGAACGTTCCTTCAATGGCCTGATTGAGGTTATTCCCAATCCAAAATTTTCCTGCGCTCAAAGTTGCATTGCTGAGTGTTGACCACGCGGCCGTGTCAGCAGCCGTCACTCGTAATACTTTTCCGACATCTGCTGCCACTGGAGAAGGAAAGAGCGTGGTATTCAAATCAATGGTGGGATTTCCACTGATGCCATCGCCGTTGGCTACCGAAACGCGCCCGGTTGCTCCGGTAATCGTGCGACTTGAATAGGTATTCGCTGCTGTTTGAACGATCAGGCCCGTGTTGGTGTACGAAGACCAGGCAGTCAACTGAGTCGTGCGTGCTGTTAATGTCACCCAGCTTGAAGATGATCCCTGACAATAACTCAGGGCACCCGCAACATACCTTAACGCCCCTGATAGATTGGTATTGCATACATACGAGGCGCCCGAGTCCCCCACTCGAATCGGCCCTGCCACATCGAGCTTGGCTACGGGAGTCAGCGTTGCTACCCCCACATTTCCAGAAGTGCCGTAAATTCCCATCCGAACAGTACGCGCCGACCCATTCCAGTTCGAGAACTCGATTTGAGTTTGATTTAAAGCAGTATTCGCCATGCGCACGCCGCCCAGTACGGTTGGAGTGCTGTTCGCGAATTGAAGGTCGAAGGCCGTATTGGCTGTGTTTGCCGTTGAAGTCTGAAGAATCATGGCCGAATTTCCAGAATTCCCCTTCACATGCAAAACCCCTTGAGGCGCCGAGCTTCCCGTAAACGTTCCGATGCCTACTGTACCCTCGCTCGTAATACGCATCGCTTCAGTGGGTGAGGTCATTGGGGTAAAAAAGACATGATTATCTGCCCGATAATTTTGCTGAGTCGACGTTACCCCGATTCCGAATTGATAATTGCCTCCCTCATCTTCATAAAAGCGCAAAAGATTCATTTGCTTGGGGTCAGCCGTCTGCGAATTCGAGAAATGAAGTCGGGCACTAGGAGTTACGGTGCCAAGTCCGATTTTTCCGTCAGATTCGATGAAAAGTGCCTCTGACGGAGTGGTGCCATTAGCGTTCATCAAGACAAGTTTCGAAGCCGCTCCCGTCGATTGTGAAAAAATGACGCCTGTCTGTTCATTCGCATCGCGCCGGTACCCCAGTGCGACGCCGCGATAGCCTCCTGTGGGATTTGTGGTATTGATGAAAAGCCCCAAGGTGTTCGAACTACTCCCTCCGCTATCAAAACCCGATGAAACCACATTCAGGGGGCGTCGACCGTCAAAATAGCTCGTATCGCCCAACTGAAGATCGCCATTATCCCAAAGTCGCATCCGCTCGCCCTGAGATCCATTGGCACCAGTAAAAAACGAGTGATGAGATCCTGAAAGGTAAGCCAGCGCCGAGCTTCCAACGCCAAACCCGAAAACACCATTCTCGCCTTCGTAAAGCCGAAGATGAGTGGCATTCTTAGCATTGGCACCACCGTCAAAAGCGCCAAATGAAACACGCGCGCCGGGAGCAGTCGTGCCTAGTCCTAAATTTCCAGTGGGCGTGAGCACTAATCGATCAGCGCTGAGACTGCCGTTATAGATACTGAAATTGCCCGCCCCACCGGTATTCAACGATTGATTTGAAATCAACCGCCAATCGGTTCCACCAGAGCCGCTCGAGTGTAACCGAAACTCAGGGCCCGAAGCTGTCAGACTATTGGTCACACGAACCGTAGCCTCACCAGCTCCCGCATTCACATCGAGAGTAAACTGGGCAGCACCCGCTGCCACTGCACCACTACCAATTCCGACATTTCCGGCACTGTAATTGACATTCGAACCAGTCGAGCCCCACGCGGTGGCAAAATCACTGGCTGAGCAGTCCAAGGTGCCATCAACATTCCACCACCATGCCCGAATCTCCTTCGTCTTTGTGATCAATCCTCCACATTGATACGTCACATAAGAACAGCTCATTTCGCCCCAGGTGCAGCCATCCGTCCAATTAATGCTATCCAAAAGCCCGGCGCAACTCGTAGTCTTGCCGTTACAAAGCGCCCCTACCTGAGATGTAAGCGTTGTACTTCGGTCGGAACACGAGCCGTTAAAAGCACACGGAGCTGACCAAGCCTTCAAAACGGTAATCGTCGATGAAGGCGTCACCGAACGCCAGTTAGTTCCATCGCAGAATTGCAGGCTCTTTAAAGTAGGATGATAGCGCTGCGCCCCTTCGTTGGCAGTCGAGCATCCAGCCGCAGAATCCAGCGCACGAACAGGTCCGACAACATCGAGAGTCGCGCTCCCTGGCAAACGCCCCACGCCTACTGAGCCCTTGAAATAGGCTGCACCATCAGCAAGCCCAATGTACGATTTCAAATCTGATGAGCCAATAAATCCAATCGAGTTGCCAGGAAGGCCTAAAACCGCATCATCCAGCTGCCGATGATAAATCCCCGAGTTACTCGCAGCGTTAGCACTATCTCTAAAAATCCAACTATCACGATCATTTGGTGACGACTCAATAGCCACATTCGATGAGGGACTAGCCAAAGAATAGCTCGACAATAGAAGCGAATTTCGCCCAATAAACCCGTTTCCGCGTATCGTGCCTACCACATCCAAAGTGCTGCTCGGCGCTGTCGTTCCGATACCGACATTGCCAGTGGCAAAGTAAATCGAATCTCCGCTAGTGGTCCAAGGAGTAGATCCGGGAGATCCTGGCGAGACGAGATTTTTCCAAGTCGCGCCATCACAAAAACTCATCACATTCGATTGATACCGAAGCACTCCTGCATTGCAGATCGACGAAGTACCAATCTTCATGACTCCCGCCACATCCAAACGTGTCGCCGGAGTCGATGTTCCAATTCCAAGCCTTTGATTCGCAGTATCCCAGAATAAATTCGAACTTGCCCCCAGGGCCGTTCCTGAATGAAACTGCAGTTGTCCATGAGATCCAGCAGCTCTCATGTCACTGCCAGTGATCAACGAGCTTAACCACTGCCCCCCCGTATACTTGAGGAATTGGCCCAAAGCGGGGGCGCTCGTGCCCAAGGGCTGCCCTCTGATCTGCGAAACGGTGAACTCGCCTGAAGGCGACAGGCTAAGATCGCCAGAAACAGAAACTGCCGCAGCCTGATTCGAACTCGTACCTACCCAGAGCTGCCCAGCGCTCAGCGTGCTACCCGCAACACTGCCCACCTTCGAGTTCAAAGTTTGATACTCGGCATTGCTGAGTAAGCCCGCAGTCACTCCTGCGGCCGATGCCATCGGCAAGTTTAAGGTGTGAATATTCGAGCTTGAACTAAACGAAGGAGTGGTTCCTGCGGTGCCCACAGCAAGACTTTGTGAAACGCCCGTCTGAGCATTGAAACTCGTCAGGCCCGTGGCTCCGACCATCGCCACCCAAGCACTACCGTTAAAGTAGTGAATCTTGTTTAAGCTGGTATCGTAGACTTGAAGGCCCATGGCAGGAGAGGCAATGGCCAATCGCTGGGCTGTGGTCATTCGCGGCATTAAAAATCCTGAGCTCGTTGAGGAGAGAGCTAAAATTGCCTCAGGAGTTGAAGTTCCCACTCCCAGTCGGCTACTAGCGGCATCCCAAACAAGATTTGAGCTCGCGGCAAACTCACTCGTCGAATCTCTAAACTGAATTGCTCCCGAAACACTTCCCCCCGGATGGTCGATTCCTGCGGGAGTTTCCCAAATCAGATTTCCAGAGCCATCAGAGCTCAACACTTGCCCCGCCGTGCCCGAACTTTGAGGCAAGCTCAGCGTGTAGGCCGCGGCTCCGGATGCCGGTGCACGAAGCCCCACCACGGAACCTGAAGACCCCAACAGGTTCAGTCCTCCTGATCCCGTCACCGATGCAAAGGCTCCGGTCACACTGAGCGAACTCGTCACCGTCAATGCCGAGATCGCAGCTCCTGCCGGATTCAATGGCGTGTAGCCCAACAGCGAATCAAGGCTCACTTCAGAAAGATCAGATGGGGACCATTGAGCTCCGCTATATTTCAAAAGCTGCCCGTTCGTTGGAGCAATCGAACTCAAGCTTCTTCCCCGTAAGGAGTTCACCGTTAAGTTCGATTGCGTTCCGGTAACGTCCCCTGAAAATGCTCCCGTTAAACTCGTCGTGGTGCCCGCATTTCCAAGAATACTGATGCTATAGGTTCCGACTGCTATCTTCGATGAATAATCTCCAGAAACCAGCTTGCTCGAATCGATCGACCCCTGGGGAATAGAAGCTGCACTCAGTGTTGGCGACCCTTGAGTCACTCGGCCGTATTCATCTACAGTCACTACGGGATAAGTTCCTGCCATTACTCCTGTGGGCGTTAAAGATACCTCAGGCGCACTTCCTGCCGTAACACTGATTCCTCCGCTGGCACTGCCCGTCACTTGCGTGACTACTGAGCTTAAGCTCATCACCCCCGTGCTTGAATTATAGCTCAGGACACCAGGCGTCGCACTCGCAGCACCCATGGCCAATCGGGCACTAGCGTCGCTATATCCAGTAAATGCTCCCACTTGCTGATCAACGTACTTTTTTGTCGCTGCATCTTGAGGTTCAACAGGGCTATACGTCGAGTCCATTGTGACGCCGCCTGCTAAAGTCAGATTGCCTAAATTCTCTTGATTAAGCTTCACCACGGAAGAGGGAAGCCTCTCTGAAGAGAGAGTTCCACTGGATACCTGTGAAGCATCAAGACCCGTCAACTGCGATCCATCAAGTGCGGGAAGCTTTCCTGATGAATCGAGCTGCACGATCTGATTCGCTCCTGTGCCCGTATTCACACTCAGCGTGCCACTGCTCGTGATGGGACCTCCGAGAAGTCCAGACCCTGCACCAATGCTGGCAACAGTACCGCCCCCCGACTCGCCTCCCATCACGTCATTCGAGGCAACCCATTGATTCGTCGCTTGATCGTACTTCAGCACTTGACCGTTGCTCGGCGCGGTTCCACTGATTTCGCGTCCGCGAAGCCCGGTCACTGAGAGTACTCCGCTGCCTGAAAGCTGAGCGTCTCCTGAGAGGCTCACTGCCTCGGCTTGATTCGATCCATTTCCAATCCAAATCCGACCGGCTTGAAGTACTGAACTCAGTTTATTCGTGAACGTGGTCCAATCACTGGCACTCAGTGCACCCGTCTGAGTCGCGTCTGCTGTGGGAATCGAAACCTGAACCTGCGACCCACTCGCACTCACGCTGATCGCTCCACTGCCACTGACTTGCGTGACTACCGAGCTTAAGCTCATCACCCCCGTGCTCGAGTTATAGCTCAGCACTCCAGCGTTTGCGCTAGCAGCACTCACTGCAGCTCGGGCTTGAGTGTCACCATAGGCGCCCAGTAAAATCTGATCATCGACGTACTTCTTCGTTGCGGCGTGTTCGTTTGCTGTGGGCGTGTAG
>JBDLQW010000094.1:0-4579 GCA_039800365.1 Pseudomonadota bacterium
TTCGACGCGATATTCAGGCCGTGTTTGCGATGGGCTTCTTCGAGGATATCTCGGTGGGCACCCGCGAAGTGGATGAGGCTCGTGTTGAGTTGGTGGTTTCGGTGCAGGAGCGTCCTGTAATCGCTGAGCTGCGGTTTGAAGGGAATCAGAAACTCTCGAGCGATGACTTGAAGGAAGTGATCAAGCTCAAAGAGTGGGCGATCCTGGATATCAATAAGGTAAAAGAGGCGGTTGCCGCCCTTCAGAAACACTATGAAGAAAAGGGCTATTACCTAGCACGAGTGGCGTATCGTGTTGAGACGATTTCCGCCGAAAAGAGATCTGAGCAAAAGCCGGAAGCGGCAGATCAAAGTAAGTTAGGACAGAAAAACGAAGTGCGCTTAGTTTTTCTGATTCAGGACTTCGATAAGGTCGAGATTAAAAAGATTACGTTCTTAAATAATCGCCGCTTTAGTGACAATCAGCTCAAGAAGGTGCTTCAGGAAACTCAGGAGGGCGGATCGTTCTCACTGGGGGGTAGTGGATCTTTTAAAGAAAGCGCTTTCAAGCAGGATTTGCAGCGGCTGACCTATTGGTACTTAGAGCACGGTTATGTGAAGTTTCGTTATGAGAATCCTGTCGTCACTGTAAGCGAAGACAAACGCTGGGTCTTCGTTTCAATTTATGTGGACGAGGGCGAGTCGTATCAGATGGGGCAGCTCGACTTTTCCGGCGACCTCCTGTTTCCGAAGGACGAGCTCACGCGTGAAGTGTCTTTGCTTGAGAAAGAAACTTTCAGCATCTCGAAGCGAAACCAAGATATTCAGCGGCTGACTGAGAAATATCAAGATTTGGGCTACGCCTTTACGAACGTCGTTCCGAAAATGGCGATTCACGACGAGACGAAAACAGTCGATATCGATTACTCGTTTGAAAAGGGCGAGCTGGTTTACTTCGGAAAGATCACGATCGTTGGTAATTCGAAGACTCACGATAAAGTCGTTCGTCGCGAGCTGCGGATCGCTGAAGGTGAGCTTTATTCAGGGTCGCGTCTGAGGATCTCACGAGAAAACGTCGAGCGTTTGGGTTATTTCGCACCAGGAGAGGTGGTATTTAATACGAGCAGCTCGCCTGACCGTCCGAATGTTTTGGATCTTGAGATTCAAATCAAGGAGCGCTCAACAGGTACGATTACCTTGGGGGCGGGGTACGGAACAGTTCAGCGATTTTTCTTCACGACACAGATTTCTGAAATCAATCTCGCTGGTAAAGGGCAATCTATTAGCGTTGCCGCGAACTATTCGGCGGATCGAATCACTCGAAGCATTAACTTGGGATTTACCGATCCCTATGCTTTTGACACGCGCTGGAGCGCGGGCTTTGATGTTTTTGCGATTAATTTTCCGATTCCCAATCGCTATTTGACCCGAAAGCTGGGGTTTGATGTTCGATTGGGGCATCCGATTGGCGATTATACCAACGCTTTTTTCACTTATAAAAATGAAGGACTGCGAATTACCGAGCGGCGAGATCCGAATACTGACGTCTCGTTGGATACTGGGGTTCTTTCGAGCGTGGTTTTCTCGGTGATTCGTGATCGCCGGAATAACCGCTTTGAAACTACTGCGGGAAACTATCAGAGTGCATCGGTTGAGACGGCCGGATTATTGGGGCTAGGTGGTGATAAGACGTTCTTAAAAGTGGCTATGAACAATCGCTATTACCATCGCTTGGTGGGCGACCTGGTTTTTAGAAATAGCATTGAGTTTGGTCATCTGTCGGCGATGGGGGGGGCTGGAGTCCCACCGGCGGAACGTTACTACTTGGGGGGTCCTAATAATCTTAAAGGGTATGATTTCTTCTCGGTGGGTCCGAAGCGGATGACGGCTTCGGGATCATTAGAGCCTCAGGGCGGCTTGGTGCAAATGCTGGCTCTTGTGGAGCTCGAATATCCTCTGGTTCGTGAGGCGGGGCTGAAGACCGTGCTGTTTTACGATGCGGGGAATTCTTTCAGTCAGTTTCCGGGAACGGGGTCAGAGCCTTTCACAATTCGGACTGATGCCGGCTTTGGGATTCGATGGTTTTCGCCTATTGGTCCGCTGCGCTTCGAGTGGGGATTTCCGATGCGTCGCCGTTCAAACGAAAGCTCCAGCGTGTTTCAATTCTTTATCGGACCTCCGTTTTGAGCGGGGCTGAGGCGAATCAGTGGCGCGGTGAATTTTTGAGGACAGAGAGTTGTTCAACGGATCAAAAGCTCGAATGAAAATTCAGGAGAGGAAAATTAAAATGATTGCGATGGCAGAAAAAAGCGTGGGGATGGTTCGAAAAGTGGCGCTCGTATTCGCGCTAAGCCTGGCTTCAGGGGCGATGGCGCAAGCCTCAGTGGCGGCCGATTCGGTGCGTATTGGAACGGTGGATATGCAAAAGGCGATTCAGACCGTGGATTCTGGAAAAAAAGCGAAGTCACAGCTCGAGAAAGAGTTCAATTCGCGAAAAGCTGAACTCCAGAAGGAAGAGGCGTCAATCAAGAAAATGGGTGAGGAGTTCAGAAAGCAGTCTTTGGTACTGAATGATGAGGCGCGAGCCAAGAAGCAACAGGAGCTTCAGGAGCGCGTGATGAAGTTCCAGGAGTTCACTGCGAAATCACAGCAAGAGATTGCTCAGAAAGAGCAGGAGCTCACTCTGCCGATTATCCAGAAGCTGCGGTCGGTGATTCAGGACCTTGCAAAGACCAAAGGGTACTCCGTGATTCTTGAGAAGAATGAGAACACCGTGCTTTTCAGTTTAGATAAAGATGACCTCACCGACGAAGTCATCAAGCTTTTCAACTCGCAGTCGAAGGGCTGATTCGGTCGATGGTTGGGGTGCAGCAGATCTTGCAATGGACGGGGGGGCGGGTGGTGAATTTTGCGCCAACCGACGTTCCGGCTCGGTCTATTGAGAGAATGGCGCCTCTTGCGGGCTCCTTGCCAACCGATTTGTGCTTCTTTTTTTCTAAAGAGTATCAATCGCAACTGGCAACGGCGAAGCCGGGTGTTCTGATCACAGGTGAGCCCTTTGTTGAGCCCTTGCGTGCCTCGGGGTTGCCTGTGTGGCAACAGAGCGTGATTATCGCTTGCACTGACCCCTATTTCGCGATGGCCAGGGTTTCTGGAAAATTCGCTTCGCTTCAGGAGTTCGATGAGTCGAAAGACCAGGGCTCTGGTCGGGGTGTAGTGCATCCAACTGCGGTCGTGCATCCTGGGGCTCAGGTTGCTGCAAGCGCATGCATTGGGCCCTACTGCGTGGTGGAGCAGGATGCTGTGGTAGGCGAGGGGGCTCGACTGGTAAGTCACGTGTATTTGGGGCGAGGCTCTGTCGTGGGCGCGCGCTCGGTGATTTTTCCTCAGGTCACGATCTATCATCATTGTCGGGTCGGGGATGACGTTCGAATTCACTCGGGAACCGTGATTGGAGCAGATGGTTTTGGCTATGCTCCCGAGAAGTTCGAGGGGAGGATTCTTCGCCACGAGAAGATTTATCATTTTGGTGGCGTTTCGATCGGAAATGAAGTGGAAATTGGAGCGCTTTCAGCCGTGGATCGAGGCACGCTCGAGGACACGGTGATCGAGGATTTCGTCAAAATCGACAATTTTGTTCAAGTCGCTCACAACAGTGTGATTCATCGCGGGGCCGTCATGTGCGGCTGCTCGGGTGTTGCTGGAGGCTCTGAGGTAGGGCGTTTTGCGTACTTGGGCGGGCGAGCAACGGTGGTCAACAAGGCCAAGATCGGCGATGGGGCTATGGTGGGGTCGGCCTGCGTGGTGACGAAAGACGTCGCTGCGGGCGAGCAAGTGGCTGGATTTCCTCAGCGGCCGCTTCAGGAGCACTTGAAAGTTCAGGCGCATCTCAGTCGCCTGTTGCGATCGAATAAAAAGAGGGAAAAGGAAGAGTCATGAGCGCGGAGCGTGGTCCTTATTATTTAGATATCGAGAAAATTCGGGCATTCTTGCCGCATCGAGCCCCATTTCTTTTGGTCGATCGTATTTTAGAGATTAGCCCACAAGGGGATCTCTCGAAGTTTGAACTCAATAATGGTTCCGACAAGGTGGGCACTCGCGTCGTCGGGATCAAGAATTTTACTTATAACGAGCCCTTTATTCCTGGGCATTTTCCTAATTACTCTATCGTTCCGGGAGTGATTCAGATCGAGACGATGGCGCAAGTGGCGAGTTTCGCGCTTTATCCCTTTCTCTCGGGGCGCCCCGAGATGGCCCGGGGATTTCAATGCATTTTGGTTGGGGTGGATGGAACCCGTTTTCGTAAACCCGTGATTCCGGGAGATACGCTTCGGGTTCAAGCAGAACTGACGAAAGCTCGTGGAAAAATCTGGGGCTTTCATGTGGAAGGATTCGTCGACGGTCAGCGCGCTGTCGAGGCCGATATTCTTGCGAATTTGGCCATGAATGGAGAGTGACCCATGAGTAGGATTCATCCAACAGCAATCATTCATCCGGAAGCACAGATTGATCCCAGTGTCGAGATCGGGCCTTGGTGTACGGTGGGTCCTCGAGTGAAAATCGGCAAGGGCAATCGATTGATCAGCCATGTCGTGGTCGAT
>JBDLQW010000095.1:0-8759 GCA_039800365.1 Pseudomonadota bacterium
GATCTTGATCGATGGTCAGCGTGAGATTTTTTCCTGGGACCGCCTGTTTTCCCTGATTTTCTGCAATGAACCGGCCCCGGTACTTTTGTAGCTTTCGGCGTCCCAGGGCATCGACTTCGACCCATTCTTCTCCATCATCTCCCCGAAGCACGTCTTCCATTTTTTGCTCGAGACCAAACTTGCCGATGCTGTCGCCAAGCTTGTACCTTCTGGAGGCTGTCTTTTGGAGCATGGGTAATTCGCTGGAGTTGACCTCGCCGATATATCCCAGCATGTGAGAGGCGAGATCACCGTAGATGTTGGTTCTTTTAATCTCCATTTCTACCGAGACGCCCGGCATGGCAATCTGCCACGATTTGAGTTCGGCGACTTCGTCTCGAGAGAGGTCGGTTTTGATCTTAACTGGCAGGTAGGCGGGTTGATTCTTGGCTTTTTGAAGAGCCTTTCTGATGTCGGCATCGGGGGTTTTGGTAATTCTAGAGATGAGCCCCACGGTCTCTTCGAGGTTTTTCGATTCTTTGAGGTACTGGGGAATGACCTCGAGGTCGAATGCCGGATGATTATCGAGGAGAAGCTTTCCCGTGCGGTCAAAAATCATCCCGCGAGGAGCCGGAATCTTCACGCGCTTGATTCGATTTTCTTCAGAGGCGAGTCTCAAGCTGTCGCCCTGAAAGATTTGGAGATTCAAGAGCTGGAGCAGCAGAACACCGAACGCCCCCAGCATGATCGCATTCAAATATTTGAAGCGGTCTTGGTATTCCCGAACTTGTTGCTCCTGACCAAGAAACGCCATGGTTTAAAAACCCTCGTTTTCGACCAACTGCCAGTCGTCGGATAGTCGTTTTTCGGTCTTGAGATCCTGGAATGTGATTCGATCCAGCCAGTAAAGAAGCCGGTAAATCCAAATTCCCGCTAGCGCCGTAAGAACGGCGTCAGGAAATAAGTGTAAGAGCGAGTGCCGCCATTGCGAGTCGGCTTTGCCCAATACGGCCATAACAATCAGGTCGACCAGTTTTGCCGCCATCGAGGCAATCAGAGTTAATCGGGTCCAAGCATGGAAGTCGGGAAGAACCAGGACTCGAGAGGCGAGGCGAACGCCCAAGAAAATAGCCATCATGCTGCACAGAAAAAGTCCCTGCGGAGCGGTGCTGTGGAGTTCGGCGATATGTCCGACTAGCAGAGTGAGGATCCCTCCTCGAGTGAAGCTCCGCTTCAAGCCCGCCCAGAGAACCATGCAAAGTAAGAGCTCGGGCTGAAGCCAGTTTAAAGGAAAAGAGATGAAAACGGCGCTCTGAATGGCAGTGAGGACTAAGGCAATCAAAAGGAAGCCTGGAGTATTCAGCAGCTGGCGAAGCAGGCGGTTCATGAGCTCTCCTGCTTCAGGATCACCTGAACTTCCTCGATCTTGGAGAAATCGACAGCGGGCTTCACTTCGACTTGCTGGGTGATCCCATAGGGCATCCGATCCACTTTCGAGACCATTCCGACCGGGACACCCTTCGGGAAAATTCCGCTCAGACCGCTCGAAATCAGCACATCTCCTGGGGCGATGTCATCGGTACGAAGCGCGAATCGAAGCTGGCAAAGGTCATCGGTCATTCCTTCAACGATCCCGCGAACACGAGAACGTTCGTTGATCGCATCAATTGCTGACAAAGTGTCCACGATGGTGACCACGTCCGAAGTGTGAGGGGTCGTTCGAAGAATGCGGCCCACCACGCCCTCGGGCGTCACGACGGCCATGTCCTTTTGGATGCCAGCAAGCTCTCCTCGGTTGAGCCGAAGGGCGTGAAACTCAGTTGAGGCGTCGGTTGCGATCACGCGAGCGATGACGGTCTTGAGTCGAAGCTTTTCCTGAAAGCCCAAAAGAGTGCGCAAGCGCAGGTTCTCTTGCTGGGTCTCCCGAAGCTGTCCGATCTCGGCGAGTAGCCGGCGATTTGTCTCGGTGAGCAACAGGTTTTCCTTGCGCGTATTCCAGAGATAAACGTAGTTTTGAAAAGCAGACACGCTTCGATCGAGCAGCCATTGTAAGCTCGATTGGATGGGGGAGGTGATGGAAATCACCCAACGATCATAGAAGCGGTAGTCTCGAGGAGCGCGAGTAGACGTATCGATCGCGATCATCGGGATGAGAACAAAGAGGAAGAGCGTGATTTGGAAACGGTATTCCCTTAAGTACTTGATCATGCGGTGATGCGGGTGATCGTACTGAGTCCGTGAAGTTAACGCAACAGTTGGTATCAGCAGTCGTCTTGAAGATGAAGGAGCTCGGCATGTTCAGTTGGATCAGACAAAAGTTCGGCCCAGTGGTGGTGGCGGGGATCGTTGGAGCCATCGCATTGGTTTTCGTCATTACGGATTTCATTTCGCCTCGAGCCGGACGTGGGCTGGGGCGTTCTGGGGGCGAAGTCGGTGCAGTGAACGGAGAAGTCATCACTCAAGTTGAGTTCTCGCGTGAATATGCTCGGAGGATCGAGTCATTGAAACAGATGACCGGCGGTAAGCTAACCGACGAGCAGCTGAAAATGTTTCGCATTCGCGAAAACGTCTTCAACGGGCTTCTACAGCGGAAACTGGTCTTGCATGACTGCCGAAAAGCGGGGTGGGTGCCCTCTGACCTTGAGGTAAAAGCCAAGGTTCAGGAGCTTCCTTATTTTCAAAAGAACGGAAAATTTGATTTGGCGACCTATCGTGCTCTTTTGGGCGCCAATCGGCTCGATCCAGGAAAGTTCGAGGATATGGTTCGAGAGGATTTGATGATGCAGCGCTGGCAGGAACAGCTGCGCGCTAAGGTTCAGGTCTCGGAAGACGAGGTTCAACGTGAGTTCCGTCTCTTAAATGAGAAGCGCAATCTTAAATACGTGGCCTTAGACTTGGAAAATGGCCGCAAAGGCGTGGTGATTCCGGAGAAAGAAATTCAGGAGTTTTTGAAAAATCCAAACCTTTTGGCTCAGGCGAAGGCCCGTTATGAGCAAAAGCGTGCGACGGACTTTAAAGACAAGTCCTTTGAGGCTGTGCAAAGTCAGGTGGCTCGAGACATTCTGGCGTCGACCCGAGTGGATGAGGCTCGGAAAGTGAATTTGGCGCTCGCAGATCAAATCGTTCCGCTTTTGGGGCGAGGGTCGGATGCTGCGGTTCAGGCGCGCCTGAAAAGTGTGGGAGCGCAGGTTCGTACCTCGGGATTGATCTCGGCCGATGCCCCTGAGCTGCCCGGGGCTGGTGACTCGCGTCAAGTTTTGGTCGACGCTTTTTCAGGTAAGCTTGAAAAGGCCAAGAAGTTCGATTCACCGGCCGTGATTGTGGTGGCTGTGGTGACCGAAAGCAAAAAGCCCGATTTGAGCAAATTTGCTGGCGAGTCCCCAAAGTTGGAGAGTCAGATTCGGATGCGCAAAGAACGCGAGCTCGAAGAAGAGTGGTTGCAGGAGCTTCGAGTGAAGGCGCGAATTAAAGTGAACGCTGAGCTGGTCAATGGACCAGAGACCGAGGTTTCCGCCTCTTAAGTCGCTTCAGGAAGTGGTCAAAGCCATTTTTCTGCGAACTGAGTCATGGCATCGAAAACCACTGACAGTCCTCGGCCTTTTTCAGTGAGGGAGTATTCCACGCGAGGGGGGATTTCAGGATACAGCTTTCTTTTGATGAAGCCTTGCTTCTCGAGGAAGACTAATCGCTCGGTGAGGGTTTTCGGGCTGATGGGGCCCAGCGAGCGCTTGAGCTCGTTGAATCGCACGACTGGAGACTTCAACAGGTCTCGGAAGATCAAAAGAGTCCATTTGCCGTCCAGGATTTCGGAGGTCTTGTAGACGGGGCACGCTTCGAGTTGCGATTTTTTTGCCATTGCTGCGCTCCAAAGAAAGCTTCTAAAAGGCGGGGGTTTTAAACGATACGGTAAAGGTGCTCTAAAAAAGCGCTCCGTTTTTCAAACGGAAGGCCGTGCCCTGCTCCGGCGACTTCTTCGAGACGAACCAGTCCACGCCATCGTGGTGCCGAAAAGTAGGCTTTCTCGCGGGCGAAGTCTTCGGCGCTCCAAACTCGGCTTTGTTCTCCCCGTAGCGCTAAAGTGGGAATTCCGCGTTCGCTAGCGTTCTCAATCCAGTGGCGGATCGTCGTTCCTCGAGCTGCCTCGATGGTTTGAATGAGTGCCGCATGATCAAACGGAAAGGTGATTCCGCCGCCCTGATCTTCGGGAAGTGCTACCGAAACCGCCATCAGGTACTGGGCAATCGAGCCATCAGGGCAATGCGCTTCCATGAACTGGCGCGCTTCAGCTCGGCTCGCGAATCGTTCGGGCAAGATTCGGATGAACTCAGCCAGGCTTTGTCCTAGACCTCCTCCTGCTAAGCCATCAAAGCCCAAGTCGACCAAGATCAGGCCTTGGGTCCACTCTGGTTTTAAGTAAGCGAGAGCTGCCGCTGTTCGAGCTCCCATCGAGTGGCCGATGATCCAGGCAGGGTGAAAGTCGAGCGCGCTCATCGTATCGACCACGTCCTGGGCGTAATCCGTCGGCGCATAGCGGGGGCTGAGTCGCCCCCCCGAGGGCTCTGGAATGCGACTGTTGCCATGACCCCGTTGATCGGGGGCGAGGACATCGAAGCGCTCCTCGAGGTGCGCGGCAATGGGTCGCCAGAGGGCTCCGGTTCCCCCAAGTCCGTGAAGCAGGACGATCTTGGGTTTGGGGGGGCTGAGATCCTGGGGATCTCGACTTCCCCATCTTCGAAACGCAAGTTCCATATTGACTCCTGATGGCCGCTGGCTAAGCTGCCGCCCCGGATTGCTACCAGCGGGAGCTCTTTTTGGAGAAGTTAAATCTTTCTGACAATTTGACTACGCCAACGGCTTCTCAAGCAGAAGGCGTGCGCGCCCGTGTGCGCGAGAGTCTAGAATTGGGCGTCTTGCTTGCTGAGAAGTGTGCTTTGGCCGAAGCAAAAAAGATTTTTTCGGAAGCCTTCAAGAGCGCTAAAGCCATCGGCCATGTTCGCTTGACAGTGGAATGCTTGGCTCGCCTCCTGAGGATGGCTAGTGAAGCGCGAGACCAGGGGGCGATCTCGCGGGGAGAGCGCGAGCTGAAGGCGCTGATGGCGTCTTTTCCGGATCAGATTCCTCCGATGGTTTGGTATTGTCAGGCCGTTCTTGCGGGCCAGAAAGAGCAATGGCGAGCCGCTCAATCGCACTTGAGGCAGTATCTTCGGGCGCTGGATCAAGAGCCACCGCCCGTTTCTTCACAGACACGAGAGTCTCAGGCTCGGGCATGGGTCATGATTGCCAATACGAGCGCTCAGCGGGGCCAGAGGGTTCGCGCCGAAAAGCTCCTTCACGGGCTTTTGGCTCGCTTTGAATCAGAGCGTTTGCCGGCGATCAACGGCTTATTGTACCTGCAACTGGGTTGGATGCGGTTACGGGCACGTGATGCCGACGGGGCGCAAACGTGGATTGATCGGGCTCATGCCGCGTTTCTGGGCGAGCATCACTGGTACCACCATCTGTATGTGCTCTATGCCTATGCCTGTCTTGAGCGAGTTCGTGGTGATTACTCGAAAGCGCGCTGGTATCTTGAGCTATTAGAGCGCGCGACCACTGCCCCAGAATTGGGCTTTTTTAGAAAGCAAATCGACTCAGAGCGAGAACGCCTCGAGCATGAGTCGGTTGATCTTTTGGTTGATGGCCGAAAATTGGAAGTGAAGACGCGAGAAAGCCCGGGCATTTCTTTAGGAAAGCAGTACGTCCTCCTTCACATTCTTGAGGCTCTTTCAGAAGCGCATCAGGCTCCTAGCGATCATGAACGAGGACTTTCAAAAGCCGAGTTGATCGAAAAGGTTTGGGGCGAGCGTTATCAGCCCCTCGCTCATGACAATAAGCTTTATTACAACATCAATCGCTTGAGGCGGTTGATCGAACCCGACATGAAGCAGCCACAATACCTTCAGAATTGGAAAGAGGGGTATCGTTTGGCGCCGGGGCTGAAGATTCAGATGGTGGGGGCCAACAATCCTCTCAAGAAAAAAAGGGATCAGAAAAAAGGGGAAGAACGCTGATGAACGGCTGCGCGCGATTTTTTCGATGGGGTCGGATGGCATTCTGGATCTGCGGCGCCATGAGTGTGGCAGGTCTTCTTGCCCTTTCAGGAGCAGAGCTCTCAACCAGTCACGCTTCTTCTCACAAGCGCCATCGATTTTCCTCGGCACGTCCGATTTGTACGACGCAGGCTGTTCGAGGTTCGCGGCCGAATGGTCGTAGCTGGGGTGAGGTAGAATCCGACGAGCGGTGTTTCTCAACCTGTGGCGGAGAAATTCCTTGGCCCTTTCAAGTGGCAAACCAAGTGGCTGAGTTGGCCCATGGCGAGCGTTATGTGTTGCTGGGCCGGGTAGAGTTTCGCGCCGGAATGCCTACCTTCGTGGTGGATCTGCGCGAGCATGCATGGCTCAGTAATGGTCGCCGTCGGCAGGACCCTGCTTATCCGCTTCTGGGTTCCATTGCGTATTGGAAAAAATATGACGAGCGAATCGTGCAGCTTCGTGCCGAGGCTCGCTGGGCAGGTACGGGGCGCGAGGGAGCTGATGCGGTCGATGTTTATCTTCAGTCTCAGTCAGACCCCGCGGTCTTGTCGACATTGAAGAAATATCAGAGCCGGCCTCAAAGTCATGAGCTCAGCGGGGTGCCGCTGGGTGAGGACTGGGTGGTCGATTTTTTTGAGGAATGACGGCAATTCTAAAGCGTTAGAGCGACCGGGTGAGTTCGCGAGCAGGAAACTGATATCCGGATTGGCGGAGCATTCGACCGGTGATCGAATCGGGGTTTTCGATCAACTGGTCGGGCGCACCTTGGGCAATGAGCTGACCACCGGATTTTCCGCCACCGGGCCCTAGGTCGATGATCCAGTCGGCTTGCGCGATCATATCGAGATGGTGCTCGATCATGATCACGCTATGGCCACCATCAACAAGATCCTGAATCACTTGAATCAATCGTCGAACATCCTCAAGGTGGAGTCCGGTGGTGGGCTCATCGAAAATGTACAGGAGATTTTCGGCGCTCCGATCGTCGAGGGTTGCAGCGATTTTTAACCGCTGTGATTCTCCTCCTGAAAGGACGCTCGAGCTTTGGCCAATTTGAAGGTAGCCCAAACCCACGTCTCGGAGGATTCCCCATTTTCTCCTGAGAGTCGGGTTGTCTTGAAAAAGTTCGTAAGCTTCGTCGATCGTGCATTGAAGCAGCTGCGAAATATCTTTGCCTCGGTAAGTCACGTCGAGCAGCGGCCGTTTGAAACGTTTGCCACCGCAATCTTCGCAAGGCAGGTGCACTTCGGCCATGAAGTGCATGTCGAGCGTGATTTCGCCTTCGCCTTTACAGACGGGACAACGCCCGCCATCGACGTTGAACGAAAAATGCTGGGGGGTATAGCCTCGTCGAAGCGATAGCGCCTGACTAGCGTAAAGATGTCGAACCTCGTCCCAAGCTTTGAGGTAGGTGGCGGGATTCGAACGGCTACTTTTTCCGATAGGGGACTGATCGAGAAGCACCACTCCTGAAATTTGGTCGGCGCCATAAAGATTCTGGAAGCGACCCACTTCAAGATCGGTCTGACGATAGAGGGTGCGCGCTAGGGCATGGTGCAGGGTCTTATGCACCAGAGTGCTTTTGCCCGAGCCTGAGACTCCCGTGACCACAACGAATCGATCTAACGGAAAATCGACAGTGAGATTTTGAAGGTTGTTTTCGCTACATCCCGTGATTTTGATGCCCCGCTTGGCGCGCACCGGACGTAACGAGCGAACTGGAGCCAAGCGTTGACCCGCAAGGTACTTGGCTGTCACCGAACGAGCATTTTTCTCTAGCGCTTCGGAGGGACCCTGTCCTACGAGCTCACCACCTTTTCGGCCTGCTCCTGGACCCAGCTCGACGAGCCAATCGGCCTGACGAATCACATCGATGTCATGCTCGACTACCACCACGGTGTTTCCTTGGTCTCTGAGTCGCTTGAGAATCGTGATGAGGCGTTCGGTATCCGCGGCATGGAGGCCGATCGAGGGTTCGTCAAGAACGTAGAGCGTGCCACAGAGCCCATTACCCAGCTGGGTGGCAAGGCAAATGCGTTGGTACTCGCCGCCAGAAAGGGTGCGTGTGAGGCGAGAGAGGGTCAGGTATCCCACGCCAACCTCGTCAAGAAACTCGAGACGGCGAGACACCTGCTGAAAAATTTCCTGGGCCACGGCTCGTTCTGTGGGGCTAAGGGCGTTACCCAGGGCTGCGAGCCACTCGCGCGTTTCGTGAACGGGCAGGTCTAGGGCTTCGGGAAGGGTCTTTCCCAGAACGCTGACTGCAAGCGATTCTTTTCGAAGTCGAGCTCCCCGGCAATCGGTGCACAGCGATTGATTTTGATAGCGACGAATAAAGACGCGAATGTGAAGTTTGTATTTCCATCGTTTCAACTCTTCGAAGCATGCGAAGATGCCTGGAAACGTCGAGTCTTCAGGCGATCCTCTCCAAATCAGCTCGCGTTCTTTGGCCGTCAGGTCTCGGTAGCGTTTGCCAATAGAAATTCCGGAACGTTCGCAAAACCGAAAAAAATTCTTTTGCCAGTCGCTCAAAGAGGGCTTTGAAAGAGGGTCGATCGCGCCGTTTTTCAAAGTCTTCGAAGGATCGGGAACCACCAGATTTTCGTCGAGCTCCAGGGTAAAGCCAAATCCTTTGCACTGGGGGCATGCGCCCATAGGGCTATTGAAGGAAAAAAAGTGGGGCTCAGGAATCGTATGCTCCAGCCCGCA
>JBDLQW010000096.1:0-4252 GCA_039800365.1 Pseudomonadota bacterium
AGGCAAACCCCTGAAGAAGAAAAAACCCTCTAAATAAAGGTGCCGAGCTCTTGAGCCAGATGAAGCCAACGATGCTCGGGCTCGATTCGTCGCGGAGGCCCCATGAGATCGGCAATAGGCGCGCGAACCACTCGGCCCGAGCGATAAACGGCAGCCTGCCCCCAGCATCCCTCTTCCACCATTCGAGCGGCTTCAACTCCCATGGCAACCGTCAGCAAGCAATCGGTTACCGTGGGATGACGACTTCGCTGTAGGTGCCCCAGAACCACTGCTCTCGACTCCCAGCCGGTCTCAGCTTCGATCCAACCGGCCAGCTTCTGGCCGATTCCCCCCAAGCGAGCAGTCTCGGGCGATCCCGTCACTCGAAAAGCTACCGTAGGGTCTTCACCCTGAGCACTGGCCCCCTCGGCAACCACAATCACCAGCCCGCGCTTACTCGATTTTTGAAGGCGCAAAAACGCTAAGAGCTCATCCCGCTGAAAAGGACGTTCGGGCACTAGAATCACTTCAGCGTAAGACGCCAAGCCCCCTCCGAGCGCCAGCCAACCTGCTGTACGCCCCATCACTTCAACCACCATCAACCGACGATGAGCCTCAGCTGAAACCCGAAGCGAATTCACCGCTTCGGCAATGACCGAACACGCCGTATCGAATCCAAATGTCACTTCCGTTCCCGACAAATCATTATCAATCGTCTTCGGGACCCCTACCATCTGAATGGCCCCCGGAAAGGCCGTATTGATTTGCCGAAGCGCTGCGAAAGTTCCATCGCCTCCCGCAACCAAGAGCCCCTCAACTTGTAGACGTTGAAGCCTCTCCACAAACTCGGCTTCACGCCCTTGGGTTCCCGAACGATTTGAAGTTCCCAAGAATGTGCCCGCAACTTGATGCTTCCCCTCGAAGTCCCTCAACGAGAGTTTTCGAACGCGCCCCTCAAACACTCCCTCGAAACCGTCCTCAATTCCTAGAACCTCAAACCCCTGACGAAGCAAGGCACGCCCCGAGGCTTCGAGAATTCCATTCAATCCAGGAGCATCTCCCCCGCCCGTCAACACCGCTAGTCGCTTGGTCATTGAAGCACTCCTGACTCGTTCATGGCGACGCTGGTTGAGGCGCTGATTGCAGCGACGATCAAAATCGCCAAATGCACGCTCCAAATCACCGTACGAACCCAGTTCGAGCGCACTAGCCTCGTATGAGCTCGAGCATCGAACCCTCGAGCCAAAAGCGCATGCTGAGGTACCGACAAAAGCGCAGTAGCTGCAAAAACCCCGAGACTCAAAACCAAACAAACGACCGGCAAACGTAAGGATTTCTGGGAGACGAACGACTCAAAAACCAAAAACGCAGCACTGCAAAGCTGTGCCACCATCACTGGAGCCACGATCCAGGTGATCCGGGCGCTATGACTGGCATGAAACGCTTGAAAGCGATCTCGCGAAACCTCGCTCATGAGCGGATAGTGAACGCATTGAATGAGCCAAATCAAACCGGTCATGAATGCTACTGAAGCGGCCTGCAAGATCCAAAAAAAGGAGAGGGTCATGCTCGTGAAGATACCGCACTCTGAAGCGAACGAGCGATTAAATCCTCAGGCACAGCGGGAGGCTTGAGCCTCACTCGCTTGCGCGGCGTGAACCACTCTCGCACATCTTGATCGAGTCCTAGCCCATGCATGTAATTATACAGCGCGCGATTTAGGCCCTCGCCCAACCACTCATGGTCGACGCCCGTGGGATCTTCGAAGCTTAAATCGTTACGTGCAAAGCGCTTGGCCCCTGGCTTGAGCTTGGGTTCAGTAATTCGAATCCCAAAGCGCCCTGGATCTTTTCCAATCGGCGAGTGAATCGTGGTTGAAAACCGATGCCAGTAGGCCGACTGAATGCAACCTTCGGCAAAGAGCTGACGAACCCGTTCGAGTGAGTCGACTGTTTCCTGAACGGTTTGAGTGGGAAAACCGTACATCAAGTAAGCATGAACAAGAATGCCAGCCTCAGTCAGCGCGTGAGTCACTCGAGCCACCTGCTCGACAGTAACGCCCTTATTCATCAAGCCCAACAGACGATCCGAGGCGACCTCTAACCCTCCGCTAACAGCCACACAGCCTGCCTCTGCCATTTGACGAGCCAGACTCGCAGTGAAAACGGGATCAAACCGAATATTTCCCCACCACGAAAAAGCTTCGCCACGCTCTAGCAAGCGCATCGAGAGATTGCGAAGAGTTGCCGGAGGCGCTGCCTCATCAACAAAGTGAAAGCCTCGCTGGCCTGTTTCTCGAGCCACTTCCACCATCCGGTCAACAATCAAGTCTGCAGAAACCGGATCGTATCGCGCAATGTAATCTAAACTCACATCGCAGAACTGGCATTTCTTCCAGTAGCATCCGTGCGCTAGGGTCAGTTTATTCCAGCGACCGTCGCTCCAGATGCGATGCATCGGATTGAGCATTTCTAAGATCGACAGATACCGCTCTAAAGGAAGGCCAGAATAGTCCGGGGTACCCACGTCTTTTTGGGGAATGTCATGAAGCGATGGCGAGTGGACATAACGAACAGCGGTGTCGCGAAAATAGGTACGACAAAGGGCATCGCGCGGACGTTTTCCTTCCAGATGCTCCAAAAGAGCCAAGAGCGGACGCTCTCCGTCATCTAGGGTCACGAAATCGAAATAATCAAAAACCCGAGGCTCTTCGAGCTCGCGAAGCTCGGTGTTCGGATAGCCTCCCCCTAAAACGCAAACTACCGAGGGAAGAGCTCGCTTGAAAACTCGAGCCATTCGAAAAGCGCCGTAAACATTGCCAGGAAAAGGCGCCGTCATGCCGACGAAATCAGGTCTCACACTCTCAGCAAGCTCGAGCGTGATTTCATCTAAAATCTCGTCAACCAGTGTGGGCTCTGTCGACTCGACTCCTTCGAGCAGAGGATCAATCACGGGCTGAGAGGCTGCGAGCTTCTCTCCGTATCGAGAGAGCTGAAAGCGCGAATCAATCCCCTCGCGAACCACCAACGCCAAGTCATCTAAAAAGAGCGAAGCCAGAAACTTCGCACGATCTTGCACTCCCAGCGCACCGAAGGCCCAAGCCAACGGATCGCCATCAGAATCTCCAAGCGCTGAGTATTGCTCCAGCGCACGAAACGAAGGCCCCCGAGGAAGCAACCGCTCGAGTGTTAATGCCAGCGAAGGGTCGCGCCCTTGAAGAAAAGTGATCGCGGGTTCGACCGCACGAAGGACCTTTGAAAAATCACGACAAAAGGCTGAAAGCGCTTCGGAATCACGGCAATCTGAAACACTTAAACGATCACGAATCCGCTTCACTCCCTCTTGAGAAAAAAGCCGAAGCACCAACTCCAAAGCAGGATCGGCTTGCCTGACTTCTAAGTCAGGCCGATGACGCTTTAAAAACCCCTTTAAATACGCCGTTGAAGGATAGGGCGTATTGAGTTGAGTCATGGGGGGCACCAGGAAAAGAAGACGCATCCGACCGAGTTCTGCCAAAAAGAACCATTTTAGTCAACTATAACCCTGCCCATTAAAAAACCGTCAAAAATTGCCGACTTGAGCGACCTCGGAATCGGCTGTTACACTTTCAAGCATGAGATCTGACTCTAAAGCCAATGGCCATCTTCTAAACGCTCTCAGCCCCTCGGGCAGTTCTTCACACCAGCTTCCGCTCTGGATTTTGGGCAGCCTGGTTTTAGTGATCCAGCCCTCACCCACCCACGCCGAGCCCAGCGCGTCGCCTGCGACAAAATCTCTGCCCTTATCGTCGATTTACAACTGTCGGGAACAGTTTGGCGACCTCCTGATCAAAGGCGAACGGGCAGCGAGAGTACAGGAATTCCGCTATCGCAATCGACTCTTGTATTCACTAGCAAGCCCTGCAAACCCCCTTCGTGAGCGCATTCGCGAGTGGCTGCAGGTACTTCACAATCACCCTTACCCGATTCTAGCCATCGATGAAGCCCCCCGTGCTCACGGTTGGGCGCGCTTTGTTTTCGGCACTCTCAATGCCGAAGCCCAAGAGCTTCTTGAGGTTGAAAAAATCGGCCCCGAACTCAGCTCAGCCGTCAAACGAATCAAAGCCTTTCAATCACAGATTGAAGCCCTGATGGATGAGACACAAAACCTCACCATGCTTCAAGAAAGCCTGAGGCGAGAGCTGGCAACCAAACACTCGCGTGCTGGCGGGGTCAAAATTTACTACCCTACCATCTTTCGAAACGAGAAAAATCAGTTGGTTGATTCCTTAAGC
>JBDLQW010000097.1:0-12099 GCA_039800365.1 Pseudomonadota bacterium
TGCCATCCCCACCAAGCCAGCCAACGGCTGAGATTCAGGCTTCCGACTCGGATACCGAGAAGCTCGAAAGCACGTTCGACCGGGCGGCATAGTCCACTGTCAAAATTTTTCGAGATCTACAAAAAATTGAACCGGAGCCTCTCAGGACGAGGGCTGCCCAGTCTGGTCCTTGACTTCAGGTTGAAGGACATCGGTCACAAGAAGGCATTGAGGGTCCTCAGGCCAATCAGGCATCCAAAGGTATTAGAATGCCCGATACCCCAAGGGCGCTGAATTCCAGGATCTGCGAATGTGACCGATCTCGACATCAGGCGTTTCTTTCAGATCGAAACACGGTGGAATTCCGAATCGAGGAGTATCGACTGACAGTTTTCTACCCGATCTGTCAGTGATCGTCGACGCGCTCGATCGTGTCTTGGGATACCTCTCGTCCCAAATCACTAACGGAGTAACGATGAAAAAAACATTTACGAAAACTCTAGCCCTAACCCTCACTCTTTCTACCCTCGCGCTCGTTGCGAGCGCAACGAAGGCGGCCCAGGCTAGCAGTAGAGAACAAAGAGAACAATACGGTCTCACCCTGCTGACGTCCGCCTTCGTAACGTCATTCCCCTTCTTTTATTCAGCAGATCTGACAAGCAGAGATATGAAGATCGCCGCTGCTCATGCCGCAATCGAAGACGTCGCCGCTTACTATGAGACGGGTCGACTCACGGGTATTCTTCCGTCGGTGCTCGAAAACACGAAGTCGATTCTTGCCGCCGAGCGAGGTGTCAGTGCGACTGAAATTACAGATGCTGAAGCTGTCGATCACATCGCCAGCGTTGCGGAACAAGCGCTGAAATAACCTAAGCTGATCAAATGGGGGCCCTCCTGGGCCCCCATCTTTTTTGGATTAACCTACAGTACCTGCATCGATTCGAGAGCTCAGTCCTCGGGTCTTATCGAGCGCCTGACTGAGACGGCGTTCCAACTGATCAAGATCAGCCGTGACTCGTGTATTGTCTCTCCAATAGCCCGTACTGGTGGTCTGCTTTTCCCATTGCTCACTCAACCGCTCGACATTGCTCATCGCCGGAGCCACCTGCCGATACTCCTCGGTTTGAGCCACTTTCGGAAACTTCCCAGCACGAGTCTTCAAATCTCCTTCATGAGATCGTGCTGTCTTGAGCGCCCCCTGAAAATCGCGAGTGTGCGCTCGATACTGAGTCATGAACTCAGAGTTCGGCTGGTTTTGAGCCACCTTGACTTGAGCCTTGAGTGCGCGCACCTGATCTAAAGCCCCCATCAACGACGTCTCCATGGCCAACACATGCGGAGCCAGAGACATTCGAGCAGCCTCAGTCTTGAGCTCAGAATCTCCCATCCCACCTGGCGACGAAACGCTGGGCTCTTCAGCAAATGCCGCTGACGCCAATCCCATCAAAACCGCGATACCTACTAAACGAGGAGCCTGGGCTCCCATCCTCATGATCATCTGCAACCTCCTGGGTTATGGCCCGTCAGCTGTGCAAGCCAAGAACCACCCCAGTGCGTCCTAAAGACCCAAACTTAATGCGCGCACCCGACGCAACCGATCACGCAACTGAGCCGCTTGCTCGAACTGAAGATCCTTGGCGGCCTCGCGCATCGCTTGCTCCATTTTTGAGATGCATTGAGGAAGCGCTTCGATCGTCGTAAAAAACTCACCCGCCGCCTGGGCTACTGCTTCGATGGTTGCAGTTGCATCTAGAAGATCGAGGCTCGCCACGGCCTCAGCCCCGGACTCAGCAGCGCTCCACACGCTTTTTCCATGTCCCGAACCAGCACCGGTTCGAAGCGCTCGTTTGGCCAAGGCCGCTTTATCGAGCTTTTCCATGACCCGCGCCTCTTCTGAGACAATCGGAGCAGGAATTGCCTTCTGAATGGTTCGAGGAGTGATTCCATGAAGCTCGTTGTACTCCTCCTGAATTTTTCGGCGCCGCGCGGTCTCATCGATGGCAATCCGCATGCTTTGAGTGATGCGATCGGCGTACAACAAAACGAACCCTTCAGAATTTCGAGCGGCTCTTCCGATGGTCTGAATCAGCGAGCGCTGGCTTCTCAAAAAACCCTCTTTATCGGCATCGAGAATCGCCACGAGTGACACTTCGGGCAAATCCAATCCTTCACGAAGCAAATTAATTCCGATCAAGACATCGAAAAGCCCCATCCGAAGATCACGCAGAATCTCGATGCGCTCGAGCGTATCGATATCCGAATGGAGGTACTTCACCTTAACTCCCTGCTCGGTGTAGTAGCGGGTCAAATCCTCTGCCAGCTTCTTGGTCAAGGTCGTGACCAAAACTCGCTGAGACCGCTCAACTCGAGCCCGAATCTCTACCAGTAAATCATCTACCTGGCGCCCGGCTGGGCGCACCTCTACCTTCGGATCCAGAAGCCCGGTGGGACGAATCACTTGCTCGACGAATTCTCCCCCTGTTTTCTGTAGCTCGTACTCACCCGGCGTCGCTGACACAAAGAGCACCTGGTGAATCGACTTTTCCCATTCTTCAAAATTCAACGGGCGATTATCGAGCGCAGACGGCAACCGGAATCCGTGTTCCACCAAAGTGCTCTTGCGGGCCCGATCTCCCCGATACATCCCCCCGATTTGGGGAACCGTCACGTGACTCTCGTCAACGATCAAAAGCCAGTCTTTAGGAAAATACTCGAGAAGCGTCGGAGGGGGCGCACCTGAGGGGCGACCCGTCAGGTGCCTCGAATAGTTCTCAATACCCTGACAAAACCCCATTTCTTCGATCATCTCGAGATCAAAAAGCGTTCGCTGCTCGAGTCGCTGCGCCTCAACTAACCTCTCCTGCGAGCGCAACTCGGTTAACCGCCCCTGCAGCTCAGCCCGAATCGAGTCGATCGCCCGCTTTCGTGAATCCAGCGTCGTGACATAGTGACTTCCCGGATAAATCGTCACTCGAGAAATTTTCTGAATCCGCACTCCTCGAAGCGGATCGATCTCGGAAATGGCCTCGATCTCATCACCAAAAAACTCAACCCGAATCGCCCGCTCTTCCTCATAGGCTGGAAAAATCTCGACCACATCTCCTCGAACGCGAAAGGTGCCGCGATGAAAGTCGATGTCATTACGCTTGTACTGAATTTCTACCAGCTTACGAAGCATCTCCTGACGCTTCATCTCTCTACCGACCTCGAGGTAGAGAATCATCCCCTCATACGCCTCGGGAGACCCCAGACCGTAAATGCAGGAAATCGACGCCACGATCAGCACATCACTTCGATCTAAGAGCGAGCGCGTGGCAGAGTGCCTCAGCTTGTCGATTTCTTCATTAATGGCTGAATCCTTCTCGATGTAGGTGTCGGTAGAAGGAATGTATGCCTCGGGCTGATAGTAGTCGTAATAGCTCACGAAATACTCAACCGAGTTGTTTGGAAAAAACTCTCGGAACTCACTGAATAACTGTGCGGCCAGCGTCTTATTGTGACAAAGCACCAGAGTCGGCTTGTTCGCTCGGGCGATGACATTGGCCATCGTGAAGGTCTTCCCCGAACCCGTCACGCCCAAAAGAACTTGCGACGACCGTCCCTCTTGAACGCCGCGGCTCAGCGCTTCGATCGCCACGGGTTGATCGCCCATCGGCTGAAACGGCGTGGCCAGCTCGAACTTGCGGTTCGTCTGAACCGGAGCCATCAGCGATACTCCCAGGAAGTGCCTTGCGGACCGTCCTTGATTTCCACTCCTTTTTCTAAAAGCTCTTTGCGAATCTCATCAGCTCTTTGAAAGTTCCGCTGTACGCGCGCCTGACGGCGCTCCTCAATCAGGGCCTCAATCGCGGCTGGCGCGATTTTCTCTCCTGAACGTTCTCGCCTCACCCGAGAAAGATCGGCAAGAGCCTTCTCGGGGTCTAAGCGACCAATACCCATCAGGTCGCCCAAATCCTGCTCTAAAAGAGCGATGAAGGCTTGAGCTCCAAGCACTGCGGCTGGCGTCGCCTGGGCCAACGGTTCAGAAGAAATGCGATTCAACTCGCGCACCAGCTGAAAAACGCTGGAAAGCACCTCAGGAGTGCCAAAATCATTAGCCATGGCCTCCAGCATCTTCTCGCGCGTCTTCTCGCAATCGGCCACAAACTCACCCCAAAGCGCTTCGGCTCGAAGATCTGGCACCGCTCGATGAAGCCCCGAGATTTCCTTGGCCTTAAGCTTTGCTTCGTAAATGCGCTGCAAACCGATCAGCGCATTCTCGATCGCCTCATCGCCGAAATCTAAAATCGTTCGGTAATGTACTGAAAGCAGCAAATAACGAGCGATCTCACCCGAGTACTGCGTGAGGAAGTCTCGCGCGAGAAAGACATTTCCCAAGCTCTTCGACATTTTTTCTTTCGATAAAGTCAAAAACGCCGAATGCAGCCAAAAGCGAACGAAAGGTGCTCGGCCACATGCCGACTCGCTCTGAGCAACCTCATTTTCATGATGGGGAAAAACCAGATCTTCACCACCATGATGAACATCGATTTGATCTCCTAACCATTTCGATGCCATAGCCGAGCATTCGATATGCCACCCTGGACGCCCCTTGCCCCAGGGAGAATCCCAAGAAGGCTCTCCCACTTTTGCAGGCTTCCACAGTGAAAAATCGAGTGGATTTCGCTTCTTTTCATTCACTTCGACCCGAGCGCCAGCTTCGAGCTCGTCGATATTTCGATGTGAAAGCTTGCCGTAACCCGGAAAATCCCGAACCGAAAAAAAGACTTCGCCTTCCACCACATAAGCTTGCCCTTTTTCGAGAATCTTCTCGATCATCGTGATGATCTCGGCAATATGCGTGGTCACGGTTGTTTTATGCGAGGGTTCTAAAAGACCTGCGACGGCATAGTCCCTCTCGACTTCGGCGATGTATTTGCGAGCAACCTCTTCAGAAGAGAGGCCTTCTTGTCGCGCGCGCGCGATGATCTTGTCATCAACGTCGGTGTAATTTCGAACGAAAGTCACCTCGTAACCGACGCGCCGAAAAAACCGGAAAAAAAGATCAGCGACCATCGCTGCTCGAAGATTTCCGATGTGAATCAAATTATAGACCGTGGGACCGCAAGAATAGAGGGTCAGCCTGCCTGGCTGAAGGGTCTCGAGAACCTCTTTCCTTCCTGAAAGCGTATTGGTGACGCGAATCGCTCGAATGGCCATAAAAAAACCCCGGATGACGGCTTTAGCGCCGTGGGCATCCGGGGTTTAAGAATAAGTCAGTTCAAGAAACGAAAATAGTCTGAATTTCTTCTTCGATCACAGACTCTTGAGCGCGCTTAGCCAAGGAAATTTCTCGAACCAGTAAGGCCTTCGCCTGATCGAGCATCTTGCGCTCTCCGAAAGAAAGGTCCTTGCTATGACGAAGCAGAAACAAGTTCCTCAGCACTTCGGCGATCTCGAAAACCGAGCCGGTTTTAATTTTTTCCATGTACTCTCGATACCGACGATTCCAGGTCGTCTGATCGATTTTAACATTTCGCTGCTTGAGGATCTTGTAGACCGCCTGAACGTCTTTCGGAGAAATGATCTCACGCAAGCCCACCGCGTCGGCATTATCGGTTGGCACCATGATGGTCATCGAGTTCTCGATGACCTGAAGAACGTAGAACGACTTCTTCTGCCCCCCGACTTCTCGCTCGTCGATTCGCTTGACGACGGTCACGCCGTGTGCGGGATAAACTGCATTGTCGCCGACTTTGAACACTGGACCTGCCATCTTTGCACTACCTCCGAAGCGACCCGAAACCCTGCCTACAAAGCCGATCTTTTTAGACAGAATTTGGGCCTGCGGGAAAGTAGCACTGAAACAGGACTGAGTCAATACTGACACGGCGCTTCTTGCGAAGCCCCTTTTCCTTCGGGGCCAGCACAGCTGCGATCAGTAAAGCCTTTTTATTTCAACGACTTAATTCAGCCGCCCGGTTAACGGTCCTTCAAAATATCAAAGGGGCACTGACCCAACTCATAGGCTCGCCCTGCAATAAACTTCATCAAGTCATCATCATTGCGATCGATCGAATCAAACTGATTTCGAATTCGAACTCCGGCTCGATGAAAGAAGCTTCTGGCCAGGGCAATCTCCAGCTCGCACTTCTCTGCGCCACGCTTTTCGATCTGGCGAGTCACCCTCGCGAGCAAACAAAGCATCGCGTAGAGATCAATCGCGATGTCTGCAATGCGCTTTTGAGCGAACTGCATCAGATGAATGTTCTTTCCATGGCGCCGTAACAAAACATCAATGTTCGTACTCAACTCGACCACGGCTTCTTCGATCATCGCGGCTTCCTTCTTCAGAAGCGGATGAGACTTCTCGATGGTTTGCCCAAAAATCCTTTGCTTGACCTTACGAATCGCGAAATCACTGACAGGTCCGAGCCCTTTCAATGGATGCTTGATCGCATCGGCCAGGCCCGCCAGCTCCTGTCCGGGCCCCTGCATTCCCGATAGCGCGACAAAGGCCCGAAGAATTTCGTTAGTCCCCTCAAAGATCCGATTGATTCGGGCATCGCGAAGAGACTTTTCGAAGGGATACTCCTTCATATAGCCAAGGCCGCCCCAGATCTGGATATTTTCGTCCACGACTTCCCATAGCATCTCACTAGCGAAAACCTTCGAGATGGCGCTCTCTAACGAATAGTCGACACCCCCGCGATCAATCAGGCTGGTGGTCATGTAAACCATGCTCTCGGCCGCGTAGATATTCGACATCATCCGGCCGATCTTTTCTTTGATCATCCCGAATTCGCCGATTTTCTTTTGGAACTGCACGCGCTCATTACAATGCGTGACGGCAGCCTCGAAGACTTTCTTTGCCGCGCCAACGCTACCAGCACCAAGCCCCATGCGACCGTGATTCAACACGCCCATGGCCACTTTAAATCCCTGCCCCTCGCCACCGATCACGTTTTCAACTGGAATCCGAACGCCATCAAAGTGAATCGCATTCGTCCACGAGGCGCGAATTCCCAGCTTGTGCTCTGCAGGGCCCACCGTCACTCCATCGGCCGGCAGCTCTAAAGCGAAACACGTCACTTTCTCGGTCTTCTCGCCCGTCTTTTTGTCGATCGCATCGGTCTTCGCGAAAATCGTCATGAAATTCGCAATTCCGCCGTTGGTGATCCACAGTTTATTGCCCGTAAGCGTGTAGTAGCGTCCGTCCTCAGAAAGGGTGGCCTTGGTTTTGATCGAAGCGGCATCCGATCCGCTTCCTGGTTCGGTCAAGCAATAGCAAGCCACCCACTCGCCTGATGCGAGCTTCGGTAGAAACCGCTTCTTCTGCTCGTCATTTCCAAATAAGAGTACGGCTTTGTACCCGATGCTTTGGTGAGCACCCAGCGTCACGGCAAGCGCGCCATCGATTCCTGCGAGTTCTTGAAAAATCCGAGAATAAGCGATCTGCGGAAACCCCATGCCCCCAAAATCCTCGGGAACCCCTAGTCCCATCAATCCCAGCTCTGCAGCTTGTGCGAGGATCTCGCGCGGCATCGCACCTGCTTCATCCCATTCTCGCGCATGCACGTGGTCTTTGGCGAACTTCTGTACCGAATCAACCACCATTCCAACGGTCTCAGAAGTCTCGGCGCTCATCTCAGGATAGGGAAAAAGCAAATCCTCTCGAATCTCGCCGAAGAAAATCGACTTCATCAAAGAGTTCGTCGCAGAAGATCCTGTAGCATGAGACATAAAGGTCGCTCTCCTTGAGCTAAATATCGAGCGCGCGTCCGGTGCACGTCGAGATGTTAAGTTATCCCATCCTAGCGCAACTTCGTTCCGGATTTCCAGCGTCTGACAGAATGTCGCGAACCTCGCCTCACGATCCGTCACTTTGACATTTTGTCATCAAACAGCGCACAAACCCGATCGCCATCAAATCGACGCCAGCGGAACTTGCTGCCTAGAGCATGACAGACTCCTTGAAATCATGGCGCTTCAACCAAGACGCTCACTCGATATTTCTGTCAAACAACTGCCAAAACCAGGGCGCCTGCTTGGCATTAGGCTTGCGTTAGAGAGACGACGAAGAGGAAGACGAAGAGCTCGACGAAGAGTTCGACCCTTGCGCAGGTATACCGAATGAGCGACTGGAAAGACCGTTCAAAAGACTGGATTCAAAAGATCAGCGAGGCGACTGAGTCGCTTCGCCATCACTTGCGTCCGATGAACGACAAGTTTCTGTCGCCCGCAGCAACACGATTTCGAGCACTCTTGCAGAGAATCCTTCCCAGCGATCTCGCTCAAGCACTCCCGAAAAGCTGGAATTGGAGAGACGCGCTGGAATGGGCTGGGCTGGCCCTGCAACGCCGCGGCGCCGGCTTCTATGGAAAACTACTCACTCTTTTACTTTGCGCTTTTTTCCTCTCTGACCTCGCTGCGCTGTGGATCGAGGGAAAACTGCCTGACTCGTCTGAACCAGGAACCCACCGGGGCTTCAGTACCCGGCGTTTTCAACCCACCGAAGAAAGCTACTCAGCAATTTGGACGAGAAACCTTTTCAACAGCAGGGGCCTCATTCCTGGAGAAGGCGCGACTGGAGAGCCCTCGATCGACCTCACAAGCGCTCCGCAACAAACCACCCTACCTCTGAATCTGGTGGGTACGATCATTTTGAAAAACGAACTCAAATCCATTGCGACCATCGAAGACAAGACCGCCTCGCTGGTCTTTCCGGTTCGAGTCGAAGATGAGATTCCGGCAAAAATCAAAATTCTTAAAATTGAGCCTAATCGAGTGACCTTCTTGAATATCTCGAGCGGTAGGCGGGAATTCGTCGAAATTCCAGAGGATGCCAGCACCGGAAAAATCTCGCTACGATCCGGGGGCACCGTTGGATCGCGGTCTGCCGTTCAAATTGAACGCGCCGGAAATAACTTTAACGTTCCGAGACTTGAGCTCGACCGAGCCTTTTCTGACCTCAATACCGTACTCACTCAGGCCCGAGCTGTTCCCCATTACGAGAACGGCGTGCCCGCAGGCTACAAGCTCTTTCAAGTCGTTCCCGAAGGGCTCTTTGGCAAGCTCGGCTTAAAAGACCAAGACATCATCTGCGGAATCGACGGTCAGTCTGTCAACGATCCCGCCAAAGCACTAGAACTTCTTGGACAACTGAAAACCGCCAACCATGTCGAGCTTTGTGTCAAGCGCGACGGAAAGCAGCAGAACTTTGCCTATGACATCCGCTGATCGCACACAGGAGAAAGCCCCCATGTCTTCTCAGCTTTCCTCAGACGCCGATTCGATTCTCCGACCGATTCGATGGCTGGCTCTGGCCAGCTTACTCGTAGGAGGACTGGCTTTGATCTCGGCCGTGGCTAATGCCGAGGATGGATTTGAGTCGGGCGGTAAGACGTTTCAGAACCCCTTCGCGACACCACCGGGTGGCGCAACGGGAGGAAGCAACTTCTTCGATGATGAAGACTTCGAAGACGAAGCCCCTCAGATTCCAGTGGATGCACCTCGCAGCGCTACCAACAAGGCACGCCCAGTTCGCAGCACAACGCCCGAGCATGAGCCCATCTCGATGGGAGGCACGAGTCCCGGCGGAGTGGTTTCTGGATCAACCAAAGTGCAGTCGATCAAGATTGATGATGAAACCGGCCTCGGACAGGGAGGAAAGGAAGTCGTCACTGACTTCAATTTTCCAGATGCCGACATTCTAGACATCGCCAAAACACTGGGTAAGCTCACTGGAAAAAACTTTATTCTCGATAAAGACGTCAAGGGCCGAGTGACGATCATCTCGAACTCACCCATCACGGTCGCCGATGCCTGGAAGGCTTTCCTCACGTCCTTGGACATGACGGGTTTCGCTTTGATTCCCTCCGGAAATTACATTCGAATCGCCAGACAGCGAGACGCCCGAGACAAACAACTGAAGACCTTCACCGGCAACTACTCGCCTGATACCGATGCTTTGATTACCCGTGTTTTTCCATTGAAATACATCGACGCCGAAAACGTCACCCGAGTGCTTCGCAGCTTCATGCCCTCGAGCTCTCGAATCATTCCTCACGATCAGACCAATACGATCATCGTCACCGATACCGGTGCGAATATCGCCAAAATCAATCGAATGCTCGAGATCCTCGACATCGAGGGCTATGACGCCGGAATCGAAGTGATTCCCGTAAAATTCGCTTCCGCAACCGAACTCTCCAAGCTCATCGACACGCTGATCCCCGGAACCGGTGCCGCTGGCGCAGGGGCGCCTCGCCCGGGTGGCTTCGGAGGAGGAGGTCGTTTTAATGCCCGAAGAACCAAAGAAGGCGGAATCATTAACACCATCATCGCCGACGAGCGCACGAATACGCTCATCGTTCATGCCAACACGAAGGGCGCCGATCAGGTACGCGAGCTGGTCAACAAGCTCGACCAGAAAATGCCGGCACAGACGGGTGGTGGCAAAGTTCACGTGGTCTATCTGCAATTCGCCGAAGCCGAACAAATCGCAACCACTTTAAATAACCTCTCTCAGGGCTCCGGACCTCGGGTCTCGCCAGGAACCGGTAGCGGCACCGGCGTGAACCCCATGAGTAGCAGCCTCTTTGAAGGGGCCATCAAAGTCTCAGGCGATAAAGCCACCAATTCCTTGGTGATCACTGCGAGCCCAGGCGACTTTGTCACCATTCAACGCGTGATCGCCAAGCTCGACATTCCGCGCGATGAAGTTTACGTCGAAGTCGTGATCATGGAGATGCTGATCTCTCGAGAGTTTCAGTTCTCGACCAATGTGATTCATCCTGTCTCGGGCGCGAACTCCGTGATCGGATCAGTACCCAACGCCGACCTCTTCTCGTTCCTCAGTAGCCCGATCTCGCAAAAAGGCATGGTACTGGGATTTGCCGAAGGAGCAAAAAGAACGCTAACGGTTGCAGGACAAAGCATCACCGTATCGAGCATCCAGGGCCTGATCAAAGCGCTTCAAACCAACAACTATGCCAATGTTCTGGCGACCCCCCAGATTCTGACCCTGGACAATACCGAAGCAAGTTTTGAAAGCGCCGAAAAAATACCCGTTCCGACAGTAACCGCGATTCAAGGGTCAACGAGCACTTCGGTCACCAAGGAATCCGTCTCGCTTTCAATCAAGATCAAACCCCAGATCAACAAGCTCTCCAACTTCGTGAAAATGGACATCACCACCAAGCTTGCTGACATCAGTAACCGCGAACTGCCCGCTCAAGTGCAACAACTGGCCTTTGCCACCACCGAGCGAAATGCGCAGACATCGGTAGTGGTAGCCGACAGCGATACAGTGGTGCTGGGCGGTCTCATTCGTGACAAAACCAGTGAGCAGGTCTCGAAGGTCCCCCTATTAGGAGACATCCCTCTTCTCGGCTGGCTCTTTCGCTCGAAAAGCAGCACGACCGAAAAGGCCAATCTCTTGATCTTCATGACCCCTCACATCGTCCGACAATATGAGAAGGTCCGGGCCTTACTTGATCGAAAATTACAGGAACGCGATCAATTTATCGAGAAACAAGCCGGAGGGCGCGATAACCTTCGCGAGTATCGCGACGAAATGATTCGCAAACTTCCTGAAATCGGCGACATCACTTCGTACAAACCGCAGACGGCCCAAACCATCGACTCGGAGGATGAAGCGCTTTCATCCCCCTCTACCGGAAACCAAGAGAATCCGTTCACTGGTGGACCGAGTGGCAGCAAATCGGAGAAAAACACTGAGGTCGGATCGCCTACCAGCGAGGCACCGAAAACCCCATGAGCGAATCGATAAAAATGACGACCGCGCAGGCCCTGGAGAGCGCCCCACCCCCTGCGCCCAGCAAAGAGCCCGAGAAAATCGGGCAGATCCTGATCAAGCACACCTCGCTCACGCAAGAGCAACTGAACGAGGCGCTGAGAATTCAGAGTGCTGAAGGGGGCCTCCTCGGTGAGATCTTGGTTCGAAAGAACCTGGTCGTCCCCCATGAGCTCATGCGCGCGCTCTGCACGCAGCTGGGACTTCGTTTCATCGAAGAGCTCAAGCCCAATGATATTGATGTCAAACTCATTCAAGACATCCCGATTAATTACGCAAAGTCCAAAGAGGTCATTCCGATCGCCCTAGAAAACGATGTTCTG
>JBDLQW010000098.1:0-10279 GCA_039800365.1 Pseudomonadota bacterium
CGATGACGAAGGTCGGCGCGAATCTCTCCGCCGCCGTTTCTAAAGATAGTGCCCGGTTCGGCAGGGCCTCCTCCGTGGTCATGGCCTTCCTCTTCGTGTTTATAGTAAGAAAGGGCGCCGGCCAGACGTCCTGATTCGATCCAGCCGTCAGTCTTAAATTCGCCCGCGACATCCAAGCGCTGGCGTTTGAGGTCGATCACCACGTCCTCTTCTTTTACGACGCCGTAATGCGTTCCGAAGTTCGAGAACGATGCACCCCAATACCCTTGCTCTGAGTGGCGGCTAAACCCCAAGGCGCCTTCGAAGGTTTCAGCTTCGCTGTTCGAGACGGTTTTGACGGGAGTTTGATAGTCGTTCGAGGCTCGAAGCACCCCGTCGAGGTGGTAGGCCCATGGTCCCGCGCTATGATTCAGCAGGAGACCTAAGGTTCGACCGGCATCGACAGATGAATAGCGTGAGTGCACCCGAATCTTTGAGTCATATTGCAGGCGGCTGGGGATGCGAGAGCTGACAGTGTTGACGACCCCTCCAATGGCGCTGGAGCCATAGAGAAGTGCACCCGAGCCGCGAATGATCTCGACACGATCGATGAGTAGCGGATCGCCTGCCACAGCGTGGTCGGCACTGGTTCCTGAGGCGTCAAGGGTGCCTAAGCCTCCCTGAAGAATTCGAATGCGGTCGCCATCAAGGGCTCGAATCACGGGGCGACTGGCTCCAGGACCGAATTGAGTCGAGGTAACACCCGTTTCTCGCGACAGGGTCTCGCCCAAAGTTTGCGCCCGTTTTTTGTCGAGGCGTCGGCCCGAGACTTCGCTGACGGTGGGAACAACATCTTGAGGTGATCGTTTTTATCCACCGGTACCCAGAACGGTGATCTCGGGGGTCTCAAGCTCTGCCGAATCAGCGGCAATCGAGAGAGGCGAGAAAAACAGCAGCGAAGTGGCCAGTAAACGTGAAGAGTGTCGCATAGGGTAACTCAAGATCTACCGATTGCCGTCTTTTATTGCAACTGTTTTGCAGTTGAGGTGTTCAAATTTTGACAGTGCGTTTGGGTTTTGTCAGGGGATCCTGCGATTTTCGCGTGTTACCGCTTTATTGCATCCGTAGTGCCTCATCATTTCAGCATCATTTGCATTTGCAGAACTGCCGATACGCCATCGATGAGATGGGGATCGAACTCAAGTCTTTGCGTGTTTCTGCTCGTGCTCCTGGGAGCAGTGGGCTGCGCGATTCCATCTCGCCCAGATCGTCAACCCTCAGCCGAGGGCGAGTCGGAGACAACACCATACGCAGGGGCGAGTGATCGCTTACGGCTTGCCAGTTTCGCGCTGCCATCGACTGGAAACAGGCTCCTGCTTTTCGGTATTGATCGCCAAGGTCAACGAACGGCAAGCTTCGACCTTCGTGATCTTCGATTTGAGGGAAGAGGGCTTGAAAAGATCGAACCCAAGTTCCTCCTCACGCTTAATGAGCAGGGCGTTCAAACCATTCACAGCTTTGATCTGGGCAGCTTCCCAGAGAAAGTGATGGTGCCCACCGCAAGTAAAGGCCAGCCGTGGAGATGGGAGACCAACCATCCCGAGAAGTGGGCGAGTCTTCCCCCGAAGCTTTTGGATGTGCCGGGTGCTCGGCGATCGGCCATTTGGGCCTGTGCCGTTCGGTCAGTTATTACGGGAATGCTCTGGAGCCCTCTTGCTCCGCTCGGAGTTCTTGCGGCGCGAATCGCCGAGCAAAAAGAGGCGCAAGAGATTCAGTTGGCGTCTTATCTGCAGACCTTGATGGATTTGAGTCTCGATCAAAACGAGTATCCCGAAATCAAAAAGCATCTCTCTCGACGAGAGATCGAGGAGGTGGGTGCCGCTTTGAATGTTCGCTACAATCCTGGGGGATCTTTCGCCGGAGCGTTCATCAGTCGAAACCGCCGATTTCATTTTTACGACGCTCTTCGGGCAACAAGAGAGGGACAGGTGAGTCGCCAGATGGGTGATCTGGTTCGCATGGCCAATGAGCAAGGGCTAGTGGTCGTGCCGCTGGGCTCACGGTTCGCGATGCTTTTTTACGAGAAAGAAAATCTCTCTCCAAAATCGCATTGGAGGGGAGCGGTCTTAGACGTCGATGATCCCCGTGAGGTCGAGAAGTTGATTTCTGACGTGACTTATCAACCCGGTCAGCTCGTTCCTGTCGGGCTTTTTGCGCTGGATGTGGGACTGCAGCCTCTTGAACTTGTGAGCTTCGCGCAGCCCTATGAACAGGCAGCTCGAATGAGAATCGCTCAAACCGTCAAGGAAGCCAAACGGATGCTTTTTGCTTTCATTCCTTTCGGCGCTGCCCGGATCGCCGTCACCGCTACTGACGGAGTGATTCGATTCTCGATGAAAAAAAAGGGCAAAACGCTTTTTGAGGATCGCGTGCGGTCTTATGGCGAGCTAGCGGCAGTGCTCGAGACCGGCGTTGCCCGATTCTCGAAGGACGAATCAGAATCGATTCTATTCGATGCCTTTTTAAAGTATGCGCCTCTTTGGGGATTCGATTCGAAACGCATTCTCGATTATGAAAAACGATTTCACACGCAGGACGAAAAGACCCGGTTATCGGCTCGGGCAGAGGTGATTGAGCTCTTTGCCAAGGCCGAGATGCGTCGTTCGACGCGGCCTTTTCAACGCGCAACGACCGAAGACGAGATTGAGCGAACAAAGACGATTCACATGCAGCGACTGGGGCTTTGGCTCGAGAGCAGTCGGAGCATGAGAAAGCTCGATGAGAAACTGACCAAGCGTGCGAGAGAAGGCCGAGAGCGAAGTCCGGCGACTTCAGCGGCAGCAACAAGCGCTCGTCCAGTGATTCTGTTCATGGTCGATGGGCTGCGTCCCGATCGTTTGCGTTGGGCCGCTGAACAGGGCTGGATTCCGAGGCTGAAAGAGCTCTTTGTTGATGGCGGTGCCGAAGTCGAGTCGTATGTCTCGCGATCGCTCACCTTGCCTTCGTGGGGAACGGTTCTGACAGGCCACGAGCCTGACCGTCATGGCATTCGAAGCAATACACCCATCACCCGTGATTCGGGCGGAAGGAGCGTGAGCCTACTCGATGCTCGTAAGGATCTGCTCTGGCCCGAATACATTGCCCAGGGCATGGCCTACCGCCTTCTAGCCCAGTCTCAGCCTCAGTGGTTACCTCGATATTTCAGTCGCAGCGAAGTGATCCTCAATTACCTGCCCATTCATGAGAATCAGTACCCGCCCGTTCTGGGATTACTCGGCGGTGTGCTCCGAAATGTTCCCGAAGCACTGCAAGGAACGTTGAGTGGCACGATGCTGCTGGATCAGGTTTCAGCCGATCGAACTGCTGCAGCCATTCGAAGTAAGCCGGGGCAGACGAAGTTAGTCGTGAACTGGTATGCCTCGGTCGATCACTTTCAGCATCTAAATAACGATCGTTTGAAAGAAGTGATGGCCTTGATTGATTCTGGCATCGGTTCCGTGATTGACGCCGCGAGGGCTGACCCGGTTTTGAAGGATGCAGTTGTTTTCTTGGTCTCAGATCATGGGCATTTGGGCGGATCGATCGAAGAGAAACCAGGATCGATGCTCGGACAAAAAAAGCTCAATAACACTGCATTCAACCTGACGACGTGGTTTGCAGGTGATTTTCCTGCTGGTAATACAAACGACTTTGTCGTGCTCTCAGATGCGTCGCCCAATCCGACGCGCGACTTCGGATATCTTCGTGAGTTTCAGATTCATCCTTTTTCGTACGTGTATCGCGGACACAAGAAAACTCCGGGGCCAGTGACTGTAGCGATCGACTCTTCAGGCGACCGATTGGCCCAGTTCTATCTTTTTCGAGGAAACCAGGACCGCAAGACGCATGGCCTTTATGGCCTCACGCACTTCAAGGATTCCCGCGGTCAAACGCGAGATCTGATCGATCAGATTCTCAGTGCAAGACTTCGGAATTTAGAGATCACCGACTTCGCCTTGAGAGATCAAATTCGACAACGAACTGGGATGCGTCCGGTTGAATTCGCAGCGCTTGCTCTTCGGGGTAGTGTGGCTCGAGAGAGCCTTGATCGCTTGGTAAGAGCGGATTTGGTGGGCGCTTCAGAGCGAGATCCTGTTCTGGTACGAAGTTTTGGTGGGAAGTCGGCAGTCATCTTGACGAAGCGAAGTCCCGTAACTGGCGAAGATCTTTTTCGTTACGTGGTTCTTCGGTCATTCGATCAGGATGCTCGTGGCGAGTGTCGAGGAGAAATCTCGACCAACGTCTCGGATGATCCTCTAGCGCTGATTGGAAATGTTCCGAAAGCTGAGGCCTACCTCGAGTGGAGGACCGATCGGGAATGGCTCGAGGCTGGGAAGAAGAGCTCGATGCCGATCGTGGTCTTCGGACTAATCCGAGCATTGACTCTAGATCCAGGAATTCCCAACCTGCCAGCACGCGAGGCCGAGATTCCAGACCTGATTTTGTCTGCTGCATTTGGCTTTAATTTTAACAGTAGCGACCATCAGGAAAGTGATCATGGCGCCTTTTCGGCTGAGGAGGCCAGAAACTCGTTTTTTGTTCGGGGCCTAGGGTCGCGTGATGGGCTTCGGCGTGGACGAGTAGGGGTCACGGCGCTGTCTCGCGATGTGTTGCCCACCGTGCTTGATTTTGCTGGGCTGTATGAAGCCGACGCGTTTGAGCGCCAAGGCCTCACGGGGGATAGTCTTCGGTTGCAGCTAGAACGCTGATGGAATCTCAACTCTCAATCACGGTGTTCGCGGGTGGATGATGCTGGTGCTAGTCGTCCACTCAAATCTTGGGGCATCAGCGCCCGACGCATCGCCGCCGATGGTCACAGGCGCTGAGGTCAAGAGTACGAATCCGAAGTTTTTTCCACGACCGCGCACTTCCATAACGAACCAAGGAGTGACGTTGAAGGAAAGACTGCCCTGTGTTGTGATCGACGCCGAGAAACACTGATCAGGATCGTAGTCGCCTCCTGGTTTAGACCACTTGCCCGAGGAATCAAACGGATGACCTCGCTTCCAAGTTGCTAGCATCATCCAGTTTTTGGTTAGGGCGCAGAGTTGAAGGTGCGATCGCGCGTGATCGCGCTCTGCATCGGTCTCTGCTTTCGTGGTGACGATCAATTGCACTGAGTAGCCGTCAGTAGTGCGAATGGTGTTGTTGTACTGACTTAAACTCTCGAGTCGCAGTAACAGCCGAGAATCGGTATCCAAGCGATACTCGGGTTGACTCAGGGTGGATGGATCAGTCGGAGAGTCAATGCCAGCTCGAAGCAGCTTCACGCCGTCAAGCGGATATACCCTTTCGGAATCGGTCACCTCCTGTATTCCACATCCACTGAGTGCGAGCGTTATCAGCATCGAGCCGAGGAGTTCTTGAGTGAAGATTCTAGACATCTTAAGTCCTCTTTTCATTAGAAGAACACCCCTAGCGAAGCCACCCAAGCCCCTTGGCCTGCGCCCTGCCCCAGAAGGTTGCCGAGGTAATCGAGGTTCACTCCTGCAGTGGCATCTAGAATCAGCTTTCCTGAGAAAGAGGCTACGAAGTCGAGCGTCTCATAAGAGATCTTCGGACCTCCACATAGCAAGCGGTAGCGCCCGGACGAGAACGGAAATGCTCCTCCGTTGACACGATAATCGTCTGCAAGATTCAGCTCGGCGAACCCGCCGATTCGAAAGTGTTGTACCCGGGCAGCGGCACTGACCGAAGCCAACACAATCGAGCCATATTCATGGCGATACGTGATGCTGCTAATTTTCTGCTCTGCCTCACTCGGCAGCGTGTAGCCAATTCGGTTTTCAATCGTGAGAAAACGCAAATCTTTTCGCATCGAAAGGCCGACACTTGTGGCGTCTCTTCCAAGAGCCGAGTTTTTAAGCTCCTCAGAAGAGAGCACGTTGAGAGTGATCAAACCCCAGGCTCCAATATCGAATCCTCTTCCCGACCAGAGTTGCATTCGACCAGAAATCCCCAGGGACCCCATCCAGGTGCGCTGGGTTCCCTGCACCAGAGCGCCCTCGATTCCAATGCCTAAGGTCGATCGTTGATCTCCGAAAGGATAAAGATCGCTTCGAATGACGTGAGCGCTTGAGATCGGGAGGGTGGAAATGCCCTCTTCGCCACGAGAGTCATAGTGGCGGTACTCATAGCTCAAGAGCGAGGGCTGTCGAACGCGCGCCTCAGTGGAAATCGTCGCCACTGATGTGGGGTCGTTATATGCTCCAGCAACAGTCGACGCGCCGGATTCAAGAGCCTCTTGAGGAATCCATCGTTGTGCTGAGGCCACCACCGAATCATGAGAAGCGGCGGGAGTCGTGATAGCTAGTGTCATCGCCGCAACAGAAGCTTCGGTCTCACGAACGGTTTTTGGTAAGGCCCGATGCAAGGCTTCGTGTATGTGAAGTGCTACCAGTTGATCTGAAGTGAGTCCCTGGGCCGCTGGAAAAAATCGAGTGGCTGCATGAGGTTCGGGAAGGGTGCGGGCAAAGACTTTGCCGCTCATCGACGAGTGGAACACGCCTTGGTCCTGGTTCAGGTGTGCCGGCAGATCTTCTCGAGCAAGAAATAGAGTGGTTTTCGAAATTTCTGGTTCGAGCATCCCGAGCCCGGCAACTCCAGAAGTATCGAGTTTTCGAACCAAATCTACTGCGCGCATTCTAGCTTCGAGAATCGGACCTGACTTGATTTCTGATAGACTCTCAAGGTCTGCTCCATCGTCTCCGTTTCCGACGCGAGCCGGCGAAGCGTGGCCTGTTGCTGGCTGAAGAAGAGCTGTCACGAGGAATGCTGAAACGAGATTTTTCAGCAAGTTTTCTGGTCGAATTTTTCTAGTCACCGTTAAATGTTTCTTAGATCCCAGCATGATCGCCGATCCTTTTTTAGTGAGAAATAGGGTTAGTCAACCGAAACAAAGCGCATTCGAGTTGGTAAACTTCCTTTTTTCGGCCAGGCTTCGAGTAGCGCCTAACGATTCGATCCTGAAAAGCTTGTACCTCACGACGAAGTTCTTCTAAGTCGCGCGGGTCGATCGCCAGACAGATTCCCGTAATGTCGCGCTCGCGAGGAGTTTGAGTCTCCAGAGCTTGAGATGCCATCTCGAGAAGGCTGCGGTGGTACGCACGAATGGCCTCGGATGGCATCTCAGAGCCCGCGATGACAAAATCGGGAGAGGGTCGAAGGGTTTTTTTTTTCGCGCATCAAAAGCCCCACTCGTTCGAGTCGAGTGAGCGCCTCCGCAGATTGATGAACTGAAATCTTGAGCCGTTTGGCAATCCAGCGCGCATCGGCACGAAATTCTGGAATCTCGGCAAGCGATAAGATTGCCAGACAGTACCAGTCGGCGATGATTCGAAACACATCCTCCGATAGCTCTCGGGTGGCATAGCTGGTCAGAGAATCCGGCGAGGTCAGTCCTTGTCGCGACGACTGCTCCTGAACACAAAGCCTGAGAAGCTGGCTCAGCTCTGCTTCAGACCAGCCTAATCGATCTGCCATTTGATGGGCGAGTTTCACCGATAGGGGGCGTTTACCTTTGAGGATCTCAGACAGTGCTCCGGGACTCATCTCCAGAAGTCTTGCGAAGGCTCGAAGAGAGTAGCGGGGATTGTTCCTGGTTCTATTCGAGAGCTGCTCAAGGAGGAGTTCTGAGCTGGTTTTTGCTGCAGACTTCATGGCCATCAAGCGTCTCCTAAGTCGATTGGAAGTCAAGAACCTATGGGGTGATTTCGATTTGAATGGGAGCTAATCGGTAGCCGCCAGTGACAGTACCTTTTTGAGCGGGTATCGTCTGAAGTGAAGCTGATCGGGAGCGCTGCAGGTATAGAGTAGCCGCTCCGGTGGAGAGCTCAGTTGGATTTCGTAACGAAATTCGCAGGCGCTGGCCATCAATGATTTCGGCCCGAAGAGTTTCATAAAGAGCGGAGCCGCTTGAATCTTTGCTTTGAAGAGTCCAGGCGCTTAAGCTGTCTTGCTGGGTAAGGGGGGGGCCTGAAATGGTAAGAGTCAGTGAGCCCGTGCGGCTCATAGAAGAAGGCGGATTTGCGATTTGAGCCGGAGTGATCGAAATCTGGTTCAAGTGCGAGAGGCCATCTCGGTCGATCCACGTCCAGCGGTGGGGACCTGAGGAATAGGGCGTTGACCACGTTCCTTCATAAGTAGTTCCGATGAATGTCTTTTCCGTGAGAGGCGAGTCATTGAAGAGTATCTGACTTGGCTGTCTCAGGCGAACGCTTGTGCCCCATACACCCCCGACATTGAAGGACGCACTGGCTTTCAACTGCTGAGTTCCCTCGATGTAAGTGACTTCGTAGGTTTGATAGATGGCCGTTTCCGCGACTTGGTCTGAGTCGATCGTTTCGATGCATGCCGAGAGACTTGGAATCAGAGCGGTGACTGCTACCCATTGGCATAAGTTCATGAAGAGTGAATCGCGAGATTTCATTTTTTTTTCTCCTGGTTTGGATTTGCTGACTCACTCAGGATCGGCACTCTAGTGATGCGATACAAGAGGCTGTGGAACGGAGTGTTCCAATCGTTGGAACAAGGGGCTTTGAGGCATCTCGGTCATGGGTGTGACGGAGTCTAAGAAAATCAATTCAAAAGTGTCAGGCCTTTGTCAGTGGCGAGAGACTGTTTTTACCGTGATTCTGGATATTATCCCGGCTAATTGAGCTATTTTTGCTATCCTAACTCAGGCGCTTCGCGGGGGTTAAGATGACTAGAATCAGCAACAAGAGTTCCCTTGGTGTTTTTACTGGTGTTCTTCTTTTCTGGGGCCTTCTAGTGCAGGTGCCCGCTCAGGCATCAGGACTTTCTAACTGTTTCAAAAAGTTCTCACGTGGGGGTGCTGAAGATCAACAGCGCCCGAAGACTTTACACGAATCGTCTGTACTGGAACGTCTTGGGGGCTCGCTTTCGAGGTTTAGTTCGCATTCAAATGACTTGGAGCTGACGATTACCTCAGAGCAGATTTCGGCGGCTAAGCAACAGATTGATCAGAATTTATTGAATGAAACGCTTTTTATTGTTCCGAATAACGACGGCGAAGCGCGGTGGGCTGGCGAGATTTTGAGAGCTGCAGGTGCTCCTTATCTTCAGGTTAGTACTCAGGCATGGGGTGCAACTCTCGATAAAGAACCGCTCGATTCGAAAATATTGTCGAAGGTAAAGCGAGTTGTCGTTGTCGAGATTCCGAGCGAAGAGACCGAGGAGAAATTAAGACAGCAAGGACTCGAGGTGATCACGATCGATCATCATGAGTATAAACATTTGAAATTAGATCGATCGAAAGGTTCGACTAGGAGTTCTTTGGAGCAGTTGATGGCTTTGATTCGATGGCCGATGAGCCGAACCGATGAGGCATTTGCTGTCAACGATCGCGGGTATATTCCGGGTTTGAAGAAGATGGGCCTTGCTGAGGAACAAATTCGCCAGATCAGAAGGTACGACTTGATCGCTCAGGGGCGTGTTGATCAAGAGGTGGACGCCGCCACTAGACAGGCGCAGTCCTTGATTCCGACCCTTCCCCGAAGAAATGGGATCTACATTTTAGACCGTGTTAGCGCGGATGAGGCGATTTTAAAGCAAGAGCTTGCGATCCGGTCCCAGGATGGTTTGGTGAGTACGTTTGAGATTCGGTCAGATAAGTTGGGTTTCTCAGGAAGTCCGGCGATTGTTCGAGGTCTCCTCGAGACCAAGTTTGAGACCTTCGGATACGAGCCGGGAAGCTTTGCTCAATATGGGGGGGGCGATCCCAATGCCTCCATGTTTTTTGGATTTAAGCCAAAGAAAGCCCCGCGGGCTTCGGGGGGATCAGAAGGCGAGCTCGAGCTGATTCCTAAGCGGGTTCTTGAGAAGATCGAGGAAATGATGACTCAAAAAGTGAGTAAGATTTTATCGGCTGGTACTGAGTTTGATGCTGAGGTCAAAGCTGCAGGAATGCTTCCTCGTGGTTCTGCATTGGTGACGAGTTCGGGTCGTTTATCTCAGCAAGGGATTCAGCATATCATTCACGCTGCCACCGGTAGCATGACCCGAAGTGGGCCTGGGTTTGATCCGACAGTGAAATCGGTTTCCGACTCAGTTCGAAACTCGCTAGAGCTTGCAAAAATCTATGGCGACCAACGTGTGGCGATCCCATTTATTGGGGGAAAGATCTTCGTCGAAAGAATCGGGATATCAACGCAAGAGCTTGCTAATAAGATCGTGGAGACAGCGATCAGTAGTCGCGGAAATTTAGAGCTCCGTTTTGTTACTTTGGCGACGAAGACACTCG
>JBDLQW010000099.1:0-23767 GCA_039800365.1 Pseudomonadota bacterium
TGCACCAATGCCGTCAGATCGAATTTATGCTTCTTGGACATCTCTTTTGCTCCTTCCAGCTCTCCTCTACTCGGCAATTCTTGCTCCCTCCTCAACCCCTCCTCTCATCATTTTTTGCCTATGACGTTTTAACCGGGGCGCAGACATAATGAGATGCAATGGACACTCCGGTGATTCATCAAGGCCAGCTCCTTTCTTGTGCGGTCGCTTCAGGCGAGGTCGAGTGGCTACTGAATCAGTCCTTTCCCGTGGCCTCCGGGGCGAGCTTCTACGACGACTTTCCAGCATGGCAGTCGGCAGACGCCGAGTGGCGTGCGCTTCGAGGTGCCGGTGGCGAGCTGCTTACCGCTGCAGGCTGTCTTATAGGCGATTGGAATCTGTCGCCGACCCTGCCGCCCCTTCGAGTGGCGAGGATTGGGGGAGTCGTCACTTCGTCGGCCCACCGCGGGAAGGGTCATGCCGGGCGTTTGATGCAGGAATGGATCGAGTTGTTGGGTGCTCGCGGTGTGCGTTTGCTGGTGCTTTGGGGGTTCGATTCGCCACTTTACCAACGCCTTGGGTTTCAGCCCCTCGGACGTCAAGTGCGAGTGCCGATCGCAAAATGTAGGGCGAATCTGGCGGCTGCTGCCTCGAGTGCGGGCTTCAGCACTCTCGAAGGGTTTTCGCCCGAGATTTTTTCGTTCATGCAAGAACGCCGTCGGCAAGGCCAAGGCGTTTTGCTCTCAGACGCTGAGTTCACGGTCATGGCTCGTCATCAAAATACTCGCTGGCTACGGGTTTTAGATCGAAATCAGTCGGTCGTGGGTTACGGCGCCTTTGGTCGCGGGGTGGACTTAGGCCATCAGCTTCATGAGTGGGGTGGAAGGCCTGAGGCGCTGTCCTTGATTTTAGACTGGGCGACTGGAATCTCTTCAGAGGCCGAGATCATGGGATCGTACGCCGAGCTGTCATCCGTCTTAGGTCGTCTACCTGAGGAAGCCGTGATTGAGCCCGTCTGTCTTGCTCGAGTGCTCGACGACAAGCTCTTCTCGCTCCTGGAGCGCTTTGAGGATTCGCTCTGGTTTTGGGGCTTAGACGGGGTTTAACAAGTCACGATGAGCGCACTTCTTTCTTTGTTCGGTTTCTTGGCGGCGGGCCTGATTTCTTCCGGTTTGCTGCTGTCTCCGACCCAATCGCAGCGTTTGGCGCAAGTGTTGAATCGCTGGGTCCTTCGGGTCGCGCTTCCCGCCCTGGTGCTCGATCGTATTCATGGGTTGCCAAGCGTTTCGTTATCTTCACCCGAGCTTTTTGTTCCTGTTTCGCTGCCGTGGCTTCATTTTGCACTCAGCCTGGTCATTGTCGGGGTGATCGCCCGATTTTTTCGTTGGAATCAGAGCACAGGTGCGGCTTTGGCTCTTACGGTGGGCCTCGGAAATACCTCATTCGTGGGGCTTCCGCTGCTTGAAGCGATTTTAGGGCGCGAGGCGATTGGAACAGGAATTTTGATCGACCAGCTGGGCAGCTTCCTCATTCTGTCGGTGCTGGGCATTCCTCTGGCTCAAGCCCTGAGTCATCAAAGCCGCTCGGGTCGACGGGGTTGGAGGCTCTGGCTTCGGCCGCTGCTCTTTCCGCCGTTTTTAGCTCTGATGACCGCCCTGGTGGTGAGGGGACAGGCCTTTTCGCCTGGGCTTTCTGGGGTGCTTCAGGTTTTAGGAAAAAGTCTGGGGCCAGTGGCACTGGTTTCAGTTGGCCTCTCGCTTCGGTTGAGGGCACTGGGTCGGCCTGAGGTGCGAGTGCCACTGGTTTTCGGGTTGCTATTGAAGCTGGTGGCTTTTCCCGCATTTTATTGCTGGCTCTACCCGCTCTGGGTGTCTCGGTACCCCAATTTCCCGATCAGCGTGCTTCACGTGACTCTTCTTGAGGGCGCGATGGCCTCGATGATCACGGCCGGAGTGGTGGCCTCTGAGCATGATCTTCATCCCGAGCTTGCTCAGTTGATGGTTGGACTGAGCATTCCGCTTTCGCTCGGCTCGGTTTGGGCTTGGTCGCAATACATTGTTTGATAAGGAAGGTTCATGGGCGCAAATCAGGGAGTCATTCTCGTTACTGGCGGTGCAGGCTATATTGGCTCGCACACGCATTACGCTTTGATCGAGAGGGGTTACTCGGTCATGGTTTACGATAACCTCTCCACTGGGTTTCGCGAAGCGATTCACCCCCAGGCCCGCTTCATCGAAGGTGAGCTTTTAGATGAGGTGAAGCTGACCCAAATTTTTTCTGAGAGCCAGATCAGCGGAGTGGTTCATTTTGCAGCGTCGATTCGAGTCGAGGAAAGCGTTGCTCGACCGCTGGATTACTATTGGAATAACACGGCCGGATTGATGGCAGTGCTGCGAGCGATGCGAGCCGCGAAGAGCCGGGTTCCCGTGGTTTTTTCATCGACGGCGGCAGTTTACGGCCAGCCCGAGCGTTCGCCGGCTTCTGAGTCGACGGTAGTTGCGCCCATCAATCCGTATGGTCATAGTAAGCTTTTCTCTGAAAGGATTCTTTCAGAGCATGCCGCCCAAGAGGGCATTCCTCGAATGATCCTTCGGTACTTCAATGTCGCAGGAGCGCGTCGCGATGGAAAGCTCGGGCAGCGAACAGCGAATGCGAGTCATCTCATCAAGGTGGCCTGCGAAGTTGCGCTAGGAAGGCGAGCATCGTTAGCCGTTTTTGGATCAGATTATCCCACTCAAGATGGAACCGGAGTACGAGATTACATCCACGTCGAAGACCTCGCTCAGGCTCATGTCGTTGCATTAGAATACTTGTGGCGCGGTGGTGCTTCGACCACCATGAATTGTGGCTATGGACACGGTTATTCGGTTTTGGATGTTTTGAAGACGTTTCAGGCGATTTTGGGGCGGGAGCTCCCGCATCGCTTCGAAGCGCGCAGGCCCGGTGATCCTGCTGAACTGGTGGCTGACTCTACTCTGCTTCGCCAGACGTTGGGTTGGACGCCCGAAGTAGACGATCTGGAGCAGATTTGCCGAACCGCGCTCGAGTTTGAGCGGCGATTGTGAACCATGAAGCAATCAAAAGGCTTCCACCCACGGGGGTGATTGCGCCAAGCCATCGTGGCGCGCCCAGCGCCATCGCATAAAGCGTTCCTGAGAAAATCACCATGCCTATCGAGAATCCGTAGCCAGGAAACGAGCTGCTTGAGTCCTTCTTCTGGAGATGATCGGGGTGTTCACGCCAAAGAGCCCAACAGAAAAGAGCGAGCGCATGAGTGAGCTGATAGAACGCTCCAGTTTTCATCCATTCTAGAGCCTCGGGGCTTGCATGGTCTTTCAGCGCGTGAGCCGCAAAAGCCCCGGCGATCACGCTGGTTCCTCCGAAGATCGACGCCAAAGAGATCCATCTGGTATTCATGGGCGAAGCCTAGCACCGAAGCCGGATGCCGTGCTAGAGCCTCAGGCATGACGACTTCATCTCCTGTGGTTTTCGTGACCGGTGGTTCTCGTGGCATGGGTTTAGCGATTGTGAAGCGATTTCAGGAGCTGGGTTATCGGGTCGCAACTTGTGCGACGACCGAAGCGTCTGCGAGATCGAGCGGAGCTGAGCTGGCGTTGGCCTGCGATGTGGCTGATCGCGATCAGGTTCGCGAAGCAATCGCGCAGGTGGTGAAGAAGTTCGGCAGTTTAGACGTGGTGGTAAATAACGCAGGGCTTGCCGGTACCAATGTTCTTGACCCGTCAGATGATGATGAGTTTTGGCATCGAATCATCGACGTCAATCTTCACGGAACGTATTACGTTTCGAAGTACGCGCTTCCCCACCTTTCTCAGGGTGGGCGAATCATCAATATCGCCTCGGTTCTCGCGCTTAAGGGTGTTCCCGATCAGACGGCTTATTGTGCGGCCAAGCATGGAGTCTTGGGTTTGACTCGCGCCATGGCTCATGCCGTTGCTGATCGAAAAATTACAGTCAATACGATTTGTCCGGGATGGACTCGAACGGATATGGCCCTCGGTCGTTTTTCTGAGTTAGGAATGACCGAAGAGTCGCTGAAATCCAGTGTGCCCTTGGGCCGATTCATCGAGCCTGAGGAGGTCGCTGCTCTCGTGGCTTACTTGGCCTCAGATTCTGCCTCGGGCATTACCGGACAGAGTTTTACCATCGACGGAGGAGTCTTGGCATGAGCACCCGACCGAATCAGCATCGTATTTACGTAGGAAAAGACGCCCATAAATTTTCTGCGGCCCACATGACGGTTTTTCCTGATGGCACGAAGGAGCGTCTTCATGGCCACAATTTCCAGGTCACTGTCGCTCTGGATCTGAGCGAGATTGGGTTTCGATCGTTCCTCGATTTTAGCGTCGTTAAGACAGCCCTGAATGCTCAGTGCAAGGAATGGGACGATCGTTTGCTTTTGGCCTCGAAATGTCCTTTTTTTAATCGAATTTCGAGCCCCGACTCCGAGATCGAGTTTACTTTGTGTGGAAAACGCTATGTCGTGCCCTCAGATGAGGTCGTGCTTTTAGAGCTGGAGAACATCGCTACCGAGACCTTGGCTGAGGAGTTTTGTCGGCGGTTTCGTGAGCGACTTGACCCTAAGCTGCTTCAGGGTCTTGTTCGGGGAATTGAGGTGCATATCACGGAGTCTCGCGGACAAGGGGGCATGTTTTACTGGGCCGCAGAGTGAGCAGGTTTGACGAGATCGTGATGAGGTCACCGTACACCTGTCAAAACCTTAGACAGGCGTTTCTTCGTCAAAGAGTCGAAAGTCGCTGAAAAATGGCGTAAAAATCAGGTTTTCTGATGGCACGCCTCGTGAATAACGCTACGGCACGGAGTCGTTATGCGTTTTAACCCATTTGCTTTTCTTTCAGCCTGGTCTTTAGAATCCAAGTTTAAAGTCATGAGCGCCCTGATGCTCGGAGCCGCGCTCTCAGGTTGCGGAACCCAGGGAACTCAAGTTGCTCAGAACCCCTGGGTGAACAATCCTTGGGCCTCTAACCCCGGGTATAACTATGGCGGGTGTCCAGCGGGAACGATCTACAATTACGGGTATTGTCTTCCCTACTACAGTTCTGTGCCCAGTCAGTTCACTTCGACGTCTTGTACTAGTCAGTCGATTAGTTCGACGCAAGTTCAGCTCACCTGCACGGTGCTAGGGGCTTATCTCGTCGGGTCGAACGTCATGAACTTTCCCTATTTGCCAAGTGCCACGCAGACCGCTGAGGCGTGGTGGGGACCTGAAATCAAGGCCAATGACAAAGTCACCTTTCATGGAGCGTTTCGGTATGGACGGGCTTCGTGGCAGAGCCTTTTCGGTGATTGCGCCGATGAGAACGACGGTACCGCTTCAATGAAAGCCGCCGTGGGTTCTACTTATCTCTCGTTGCCAATGAATCAGCAGGTCACCGTTCCGGTGGCCGGAGTGCTTCGCCTCGGTATGGCCAGCCGTCACACGTGCATGGAATATTCGAACCTGTACGTCACGATCATTCGAAATCTTTGATCTGGGACAGGCGGCAGTCGATCTCAGAAGACTGTCGCCTTCCCTGAGGTTTCAGGTAAGCTCGCCTCAGGATGGCTAAGAAACCCAAGAGTCGCCCCGCCCCATCTTCAGAGTCCTCGGCTGCGCCGTTTATGTTTCGCGATCGCAGCGGAAAAGTGCACGTCGTTGGTCGAGCACGCGCCGAGACGCCCCCTGCGCCGCCACTTCCTCATGAGCTCGTCGACTCTGAAGAACCCTGGTCGTCGCCATGGGAGAAGCCCCAGAAAAAAAAGACAGCGCCTAAACGCTCTTTTGAGAAGCCTAGCAAAAAAGAACGTGACACTCGTGGCTTATCTCGCAGTGAAGCGCGGAGTGACCGGCGTGGTGACGCGAGGGGGGAGTCTCGATCTGGCTCTTTTAAGTCGGGAGCCTCGCGAGCGAAGGGCCATTTTCGACTCGAGCGAGGAGAGGCTCGTGTCCTTAAGGGAATGGTCGATAAAAATCGCAAAGGATTTGCTTTCGTCAGTTTTGTCGATCGGAAGATTGAAGACGTTTTTGTTCCCCCTCAATGGGCGAGCCGAGTTTTTCATGGTGATCGCGTCGAAGTTCAGGTCGATCGGCGGGGCGAGCTTCGAGAGCTGAAAGTTCTTGAGCACCGCTTCAGAGAAATCGTGGGCCGATTTGAGGCGCACCCGACTCGGCTTGACCAAGGCTGGGTCGCGTACGAGCGTAAAAAGACCCGCGAGGAAGTCTTTATTCCCAAAAACACTTTGGGAGCGCGCCCTGGGCAGTGGGTTCGCTGCGCTTTAACATTTCACGATCAGGGTCCGTTTACGGTAACGGGAGCCGTTCTGGATGTTTACGGTGAAGAGCTTCCCGCAAGTGCCGATGTCGGCATGATTGCCGCTGAATACGGATTGGTCGAAGAACATTCAGCCGAAGCAGAGGCCGAAGCTCGCGCATTTCGGCTCGAGATTCCGGGGCGGGATCTTGATGGGCGCACTGATCTGAGAGCGGTTCCCTTTATCACGATTGACGGCGAGACAGCGCGGGACTTTGACGACGCGATCTATGTCGAGCGTCGCAAATCAGGATATCGGCTTTGGGTCGCTATCGCTGATGTCAGTCACTACGTTCGGCCCGGATCTGCTCTTGATCGAGAGGCGCTTTCTCGCGGAACCAGCGTTTACTTTCCGGAGCGCGCCTTTCATATGCTACCGCATGCGCTGTCGACCCATTTGTGCAGCTTGCGACCTCATGAGCCTCGCTTGGCCATGGTTTGTTGGATCGATTATGATCGAAACGGCAAGCCTTTAGGCTGCGATGTCATGGAGGCGGTGATTGAGTCGAAACGTCGAGCGACCTACACCGAAATTGCTGAAGAAATCGAGCAAAAGTCGAAGGATCCCCTTTGGGAGTTCTTGCCCCATCTTGAGTTGTATCGCTTGATTCGAAAGGCTCGAACGCTCCGAGGCTCGATTGATTTCGATTTGCCTGAAGCTGACGTCGTCGTTGATGCGCAGGGCGAGCCGCAGTCGATCGTCAATCGATCAAGAAACGATGCGCACCGATTGATCGAAGAGTTCATGATTGCAGCCAATGAGGCTGTGACGCGGTGGATGATGGAGCGAGACTGGCCCTTTATCTATCGAATTCATGATCAGCCAGCCTTGGCTGCATTACAGCGCTTTGAGGCTCTCGCGGCCACGGTTGGAATTCAGGTTGATTTAAGCTCGGGTGAAATCACGCCTCGAGCGCTTGCCGAGGTGGTGCGGCGGGTGCAAGGCCACGCGGCGCAAGACTTGATTAATATGGCGCTTCTTCGCTCGTTGAAGCAGGCCATCTATAGCTCGAGCCATGGCGTGCACTACGGCCTGGCTTCTGAGGCCTACACGCATTTTACTAGTCCGATCCGACGGTATCCTGACCTCGTGGTTCATCGCTTGATTCGATGGGCGCTTCAAGTCGAGAAGGGCGCGATGAAGTCGCTGAAGCGAAGTGAACGCGAAGATCTTGAGTCTGAACTTGCAGATTCTGCCGAGCATTGTAGTTACCGCGAGCGGGTCGCGGCAGAGGCCGACCGAGAGGCGAATCGCTTGAAACAGGTGCGGTACATGAAGCGTCGCCTCGGTGAGCGCTTCGAAGCGAAAGTCATCGGGTTGTCTGAGGCCGGGCTTTTCGTGATGATCGAGGAGCCCTATGTTGAGGGACTCGTTCCGAAAGATTCGCTTTTGGATGACTTCTTCGAATTCAATGAAGACCGCATGATTTTGTTCGGCAGGCGAACGCGTCGCACCTACAAGATTGGCGACCGCTTTTCGGTTCAAGTGATTCGGGCTGATCTTGACCGCCGACAAATTGACTTCGCTTTGAGTGAACATGCCGAGGCAGTGCTTCGATCGGGCGTCTCAAGAGAGTCGCGCTCAGGTTCTGAGGAAAGGCAGTTTTTTGGCAAGCGATCGAATTCAGGCCGTCCAGCCTCAAATCAGGGCAAGCGCTCTAAGCGTGGTGGCGGTGGGCAAAAATCACCGCGTAGACGCCGTCGCTAGCGCATGACACCCTGTTTGAAGGATGAAATGGATACGAACTGGCATGCAGCTTGGCCAGGTGGTCAAGAACGCGCAGCGCTTGCGGCAGATCCTGTCGGTTCTTGCTCGTCATGGATTTTCCGACCTCGTGGTTCGGATGAACTTAGGCAAGTTCCTTCCCAGTCGCCTTTCTTCTTTCGTTGATCAGCAAAGCGAAAGAAGCCCTGCTGAGCGACTTCGCGAAGCGTTTGAAGAGTTAGGCCCAACTTTCGTTAAGTTGGGACAAGTCCTGTCGACTCGCCCTGATATTATTCCCGAGAGTGCCCTTCATGAACTCTCGAAGCTTCAGGACCATGTTCGCCCGCTGCCCTACGAGCGTGTTCGTGAAGTTATCGAGCAAGAGCTGGGGTGCCCGATCAGCGAGGCTTACTCCTTCTTTGATCAAAGCCCCCTAGGAGCTGCCAGCATCGGCCAAGCACATGCAGCCACTTTGCACACCGGCGAAGAAGTGGTGGTGAAGGTTCAGCGTCCCGAGATTCAAGCCATCATCGAGACCGATATTGCGTTGCTCGATTTTCTGGCAGGCCTTCTTGAGAGGTACATTCCTGAGAGCCGAGTATTTCGTCCCAGGATCATGGTGGATGAGTTCTTCAAGACCCTGGTCTACGAGCTCGACTACTTAGTCGAGGCCAATAATATGGGCCGAATTGCCCGCAACATGGCCTCGATACCCGAGATCGTGATTCCGAAGGTCTATAAAGAGCTCAGTACGACGCGAATGCTTACCCTGGAACGACTCAAGGGCATTCGCATCAATGATCTTCGGGCTCTCGATGAAGCTCAGATCGACCGAAAGCAGGTCGTGGCGCTAGGTGCGCGCGCGTTTTTTAAAATGATCCTGGTCGATGGAGTTTTTCACGGAGATTTGCACGGCGGAAACCTCTTCGTTCTTCCAGGAAACCGCGTGGGGATCATCGATTTTGGAATCGTCGGCAGGCTCTCGGATAAGTCGCGAGAGCAGCTTGCCGGAATGATGATTTCCTTGATCACTGAGGACTACGAGAACCTTTGCTACCTTTACGCCGAAGTGAGTGTATCGGGTCAGTTCGTGGATCTCGATAGTTTCACTCGAGAGCTGCGCAATATGCTCTCGCCTTATGTGGGGCTATCGCTGAACGAAGTGAACACGGGCCGGCTCTTGATTGAGGCGACTCGAATTGGTGCAAAGTACAATATCCAGGTTCCTGGCGACTGGATGCTGGTATTCAAAGCGTTAATCACCATTGAGGGAATGGGACGAACTCTAGACCCCAACTTCGATCTTTTGGGTACGGGTCAGCTTTTGGTTCAAGATCTGCTAAAAGACCAGCTTTCGCCGCAGAAGCTTGCGCGCGAGTTAGCGTGGTCGGCGAAAGACCTCATCGCGCTGGGGCAGACTTTGCCTCGACAGTTGCGATGGATGTTAAAGAAACTGGCTGCCAACGAGTACGCATTGGATGTGCACGTGCCCGAGGTACTTCAGCTTCGCGATCAACTCGAAGTAGGATCTCGTCGGCAGAGCCTCACGTTCCTATCGGTAGGCGCGCTCATCGCCGCCGTGATGTCGTTTCAATATCAAGACGGATGGATGGTTGGGGCTTATCCGCTTCATTCGGTGATCCTGCTTGCGATTTCAGCCTGGTTCTTTCTGAAGTTGGCCTGGGTAAAAAGGCGACGGTGAATCTCATGACTCTTAAGTTCTCCTGGGTGCTTCTGTTTTTACAGCTGAGCAGCGCTCATGCTGGCAATTTCATTCCACTGGATGACGGCTTTATGATGGGCGGCGCTCCACCCGAGGCGTTTGACGGTGCTTTTGGCGGATTATCACCGCAGGCCTGCGCCCCCGCATCTCAGCAAAATCCGTGTGATTTTTTTCAGAAGCTCAGCCAAGTCAACAGCGCTAAGCCCCGTGTTCTTGGGGTTCCGTTAGGTCATAGCCCGAAAGAGAAGTGCGAAGGGGCAATCAAGCGCCTTCAGACGCAAGAGCTAGCGGGCGCGCCGGATTCGGTACAGCGCTGCGGCTTAGGCAGAGATCCGGCTTTGCTGGCTCAGGTGAAAGCGGGCGAGCAAAAATTAAGCACAGTCTCAAACCTGGCGCTTCAGGGAATCGCTTCGGCTGATTTTCTATTGGGTGAGGCAAGCTCGCTGAACTCAGAGCTCTGTCAGGACGCACAGGGCCTGGCTTCCTTCGGAACTGAATGTCGAAAATTTAGTGCTTGTGTCGATCGATCGGGCGCGGCCGAAGTCAGAAAACAACAGTCACTCGAGACGTTGCAAGCTTGGGTAAAGCTTCAAGAGATTCGGCACCAAACAGATCGTCTGATGAAGGCCAGTGCCTATTTTTCGCAGGGTGCAGGAGTTCGCGGTATCGACCGTGAGGCGTCACTCGAGCTTCTTCAAAAGACGGGTTTTGACTTCGCCCCATTTGGACTCGATACGAAAGCGTCCGAAGTTAAGGGGCTTTCGCCGTCAAATGATTTTAAATTCAGACAAGCCGCTGCCAAATGGCTTCAGGAACATGCCCAAGAGCTCGGTCCCATCGAGAGCGCGGTTCGATCGCATCATCCGATGCTCGCCGACGAAGCGTCGTTTATGCAGGAGCTGAAGAAGGGTCTCGCGGCTCATTCGTATCCGCCTCCCACAGGAGTGAGCGAAGCGGGTTTCTTGAAGATCAAAGGCTTGATGACGGCTCAGGGCGAGCCCAGCCCTGAATTGAAGTCGCTTGCTGAGAAGGCCTATCAGACTCAGCTGGTCTCAACGAGAAAGTCCCTGATGAACCAGCTTCCCGCCCTTCGCCGTTCAGCGGCGTGCCTATCGGGGCGCCCAGGAGATTGCGACCCCGAGCAGATTGCAGCAAGCTTTGGTGATTTCGAAGTTGCGCCAGCGGAGAGCCCATCCTCGGGTGGTGCTTCGTCTGACGGCGCTAAGACCAGCTCGATCGGGGCCGGAGAGTGCATGTGGAAGCAGGTCGCGAAAAACCAAGAGCGCAAGACGATGGCTCGGGGGGTTGCGCAGGATCTGGGCATCACACTTGCCATGACTTTATCGACCGGACTCGGTGGTGTTGAATCAGCCGCGGTTCGACTCGCCCCTCGATTACGAAAAGCTGCCGATTTACTAGCGGGTGCTGGCCGACTTCGAAAGTCCCTGGGGGCGGCTGCGAGTGCTGGATCAGCAGCTCAGTCGCTGGTCTTGGGTCGTGAGAGTTTCGAGCGCCTGGTGCACGAATGCGGTGATCAAGTGAAGCGTTTTGGTTCTGGAATCCAAGGCTCGGCTTGTCCCACTGCGCAGGACCCCGGTAAGGCGCTAGTTTCGGAGAGTCAGAGCTGCGTGATGGACGCCGTAAACATCGCCTTTGCAGCCATGGGCCTGCACTCAGGTTTTGATGGCATGTTCAAGAGCACTCGGTCGGGTGCCGCAAAATTAGCATCTGCATCGGCGGTGGAGCGTTCGGAAGCCCAGCGACTCGAAGAGGCTGCGCGATCGAGTCTTCCTGTGAGTGGACCTCAGAGTGAGTTTCTTCCCATTTCTAAAGTTCAGGAGTTCGCCAGAGCCAATAAAAACAATTCTGAAGTTCGAGTTTTGGTGCTCGATGCTCCGAACCTCTCTCCTCAGGAGGCAAAAGAGCTGGGCGTGACGGTGATCGATCATCATGGTGCTTATCGAAACGCAAAGAAGCCCTACGAGAACACGACGCGAAAAATCGTCGATGCCTTTGAGTCCTCCTCGGGCGCCACCAAGAATGGCTCGAATGATTCTGAAGTGAAGGAAGCGTTCTATAGAAAGTTGCTCTCGATTCCCGATGGCCAACCTGTTCCAAAGCGAATTGCCGTCTCTACCGATAACCTCGGAGACGCAGCCCTGGCGCAGTGGATTGTGGATCATCCTGATTTTCTCAGAAATTCAGAGAACCGCCGTCTGCTTAAAATGGGCGCCTTTCATGAGGATTTCGCTCATTTCGGAACAAAGTACCTTGATTATCAAAGCTTAGGCGGGGCGACCGGACGGAATTTTAAAGCCAGCGGCGAGTTCGCACAGGCGGTCATGGGTGCAAACGATAAAATCATTCGCGAGATGATGGACGAGGCACAAAAAACCGGTAAAGCGGCACCATTTATCGGAGATCGTTTTAGCGATGCACCTGCCGAGCTTCAGAGCGAGATTTTTAAAAAATCAGTGAGTGAGATTGACCGCTTAATGAAGGATCCAGAGTATCGCAGTGGTCTCGCTCAGGCGCTTCGAAAAAATATCGACGAGGCGATACCCGAGATTCAAAAGAATGCCCTGATTAGTTCTTCCAGTCATCCGATGATGAGCAAAGCCAACCAAGAGCTCGGCGCCGATGCATCTCTGGCCTTAGAAAAAGTGGCACTCATCGATGGAAACCAGATTTCCGCGTCTCGAGGAACCTTTACCAACTGGGGCGCGATTCCAGCGGCGCACGAAAAGCCCTTACAATTGCAGATGACTAGCATTCCGAAGGATGGCCAGCCCGATGCTTTTCGAACGTTTATTTTGGCCATTCCTCAGGGGCGAAAGAATCAAGGCATGATCAATGAAGAGATGCTTCAGGCAATTCGAGCGGCGTCTCAGGCCAAGGACCCTACTTTTGATATCAACCAAGTGATGATGCGAGACTCAGGGCTCTTATTTTCGTTTAAGGGCGTTCCTTTGACCAAGGAAGAGCTGACCTCGGTGGTTCTCAAGCAAGTCCTAAAATCTAAAAAGGGTGGGCCCTGAGCGAGGTCAAGATAGCGGAGCTCGCTCAGGGCCCAGAGTTTTGGATGCCTGGATGACATTACCTTGAACCGACCGCAAGAACTTCGACTGAATGTTTAGAGGAATATTGGCGATTTCATCAAATTAAACGACCCCACCATGAGCCTCTTCAAACACTCCTGAACGGTCTTCGTCGGCGCCTGTGGCAGATCGGATGCGGCCTATTTATCAAGAATGCCGCCACCCCTCACATGGGCTGGATGGGTAGAGCCATTTGGAAGAAATGTAGGAAGGAGATTGAAAATGGTGCCCAGGACTGGACTCGAACCAGCATGCTTTTGGCGCTCGCCCCTGAAACGAGTGTGTCTACCAATTCCACCACCTGGGCACTGACCGAAGGTCTGAAAGTGGCTATAGCCCACGTTTTTTCTGCAGTCAAAGCGGGATTCAGGGCTTAGCGTCGGGGGTCAAAGGCGTTTCGGAGCCCTTCGCCTATGAAGCTCAGCAAGGTCAGCGTTCCAAAAAGCGCCAAGGATGGAAAAAACGCCAGCCACCAAGCCGTCGTGAAGTTCTTCTTTGCCTGGTTCAGGAGCTCGCCCCAGCTAGGAGTCGGGGGGGCGAGCCCAAAGCCTAAGTAGTCTAACGCAGCAAGCCCCGTCACTCCGGCCGCGATCGCAAAGGGCGAAAAGGTAATGATGGGATTCAGCGCATTCGGAAGCACATGACGAAACAGCACTTTCCACGTTGGTAACCCCACAGAGCGAGCTCCTTCGATGAACTCAAGTCGGCGCAGGCGAAGTCCCTCGGCACGAAGGTAATACGAGATGTTAATCCACCCAAAAGCAGCCGAAATGGCCACCAATAGGCTGATGCTGGGGTCAAAAATCGACACCAAGATGATCAACAGAAAAAACTGCGGAATACTGCTTAATACCTCAACCACCCGCTGCCCGATGAAGTCGACTCGGCCGCCGAAAAACCCCATGCACAGTCCCGCAGATACGCCGATGAGATAGGTGATTGCCCAAACTCCAAGAGCGTAGCCCATCGAGATTCGAAATCCGTAAAGCAGGCGCGTGAACACATCCCGGCCCCGATCGTCGGTGCCCAAAGGGTTTTGCCAGCTGGGCGGAGAAGGGTAGCTTGTGACCGCTGCGTTACTCTGAAACGGATTGAAGCGAACCAGCGGGAACCAGGCCCATCCATGGTTCTGCCAATCGATCTGGCGATAATCGACGGTAAAGCTATCGGCAATTCCAAGGTCAGATGCCCGAGGCTCTGAGAGGATCGGAAAGAAAATTTTGCCATCGTAGCTCATGACGTAAGGCTTATCGTTTGCGATGAGCTCGGCACCCAGGCTGAACGTCAAAAGAGCGAGAAGGGTGATTAACGACGCGAACGCGAGTCGATTCTTTTTGAAAATCGAGAGGCGCTTCTGGGTCAGGGGCGATATCCGAAGAACCTTCATTTCGAGGCGCTCCCAAAGTCGATTCGAGGGTCGATGGCCACGTAAAGCAGGTCACTAATGATATTACCGATGAGGTACAGGAAACTTTGAATCACCAAAAGACCCATGATGACGTTGTAATCACGTGAGAGAATCGAGCTGTAGCTCAGCCAGCCCATGCCATCTAAACCGAAGATCGTTTCGATCAGAAGGCTACCAGCGAAAAAAACAGATAGAAAATGACCGATTCCGGTGGCCAAGGGAATCAGGGCATTGCGAAGCGCGTGTTTGAATAGAACGCGCTTTTCCGGAAGCCCTTTGCTTCGGGCGGTGCGAACGTAATCACGCTTCACTTCTTCTAGCATCGAGTTCTTCATGAGAACGGTCAGCGTCGTGAAGCTTCCGATCATGTAACAAGTCAGTGGCAACACAAAGTGTAGCAACCGGTCGTAGATCTTTCCTAAGAGATCAAGAGACTCGTATCCATCCGAGACAAGCCCATTGATGGGGAACCAGTCAAAAAAACTTCCGCCGCCAAAGAGCACAATTAGCAGAATGGCTAGCATGAAAGACGGCGTTGAGTAGCCCATGAAAAGCAGAACTGAAGTGACGGTGTCAAATCGTTCGCCGTTCTTCACTGCCTTCAGGATGCCCAGCGGAATGCAGACCAGGTAGCTGAGCAAAAAGCTAGCGACTCCAAACTGAATCGAAACCGGCATTTTTCTCAAGATCACATCGATCACAGGCTCTTCATGAGTGAAGCTGCGGCCAAAGTCGAGCGTTGCTAGGTTCTTCAGCCAAATGCCGTAGCGCACTAGCACGGGCTTATCGAAACCATACTGCTTTTGAAGAGCCTCGACGACCTCACGTGTCACCTCTTGCGAACCTCGTCCGGTGGCACCCCCTCCACCGCCGTGACTTTCAGATTGGATTCCTCCAAAGCGAAGCGCTTGAAGCTTCTGCTCGATGGGCGAGCCCGGGGCGAGATTGATAATGACAAACGCCACCAGGGTGATCCCAAAAAGCGTGGGAATCAAAGCAAAGACTCGACGAACGAGATAGGTCCACACGATTTCTACTCCAGAGCCGGTTAGTTCTGCGGGGGCAGCAGGGTCCAGGTATCCATCCCGAGATCATATTTCAGGAGGTCCTGCTTCTTTTGTACTCGGCTGGTGTGCGCGTACAAAGTGAACCGCCGATTAAAGAGAAAAGTGTAGGGCGCATCTTCAGCAATCAGCTCGTGAATTTCATGAAGCATCTGGCGACGCTTTTCGACGTCCATCGTCGCACGCATGCGGTCGATGAGCTGATCGACCTTGGTATTCGAGTAACTCACGAAGTTATTTCCGGGCGAAGGAATCGAGGCAGAATGCCAGATTTGTTTCGGATCGGGCTCTAAGGAATTCACCTGCCAAGCCAAAGCCACGGCGTCGAATTTACGCTCATCTAAAAGCTTGAGAAAGCTATTCCATTCGATTGTTTTGATGTTGAGGGTGATTCCTACTTTTTTCATATCCTCTTTGACGATGGTCCAGTATTTTTCAGAGTCTTTGTTCGCGTTCAGTAGCGTGAACTCGAACAAAGAGTCTTTTCCGTCGATTTTTCGACTTAGCCCCTGCGGGCCGAGCTTCCAGCCAGCTTTTTCCAGCAGTGTAAGGGCCTTCTTTGGGTCATAATCGAGCGCCTTGACCTTAGGAGAAGTCGCTGAGCTTCGGTTTCCAAAAGGACCCACGGCTTTCTCGCTCAGGCCGAAAAGAAACTTCTCGATCATAAAGTCGCGATTCACGAGATGAGTCATCGCTAATCGAACCAGTCGATCCTGAAAGAACGGGTGCTTCATGTTCCAAGCGATAAAGCCGTAATTGAAGTTCTGAGGAGCGGAGTTCTCGCCCTTGATGGCTAGGACCGACTTCCCCCATTCTGTGCCTTGGGTTTTTTGCATGTACTGTTCGGGTGTCAGGGCGATTTGGTCTAAGTCGCCTTTTTTCAGAAGCTCAAGCGCCACGGCCTCCTCTTTCACGATGCGAAAAAAAATCCGTGGGATTTGAAATCGCTCTGAAAAGTACGGAAGAGAGGCGCCGTAGAAATCGGGATTCTTTTTTAACGTGATTTTTTGTCCCTTCTCCCAGTTTTCTAACAGGTAGGGGCCCGTGCCGATCAGCGTTTTGTTGAAGCGAGGGTCTTTCGGATCGCCCACGCCATAAAGGTGTTTTGGCAGGATGGTGAGAGTGGCTACGGTGTCGAAGTTCTTGAAGTAAACCTGTTTTGTTCGAAAGCGAATGGTTCTTGAGTCGATGACTTGGGCATCTTGAATTCCTTCGAGATACACTTTTACGTGGGGCGCATCGAACCGTCCTTCGAAGTACACGTCAAAACTGTATTTGACGTCTTCAGCAGTCAGGGGTTGGCCATCATGCCATTTGACGCCGTCACGCAAAGTGAAGGTGAAGGCTTTTCCGTCTTTCGAGACCTCATACTTCTCGGCCAGGGAAGGTACCCAGTCGTAAGTGTCATCGTTTCGCGTGAGGAGTCTACTGAAGACATAGCTTTGAATTTTAGAAGCAAAGGCCTCATCGCTAGAGGTAATTGGATTTAACGTTGCCGGATCAGCGGGAAGCTGGAGGTAGAGGGTATTCGGGTCGACCTTTCCCCGACTTGAGGAAGACCGAGAGCAGCCACTTGCGCTTAGCGCGAGACTCAAAACCAGACCCCCGATCAGGGTAGAAACCCAGGTTGCGCGATGAGCTTGAGTGAAGGTCGGTTGACGGAGTGGTGCTGGTTGCAGGGTCATGGTCAGAGGATCCTTTTGGTTTTAACGAGAGTTCTTGAAGCGATCTGGTGAGTTTTGCTTCTCAAGCGGTCTCGGTTTGAACTTCGGTCAGTTTAGGTTAATGAAAACTTCATGTCCACCATCGACTCGATTCCGTTTCCTGTGAATGAACCTGTTCGCGCCTATCCTGCAAATACTCCTGAGGGACAAGCTCAGCGAGCGAGTTTGACAGCGCGTCTGAATGCGATGGCATCCGAAAGAATCGAGATTCCTCTGATCATTGGAGGTCAACCGGTACGAACAGGAAACCTGCGACAAGTAGTCATGCCTCACGCACACGGACATGTTTTGGCAGATTTTCACTTGGCGGGAGCAAAAGAGCTCGAGATGGCTGTGAAAGCGGCCCAAGAGGCCAAGGCCGCCTGGGAGGCATTGCCTTGGCAAGATCGTGCCGGGGTTTTCTTAAAAGCTGCTGAACTTTTGGCGGGTCCGTGGCGCGACACTTTGAATGCTGCGACGATGCTCGGACAATCGAAGAATGTCTATCAAGCTGAGATCGACGCGGCTTGTGAGTTAATCGATTTTCTTCGCTTCAACGCGCATTTTTACCGCGAGATTTTGCAGGTTCAGCCTGTATCTAGTGCTGGAATTTGGAATCGTACCGATTATCGGCCGCTCGAGGGTTTCGTGCTGGCGATCACCCCCTTTAACTTTACTGCGATCGCCGGCAATCTCGGCGCTGCCCCAGCCATGCTCGGCAATACCGTGGTTTGGAAGCCCTCTGACACGCAAATGCTTTCGGCTTGGTATATCATGAAGCTTTTTGAAGCCGCCGGGCTGCCTCCAGGCGTGATCAATATGGTGGCTGCCGACGGTCCGCTGACTAGCGAGGTTTTAGTAAAGCACCCTGATCTCGGTGGGGTGCACTTCACCGGTTCGACCACAACGTTTCAGTCGATTTGGAAGACCGTCGGCGAGAACATCGGCCGCTACAAGAGCTACCCCCGCTTGGTGGGCGAAACGGGCGGTAAGGATTTTGTTTTTGCTCACCCTTCGGTAGGCACGACTGGGTACGAATTCGATTCGCTCGTGGCGGCACTGGTGCGCGGCGCTTTTGAGTTCCAGGGGCAGAAGTGTTCGGCGGCTTCGCGCGCTTATATTCCGCGCTCGATCTGGCCGGCGCTTTCTGAGCGTTTGGTCGCTGAGACCAAAACCCTTCGTATGGGGGATACACGAGATTACTCGAATTTCGTGAACGCCGTCATCGATTCGCGGTCCTTCGAAAAAATCACCGGTTATATTAACGTTGCAGCTTCGGCTTCTGACGCGCGCGTTTTAGTGGGTGGGGGCTCAAATCGCTCGGTAGGGTATTTTGTCGAGCCAACGATTATTGAAACTTCAAACCCGCGTTTCAAGACCATGGTGGAGGAGATTTTTGGTCCCGTTCTGACCGTTTGGGTTTATGACGATGAAAAGCTGGAGGAAGCCCTCTCGATTTGCGAGCAAACGAGTCCTTATGCCCTGACAGGCGCCATTTTCGCTACTGATCGGCACGTGATTTCGATGCTGACGACGAAGCTTCGGAATGCTGCTGGCAATTTGTATGTGAATGATAAGCCCACGGGGGCAGTCGTGGGTCAGCAGCCTTTCGGGGGAGCAAGGGCTTCTGGAACGAATGATAAAGCAGGTTCAGCGCTCAATCTGTATCGCTGGCTCTCACCTCGCACGATCAAAGAAACGTTCGTTCCTCCTTCGAGTTATCGTTATCCGTTTCACTCGTGAACTTCAGCGCGCCTAGGCGGCTTTCGCTGCGGGTGATCCCAGCTCGAGATCGACTTTGCCGCGGGTATCGGGAAAGAATGAGAAGACGATCTCATCGAACTCTGAAGGCGAGAGGCCCTCTTTTAGAGCCATCTTTTTTAACGGCTTGAGTTGCGAGCCGAGCTCGTCGATATCGAGTCGGCCACCGTGCTCGCACAACATGTACGAGGCACTGATGCGCTCACTGTATTGCTTTCGAACCGACTCTAAAAAGCTTTCTCTGTTCATAACTCTAGTATCGGCACTTTCTTGACAGAACTTAAGGGCTTTCGTGGAATCATCATGTTCTCCCGCGATTTCAAGAGGTTAATTGGGCAGGTAAATCACGACCCGACTAGGAACTCGACAGAGGGGGGTGGATTTCTGAGCTTTTCTCGTTTAAGCCCTTTTTTGAACGGTGCAACCAAGGGGGGGATATGGCCGCTTCAATGTCGATTTTATCTGGGGCTTTGGTGATTTTTCAGGCGCTTTGGGGAGGGATGCCCTCGTCGAGTGGCGGATTGGAGCAAGCCTGGAACGATTCGTTTTGGGTATCGGGCATGACTTGCCAGAAGCCCCAGTGGCTCAAGCGGCCTCAGCCGAAGTCGGGCTCGATCTATCTGGCTTCGATGAGCGCTGAGTGTTTGGTGTATCCCGAGCTCGGCGGCGACTTTGAGAAGCTTCGAGCGTTCTCGATTGAGCAGCTCCGCTCGCGTTCGACGATCGAGCGCGGCCCGGTCGATGTGACTTTTGAAGGCCTTCCAAGCAAATACTTAGATGTGACTGTCAAGATTTCGGGCAAGAACGCCACCACGATTCGTCAGGACGTCAATCTCGCAACCGATCAACATACCAAGTTTGTCTCGTCGTCGCTTTCTCGCCGCATCGATGGCACTGGCTATGGCGCTTATTTGAAGAAAGTCGACACTCGCGTTGATGTCACAAAAACAGAAGTGAAGACTGAAGATCGAGTGGTGGTCACTTTCTATTCAGAAGTCGAAAAGCCCTGGTACGCTCCAGAGGGCGTTTTCTTGAGTGAGATCGAGAGCCGTGTTCCTGGTGAATTTGCCAAGCTCCGCGATCAAGTCGTCGGCGAAATGGCGAAAAATTACTGATCTTGAAACTTAGCTGGGAGTCGGCGGGGATTTTACGCCCCACGACTCCCAAATTTTTCGCTCTTCTTCGGGGTTAGTGACTTTTTTGAACTTGGCCCCGGTTCTTCCCTTCACTCGAGCTTCACAGTCTTTCCAGGTGCTGTGTCGAGCTGCCACCCCATCCACTAAACTGAGGTAAGCGAGAGCTGCTTCTGGTTGTGCGCGGGGTGCCGCTGAGCGGGTGTTTTCGGGGATCGTTCGAGCCTCGGGCAAATCATGAATGGGAATGAAGTATTTTAGAAGCGGTCCGGAAAAAAGAGGACGCGGCAGCGGTGTGCGCTTCGCGAAAGCAACGGCGATTTCATCAACGCGTTCGTTGCCAGGAACTCCGGTGTGGCCGCGCACGTAAGACCACCGGATAGCGGGGTCACCCATCGAGCGACGGTAATTCACTTCAGCTGATAGCGCTTGCCAGAGGTCGCGATTTTTCACTTCATCGCCTTCGGCTGTCTTCCAGTCCCGGCGCATCCAGCCCCAGATCCATTGGGTGATTCCTCGCAAAACATAAGTCGAATCTGAGAGTACTTCCAATGCGCCGCGGGAGGCTCGTGCTCGCTCAAGAGCGCGAATGATCGCAAGCAGCTCCATTTGGTTATTTGTCGTCTGAGATGCATGACCGCCCAGTTCGTACACGGTGCCGGATGGCTCGTAAACGATCGCGCCCCACCCTCCAGGGCCTGGGTTTCCAGTGCATGCGCCATCTGCAAAAACGAGAATTGGATTGCTCTGCGACACGGTCTTTAGCCCTAGCCTGGATGAGGGCGTAGGCCAAGAGCTCTGGACTAGGCAGCTTCAGATTTTTCTTCCTCAAGACTTCTGAGTTGAAGAACGTCGTGAAGGTCAGAGTGGCGGATGAACCCCACTGTTTTTCCGGATTCGTTTACGGGTAGCGCGGCGAATGGAGCAGATGCCAGCTCTGGAAGGGCTTCTTCTAGAGACTCCTCGGCATTCAAAGGCTGGAGGCTCCATTCAACCAAATCACCCAGAGGCACTTGCCCACGCTTCGATTCAGGAATAGATCGCAGCTGTTGAAGGGAAATCAGCGAGCCTTTTCCATCTCTGCCGATTACTGGCACCAGCGTTTGTCGGGTTCGAAGCATCCGAAGGGCCGCCTCAGCTACGGTGGTCTCGGGAGCTAAGGCTTCAGAAAGCGTTGCCACGTCACCCACGCAAAGACCGTGCAACAAGCGTTTGGCCACGATCATCGCTAATTCGGCTTGTGCGGCGGCATAGAGGAAAAACCCAATCAACATCAGAAGAATATTAAAGCTAAGAAGACCGAAAATTCCGAAGGTCCAGGCGAACGCCGTACCGACGCGTACAGCAAGTCGCGTGGCCTTTAGCGCTCCAAACCTGATCGACAGCAAAGAACGAAGCACTCGGCCGCCGTCTAAAGGAAAAGCGGGAAGCAAATTGAAAAGCGCGAGAGCCAGATTGACTTGGCCAAACCAGAGCGAGACGACAAAAAAATCTGCCGCTCCAGGAATTGGTGGGATTCGGGCAAGTGCGAAGCCCAAGCCCGATAGGGCGAGGCTAATAACGGGGCCAATGATCGCGAGCCTGAATTCTTGTGCGCCTTTTTGCGGGATCTCCTCCATGTCGGAAACACCGCCGAGCATCATCAATGTGATGCTTTTGACTTTGGCACCTTGCCTTAATGCCACCGCCACATGGCCAAGCTCATGAATCAGTACCGAAGAAAACAGCAGCGCTGCCATGACTACTCCCCATGCTAAGGGAGGAAGCTTGAGATCGGAGGCCAAGACGCCTGCAGAGCGAGTCAGCGCCTCGAAGCGAGCGGTGGTGATGAAGACAAGGTAGGGCAAAATCAAAAGCAAAGACAGATGCAGCCGAATCGCAACGCCTCGATAGGCACCGATTCTCCAAGAACTTTGATGAGCGCGGCCGCCGAGGCGGGTAGATGTGGCCATGTCGAAATGAGAGAGCAATTCCGGTGCCGTGCCTACTTTCCCACCTGCCGATGACCGAAAACTCCAACCAGCGGACTAAATGCCATCAGCTTGTCGAAAAGCTCGTCGAGTTGTCTTTCTCGAGTGTGGGCCATTTCTTTTGAGAAGATACGTGCAAAAATGTCGGTCACCGACAAAGTAAGCACTTAATCCCTACTAGGAAGGTGGGGTTACTGTGAGAACGACTCGGTTGTTTTAGCTCACGCTCTTTCGCGCCCAGCTAGAGGGGCCTACAGTCGGGCAACGGCTGAGAGTATTGTCTCACGACACCTTGGAGTGGACGTCAGGTTGCGAAGGAGCGGGTCATCTCGCGAATCACCCGCATTGTCTGAGCGAGAGCTCTGTCTCGAGACGGCAGCTTTCCGGCAGGCGACATCCTGGAAGGTTCGAGGGATTGGCACTTCCCGCATTGGGCGTCGAGATCCAGAGTTTCATGCTTCGAATCTCGATTCCCAGCGCATCGCTGGTGTCGCAAGTCATCTTTCCTTCAAGGTCCATGGTCAGCGCGGCCAGGCACGAGGAGTTTCCGGCTTGATCAGGTCCCGCATCAGCTTGAAACCCCGGGATTAAAAGAGAAAACGAGCCGTCGGGAAGCACCTGCCAAAGCGTGTCGACTGAGCCATCGGCAGTGCGAACTGCCAGGGTTTTCTCGCGGCAATCACCTGAGAGGTAAATCGGTCCCGGGGGCCTTCGAATCTCAAAAGACGAGTTACCCGTTTTGCATTCCTGTAGTCGAAACCCGCCTGAAATCGTTGGGGAAATGGTGCCGAGAGGGCACAGTGTTCCGACCTGAACGTCACCGATCACCTCCGGAGAGCCGTCGCCGCTCGAGCGACTGCCGCTGTTTTTTCCGCACGACGAGACACTCAGAAAAATTCCCATGCAGAAAAATCCGAACCTGAGCACGGGCCCTGAGAAAATTGGCGTTCTCATGGCCGAGGGCTTGCTGCAATCTCGAGTCCATGGTGCCTGGCGCAAACACGCACTAATGACCGTGAGAGGGCTTTCTGCTAGGTGGGATGCATGATCAGATTTTCTGGGATTATTTTTCTGATGGCAGGGATTCTTTCAGTCGCCAGCGCACGGGCCTCGGTGGAGGCACCGGATTGGGCCGAGCGCATGGCAGGCAAGTGGCGAGGCGCGGGCGAGCGAGTCGATTTGGCCTCAGGTCAGCGCACCAAGATTGAGGTAGAGGTCGACTCTCAATGGCGCTCTGAGCTTGTGCTGCCCGCCTTGGTTTCTAAGAATCGTTTTTCGGAGATCACTTTGGCCCAGGATGGATCCGTTGTGCGTTCGAGGCAGTACGACCGCATTTACTGGATCAGAGAACTGCAGCGAAACTTATCGCAGGTCGAGCTCGCGCTAGGAGCGGGTGAAGATTCATCTAGTGCCGAGGGTTCTCGAGGGTCCTATGATTCGCAGCTTTTTTTATTGCTCGTTCAACAAGACCTAGGAACTGGCAGTCGCATTTCTTCTCGCTCAGACCTCAGCACTCCAGGGCTCACGCAGTATGAAGAGCTTTTTTGGTGGAACGGACGCAAGCGTGCTCGAAGCGAGATTCGTTACGAGCGTGTCGCGTCGGCCGAGATGGGTAATCGATGAGATTTTGACGAATCTTGCTGTTTTTTTGGCGGAGCTAGGTTGGCTGAGTCATAGACTCGCACCCTCTGATGAAATCAGTTAGACTTTCTCTAACGTGAGAAAGAAAAGCGCAGCCGTTTCAGCCGACCAGCCGGTATGGTTTCAGCCGCAGGCCCCATTGGGTTCGGCAGTCCGCTATATCGCTTCGCTCTCGCCCAAGTTCGACTGGGTGGGAATTTATGTACTCAAGAAGAATCAGCTCGTTTTAGGCCCTTACATTGGCGAAAAAAGC
>JBDLQW010000100.1:0-6508 GCA_039800365.1 Pseudomonadota bacterium
CCTGTGTTGATTGACGTTTTTGCTTTGCAACAAAACACTCTCATTCAACCAGGAGCTTGAAAACCCTTACTCCTCAAGCGTTCTCAGGCATTTCACTGACAATCTTTCTCAAGACCAATACCTCTTGGCGAAAAATTCTTAAAGTTTGAATGAGCGCACCCGATAGGAAAGGTGTCTGGCTTGGAGGACTTTGGTGGGTACTCGAAGCTGAGACGACTTGACTGAGGACCGCTATTCACTGCCGAAGTCGCCCGTTGCGGGATTACAGCCCCCGCAGAATCGAGGAGAGGGGGCGACCAAGGGTACAGCAACAGGGGGTAGTGGTCCTCGTCCCTTTTTTGCGCTACCTTTTTTAGAATGATCCATCTCAATCATATCGGCATCGCCGTGCGCGAACCAGAGGCTCTGGGGCGGGTGCTTTCGCTCTTAGGCTTCATGAAGACCCATGTTGAAGAGGTTTCTGAACAGGGTGTGAAGACGCATTTTTTTCCGCTTCGACAAAATGGTGAAACCCCGCCTGCAGCGAAAGTTGAGCTATTAGAAGTCTTGGATCCCGCGGGTACGGTGGCTCGGTTTCTCGAGTCTCGCGGGCCCGGGGTGCACCACCTGTCGTTTGAGGTCGCCCAGGGAGAGCTCGATCTTCTGTGCGATCGATTAAGACGGGCTGGAATTCAATGGACTTACGAAACTCCCCGAAATGGGGCTCATGGGATGCGAGTCAACTTCATACACCCTAAGAGCGCGGGTGGCGTTCTATTAGAAGTCATGGAGAAAGCGCCATCATGATGCCCGTGCGACTTTCAAGAACGATTCTCGGTCTTTTGGTGGCATGCGTAGTTCTTTTCATCGGAGAACAGGTGGCCTTGTCTTTTTTGGGCTGGGATCTCACGCGAGCTCTAGGCCTTGTACCTCAATCCGTTGCCGGCGGGGCCCTCTGGCAACTCCTGACCTACGGTTTTCTTCACGCCGATGTGACGCATCTGGTGTTGAACCTCTTAATGCTCGTATTTATCGGAAATGAGCTGGAAGAAGTCTGGGGAGTTCGGCGGTTCCTGCTCTTTTACTTCTTCTGCGTGGTTTTCGCTGGCCTTACCTATTTGGGGCTTCAGCTCTTGGTCTGGCAGGGCAACGTTCCTTTGGTCGGTGCCTCGGGCGGAATCTACGGTCTGCTTCTCGCTTATGGATTACTTTTCGGTGAGCGCGTCCTGTTGTTCATGATGCTGTTTCCGATGAAGGCCAAGCATTTCATTTGGGTTTTGGCTGGGGTCGAGTTCCTCACAGGCCTTTTTTCAGGCACTCCGGGGGCTGCCCTCAGTAGCGTGGCTCATCTTGGGGGCATGGCTGGGGGATTCCTCTATCTCTATGGCAGGGGCTGGTGGCTCATATTGAGGCGGAAGCGCGAGAGCTCCAAGCGCACCGATCGGTTAGGGAAGTCTCATTTAAAGCTGGTGGTCAACGACCGGGATCGGGGCAACAAGAACGATGATCCGCCCACCTGGCATTGACAGAGAGCAAGCCAGAGGTTTAGAACGTCGCGCATGGCTCTTCTTCATGAATCGACGGCAGAAAAAAAGTTTGATACCCGAATGATTGAAAGAAACCTCCAAAGAGGCAGGCTTCAAGCTTCGGATCTGGATCAGTTTCTGAAAACCCTTCCAGACGACGCAGAGAACCTGAATGTCGTGACGGAAGAAGACCTCGAGTTCCAAGAAAAAATCTCTCGCCGCTCCTAACGTGGTGGTGCAGAAGTATTAAGAATGGTCGGTTAGCAGTTGCTGACCGACCTTTCCTATTTTGATGGCTTTCAAAAAAGCCACCGAAAGGACAGTCTATGAATTCGGATTCGTCTTCGACGTCGGTTGAAAATGTCACCATCATTGGAACGGGGCCCGCTGGCCTGACAGCTGCAATTTACGCGGCAAGAGCCAACCTCCAGCCTCTTTGTGTGGAAGGCGAGCAACCTGGCGGTCAGCTCACCATTACGAGTGACGTAGAGAACTTTCCTGGTTTTGAAGAGGGCGTATTAGGCCCTGAGCTAATGACGAAGTTTCGAAAACAGGCGGAGCGATTTGGCACTCGTTTTCTGCAAGGCAATCTCACTCAGGTTGATCTTTCCTCTCGACCTTTTACGCTAGGGTTCGCAGATGGCTCTCGCATTCAAACTCAGACGCTGATTGTCGCGACCGGGGCTTCGGCGAAATGGCTGGGGATTCCCTCTGAGAAGCAGTTCATGGGGAAAGGTGTTTCTTCATGCGCGACTTGCGACGGGTTTTTCTTTCGAAATCAAGACATCGCTGTCGTCGGTGGGGGCGATACGGCGATGGAAGAAGCAACCTTTCTCACCCGTTTCGCGAAGTCGGTTCTGGTGATTCATCGGCGCGAAAGCTTGCGTGCCAGCAAGATCATGCAAGAAAAGGCCATGAAGAATCCGAAAATTCGATTTCTCTGGAATTCAGCCATCGAAGAGATTGTAGGTGAAGGGGCGGTCACTGGAATTCGAGTTCGCAACCTGGTGACTCAAGAGTTGCAGGAAGTTGCGCTTCAAGGAGTTTTCGTTGCTATTGGGCATCAACCCAATACTCAGGTTTTCAAGGGCCAGCTCGATACTGATGAGGCGGGCTATCTGAAAGTGATCCCGGGAACCACTCGCACCTCAGTGCCCGGTGTTTTTGCCGCGGGAGATGTGGCTGACCATGTCTATCGCCAGGCCGTGACGGCTGCGGGAACGGGCTGCATGTCGGCTATTGATGCCGAGCGGTTTTTAGAAGGGCATTGATTGAGATTTTGAAGCGAGACCGATCGCTGAGAGAGGTGGGGAAATCATGAGTGAAGAGCGGATGAAAACCGGCGCCGTAGAATTAGAAGACCTTCAAGAACAGATTCGAGTCAGGTTCGAAAAGCTAGCTCGGCTTCGGGAGCGGCAGCCAGTAGCGTTTCCGAATGGTTTTGAGCCCCGAGATCTGGCTGCGGAGCTGCATCGCGCTCACGATGAGAAGGCCAAAGAGGAACTCGAGCCCCTAGCGATTCGTTCAAGTGTCGCGGGTCGAATCATGGCGATTCGTGACTTCGGAAAAGCCGCTTTTCTTCAGCTTCGCGATCGTTCAGGCAAGATTCAGATTTTCGTTCAGAAGAACAAGATCGGAGATGAGGCTTTTGCCAAGTATCGAGACATGGACGTTGGTGACATCGTTTTTGTTTCGGGGACATTGTTCAAGACTAAGACCAATGAGCTTTCAGTGGATGCTTCTGAGGTGGTCTTGCTGACGAAGTCTCTTCGGCCCTTGCCCGAGAAATTTCACGGGTTGACAGATGTCGAGATGCGTTATCGCCAGCGGTACGTTGATCTCATGATGAATGAGTCGACTCGCGAAACGTTCCGAAAGCGTTCCAAGATTATCGAGGAGATTCGTCGCTTCTTTGTGGAGCATGATTTCTTGGAAGTCGAGACGCCCATGATGCATCCGATCGCTGGTGGCGCCACCGCTCGGCCGTTTATCACCCATCATAATACGCTGGATATGCAGCTTTTCTTGCGAATTGCTCCCGAGCTTTATTTGAAGCGGCTGGTTGTTGGGGGCATGGATCGCGTTTTTGAAATCAATCGCAACTTTCGAAACGAAGGCATCTCCATCAAGCATAACCCTGAATTCACAATGCTGGAGTTTTACCAGGCCTATGCAACTTATGAAGACTTGATGCGGTTCACTGAAAAGCTCTTTCAGCGGGTTGCCCAGAATGTTCTGGGTAGCACGACCGTGAGCTATCAGGGCACAGCGATTGAGCTGGGGGGAACTTGGGCTCGTGTTTCGGTAGAGGATGCAATTGTTCAGTATAGTGCATTTAAGGATCGTTCGAAGCTGCGGGATCGCCAAGCTTTGTTAGCCTATGGAAAAGAGCATGGGCTTCCGATGAATCCCAAAGACTCTACCGGCGGCTTGATGATGGTGATTTTTGACGAGCAGGTCGAGAGGCACTTGATCCAGCCCACTTTCGTGACCGAGTATCCATTGGATGTGTCGCCACTTTCGCGTCAGAACGATCGAGATCCTTTTGTTGTCGACCGATTTGAGCTCTACGTTTATGGCCGGGAGATGGCCAATGCGTTCTCAGAGTTGAATGACCCCGAGGACCAGAGAAGACGCTTCATGGATCAGGTTGCTGCGAAGAATGCGGGCAATGACGAGGCGTGCGATATGGATGAAGACTACGTCACTGCTCTAGAGTACGGACTGCCGCCTACCGCGGGTCAGGGAATTGGCATTGACCGAATGGTCATGCTGCTGACGGATTCTCCCAGTATTCGAGATGTGATTCTTTTCCCGCAGATGCGACCCATGGCAAGATGAGGGCATGGCTCCCTCGGGTTCAGTGCTTCGCCTCTTGGCGCGAAAATTTGTTCTTTCGAAAAGCTCAGACGGATTTGTTTCGCTGATCGCCTGGGTTTCTGTGGTTGGAGTCGCGCTTGGAGTCTTGGCCTTAACGGTCGTGACCAGCGTGATCAACGGCTTTGAGGGCGAGCTCCGTCGTGTCATCACGGGAATGAATGGCGATGTCGTTTTGTATTCGCGAGGGGAGCCCTTTAGCGACTTGGTGCGAGTTGAGAAGAAGATTCGGCAGCTGGTGCCCGAGGCGGTTGCTGTTTCGCCATCTCTCATCGCTGAGCTGATGGCTGCTGGCCCTCAGGGCGTTGCAGGGGTGGTGCTGGAAGGGTTGGACTGGGAGCGTTCGGCTCAGGTGACTGAAGTGACCCGACGGGTGGTGGCAGGGCAGCTTCCTAGGCCGGGAGCTTCCATTTTAGAAGTGGCGCTTGGCGAAGCGTTAGCGAATCGACTGGCGGTAGCTGCAGGAGATACCATTCGTTTAGTGATCCCGTTCTCTGAGGGCGATTTAGACGCGGGAGTGAGTTCAAAAGTAGTGCCCGTTAAGGTCGCCGGACTGATTAAAATGGGGATGTTCGAATACGACTCGAAGTTTGTTTTTGCGGCCCTTTCGGATGTCCAAGGTGTGATTGGTGCGATGGATCAGGCCAGCTCGATGAAGCTGAAGTTGCGCGAAGGCGCAGACTCACGGATGGCGTCGGATCGTTTGAGTGAAAGCTTCGGTTATCCTTTTCGGGCCAAAGACTGGGGGCAGCTCAATCGAAACTTGTTTTATGCGATTCAGCTTGAGAAGGCCGTGATTGCGCTCATTTTAACCGCCATTGTGATCGTTGCCGCATTCAATGTGCTGAGTACGCTCATGATGCTGATGCACGATAAGAGTCGCGAAGTCGCGATTTTGAAGGCGATGGGATTCTCATCAACACAGGCCTTTCGTCTTTTCGTGTGGATTGGCGGAGTCATCGGACTTATCGGGGCGTTGGTGGGGGCTGGCCTTGGGCTTTTCGCAAATCAGGCCCTCGCTAAGAGTCACTTGATTCAGCTTCCGGCAGATATTTACTACATTGGTTTTTTGCCGGTGCTGACTCGGTGGACCGAGGTGGGCGTCATTGTCCTGGGGGCGTGTGTCATTTGCTTGCTGGCAACGCTTTATCCCGCGATTCGCGTAGCGCGTCGGTCGCCACTGGAGGGAATAGTCGATGTCTGAGGTCTTGTTAGAAGCCCAGGGGGTTAAAAAAACTTTCACTAAGGGCGGTGTCGCGATTCCGGTTCTTCGTGGGGTCGATTTTAAAATTCACACCGGCGAGATGGTGGCCATTACCGGAGCTTCAGGAGTGGGCAAGAGCACATTGCTTCATATCTTGGGTACGCTTGAACCCCCGAGTGAAGGCAAAGTGTTTTTTGGGCCGCAGAGGCAAGATATTTTTTCGCTGAAAGAAAAGGCTTTGGCGCAGTTTCGAAACCGCTCATTGGGCTTCGTGTTTCAATTTCATTATTTGCTTCCTGAGTTTTCGGCCCTGGAAAATGTCACGCTTCCTGCGTTGATCGCAGGAATGGGGCGCGCATCCGCCGAAGTGCAGGCTCGAGAGCTACTGAACTTCGTGGGTTTGGGGCAGCGTTTGTCGCACCGCCCAAGCGAGCTCTCTGGTGGAGAGCAGCAGCGCGTTGCGATTGCTCGAGCTGTGATTTTGAAACCAAAAATCCTTCTCGCAGATGAGCTGACAGGCAACTTAGACTCAACGAATTCAGCCCTGGTGCTGGATTTGCTGACGCAGCTGAATCGAGCTACCGGAGTCTCTATTTTGATGGTGACTCATGATTTAGAGCTCTCGAAAAAAATGCACCGAGTGATGCCAATGAAAGATGGTGTGTTTGTCGGTTGATTTTCCTGAGTCGCGACCCTAGACATAAGGGCTTGTGATTCGATTTGGCTCGTCGCTTCTTCAACGTGCATGGGTAGTTCCCGGAGCTCTTCTGTCGGCGAGTCTTCTGGGCATTTCTTTGCCTCAGGCGAAAGCAGAAGAGTCTCTTGCCGAAACCGGGGCTGCCTCGGTGGCTCGATCAGGAAAAGTCATCGAGAAGGTGCGGGTGGAAGGACTTCAGCGGATCGAAGAGGCCGCTGTTCTGGC
>JBDLQW010000101.1:0-16183 GCA_039800365.1 Pseudomonadota bacterium
CCCATCGAAAAGAAGTGCCGAAATGGTTTCGAAATCGAGCTGAACTTCTCCAGACTCCTTGGCTCGCACGATCTCTTCGGAGCGAGCCTGCGGAACCTCGCAAGAAGGCGGAAGGGATGACTTGCATGCCCCTAATACGAGCACTGAACAAGAGACCAAAAAGAGCCCGCGAAACCCCCGCAGGATAGCGCACTTAGTCATACCTGACTTGCTCTATGGTTTGGCGCTTGATTCGTCAACACCTGAAGTTTATCCCCTCTGCTCATGACGCTCTCTGAAATTTCCATCCGACGACCTGTCTTCGCTTGGATGCTGATGGCCGGTCTGATTCTTTTCGGGTGGATTGCATTTCAGCGAATGGGAATCAGCCAGCTGCCTGATGTCGACTTTCCGGTTCTCAATGTTTCGGTGAATTACGAAGGAGCCGCTCCCGAAGTGATTGAGTCTGATGTGGTCGACGTCATTGAAGACGCCGTCATGACCGTGCAAGGCATCCGAAACGTTTCATCCTCATCGCGTTATGGATCGGCCAACATCACCTTAGAATTCGACCTCGATCGAAATATCGATACGGCACTGCAAGAGGTTCAAACTAAAATCGCGCAAGCGCAGCGCATGCTTCCCCGTGATCTCGACCCCCCAGTGATCACAAAAACCAATCCTGAAGACCAACCGATCCTTTGGATGACGGCGAGCTCGAAGTCGCTCGCTCCTCGCGAACTCATGCGCTACGTTCGCGACCAACTCAAAGATCGCTTTAGTACGCTGCCTGGAGTCGGTGAAGTCTTCTTGGGAGGTTATGTCGACCCCGCGATTCGCATTTGGATTCAATCCGAAAAGCTTCAGCGCTACGAGCTTTCAGTCAACGATATCATTAACACGGTAAAAACGGAGCATCTCGAGCTTCCGGCCGGACAAATTGAAACCGAGCGAAGGGAATACGACGTCAGAACCCTTGGCGAAGCAGCCACCTTGGCTCAGCTCGAGGGCCTCGTGATTTCAGAGCGAGGCGGGCGCCCCAACTACGCCGCAACCCCCTTGAAACAAGTCGTTCGCTTAGAAGAAGGCCTTGCAGAGGTTCGTCGAGTTTCGCGCTTCAACGGCCAGCCTGCAGTGGGCATCGGCATCCGAAAACAACGTGGATCAAACGCCGTTGAAGTCGCTAAAGTCGTCAGAAAGCAACTCGAAGCGCTTCAGGGAAAACTCCCTCACGACATCGAACTCAAAATTAACTTCGATACGACGACCTTCATCGAAGAGTCGGTGGGAGAGCTCAACTTCACGCTCGTTTTGTCTGCGATCCTGACGGGAATCGTTTGTTGGCTCTTCTTGGGTTCTTGGTCCTCGACCATCAACGTCCTGATGGCGATACCTACCTCGATCATCGGCACTTTCATCGTGCTTTCGTTCATGAATTTCACGCTCAATACGTTCACCCTTTTGGGCCTAAGCCTCGCGATCGGCATCGTTGTCGACGACGCGATCATGGTTCTAGAAAACATCGTCAGGCACAAAGAACTTGGAAAAAATCGCCTCGAAGCGGCGATCGTTGGGTCAAAGGAGATCACCTTTGCTGCAATAGCCGCCACCATCGCCATTGCCGCGATCTTCCTTCCGGTAGTTTTCATGCGAGGGGTCATCGGAAAATTTTTCTTTCAGTTCGGGGTCACGCTCACGGTTTCGGTCGGGCTGTCACTGATTGAGGCGCTGACGCTCACCCCGATGCGCTGCTCGCAATTTCTAGAAACTGGCCATCGCACTCGGGGGCTGGGCGCCTGGATTGATCGGTCGTTTGAGCGGATGGCTGAAGTCTACGCGTTTTGGCTAAAAAAGGCTCTAAACCGAAAGAAGACCGTTGCCCTAGGGTCCGTCGTTTTTCTTGTGGCCTCTTTTTTCTCAGTCAAATTCATCGGCAAGGAATTCGTGCCCGCGCAGGACCAGGGTCGCTTCATGATGCGACTTCAAACTCCGGTCGATAGCTCTCTTGAATATACGAACGGAAAATTTCTAGAAGCTGAGGCCGTACTCGCGGCGCGCCCTGAAATCGATCGCGTTTATACGGCTGTCGGGGGCTTCGGCGGGGGTGAGGTCAATACGGGCATTATGTTCGTAACGCTCAAAGAGAAACGCCAGCGAGGGAAGAATCCGAAGACGGGCAAGCTTTGGACCCAACAAGAGCTGATGGAAGAGTACCGCGTGGTCCTCAAAAAAGTTTCTGACACGAAAATCTTCGCCCAAGACCTCTCGATGCGCGGGTTTTCGGCATCTCGGGGCTATCCGATTGAATTTTCGGTGCGAGGCCCCAACTGGGAAAAACTGGCAGACTACTCAGCTAAAATGAAGGCGCAGATGGAGAGCTCGGGGCTGATGTCTGACGTCGATTGGGACTACAAGCTGGGAAAACCTGAGATTCAGGTCATCCCTGACCGAAACAAAGCCAATGCCAGAGGCGTGAGTATCCGCGCCATTTCAGAGGTCATTAACGCTCTGGTCGGCGGCGTGAACGTTGGAAAATATGAGTCGGGAGGGCGCCGCTATGACATTCGCGTACGCCTCGAAAAAGAGGAGCGCTCGCGAGCCGATCAGATCGCAAAACTTTTCGTTCGAAATAACCGAGGGGAGCTCGTCCGTCTTTCTGAGGTGGTCGCCATTCAGGAAAAGGCCAGCTTATCGCAAATCAACCGTTACAATCGCGAACGGGCTGTCAGTGTTTTTGCGAACATCAAGCCAGGAAAATCACAAGCCGATGCGATTGCTTTGGTTCAGGCCAAGAGCAAAGAGCTCATTCCGTCAGACTACAAACTGGTCATGGGGGGAAGCTCAGAGACCTTCAAAGAAAGTTTCCGGGATCTAGGATTTGCTCTCATTCTGGGAATTGCCGTCGCCTATATGGTCTTGGCGTCGCAGTTCAACAGTTTCATCGACCCTATCTCGGTCTTGCTGTCGATGCCCTTCAGCATTTCAGGTGCCTTTCTGGCCTTGCTGATCTCTGGGCAAAGCTTGAACATTTACAGCTTTATTGGGCTGATCTTGCTCATGGGGATCGTGAAAAAGAACTCGATCCTCCTCGTTGATTTCACCAATCAAGCACTCGAAGCAGGCCACGGACGCCTTTCGGTAAGCGATGCCCTGCTGCAGGCTTGCCCCCTTCGATTAAGAGCGATCTTAATGACCTCGTTTTCAACCATCGCGGGTGCAATTCCCCCTGCTCTAGCTATTGGGCCAGGCGCCGAGACTCGAGTTCCCATGGCTGTGACGGTCATCGGGGGAGTTCTGGTTTCGACGATCCTGACCCTTTTTGTGGTGCCTTGCGCTTACCTGATTTTCGCTCGTCTCCAGAAACGAGGAGGCTCGGTTAGCAGATCGGCCGTTTCTATCGGGGTCTTCGTCGCCTTTACGGCAAGCACCCTCAGCGCACCGAGAGCGGTCTGGGCCAGCGAGCAACCCCTGACCCTGAGTGAAGCCGTGCACGAGGCCCTGACCAAGCAACCTCAGATCAATCAGAGTCGTGAACGAATTCATCAGTCTGACGCCGAGGTTCAGCAGGCATGGTCTTCGGTTTTTCCAACGCTTTCGATTTTAGGCACTGCCGCAACCCGAAAAGACCCCGTGATTTTTACCGCTGCTCGTTTTTCTGGAGAGCCGTACAACTTTTACGCGGCAACTTTAAGGCTGACCCAACCGCTGCTGGTATTCGGCCTTTTTTCAGCAGCAGATGTGGCCGAAAAACGCCTCGACATCTCACGTCTTGATGCCGAAATCGCCGCCCGCGAGACAACTCTTCAAGTCCTCTCGGCTTTTTTTCAGGTGCTGTTCAATCAAAGGCTTCTTGAGACCCTAAGAACGGTCGAGAAAATCCAGCAAGAAGGCGTGATCACCACTCAGCGCCGACAAACCATTGGTCGGGGTCAGCTGATTGACTTGCTTCAAGCCAAAACTCAGCTGGCGCTACTGCAGCCTCGAATCGCGCAAGCCGAAAGCAGCCTGAAGGTTGCCGCTCAAGAATTGGCGACGATTTTGGGACGAGAACAACCGCTCGTGCTTGCGGTTCGCGGCTCGCTGCTCCCGCCGGAATCCCAATCGGTCACGAAGTTTTTTCAAGGAACGTCTTCACGTCTTCCTGAGCTAGAAAGTGTGGCTCTTCGACGCGAACAACTCGAAAGTTTGAAATCAGCCACCTTGGGAAGGTACCTGCCCTCTCTCAGTTTCTCGGGAGAGTACACGCGAAACGCTCTTAGACGCCAAGACCTCCTCAGTGGGGCTGCCACCGCCTACAATGGAACTCTGAACCTCACCATTCCCTTATTCAACGGACTCACGTCGATATACGAGAAACGCAGCTTCGTTTCTCAGGGCAAACAAATCTCTCTCGAAGAGGAGGGCCTCAGAAACTCGCTTTCACTAGAACAAGTGCGGGCAAAAGAGGCGCTTCAAGTAGCTGAGAAAAAGATCGAGATCCTGAACAAAGCTCATGATTTAGCCAAGCTAAGCCTAGAAGAAGCGAAGCGAAATTATCGCCTTGCGACGATTGATTTTCTGCAGTTTCTGCAGGTTCAGCAAGCCTACGCTGAGGCGGTAAACAACCTCGATCAAGCGCGCCTCGAGTACGTGCAAGCCCTTGCGCGAAAGGCCAAGGCTATGGGATTGAGCGTTGCCGGGCTTGTCGACCTCTTAAGCGGACCTGCCTGAAGTTTTTGGAGGACCGATGAACTCATCAGCAGCATTCATGAACCCTTTTCGCCGCAATCAAACGATCCGTTCGCTTTGCTCACTTTTACTCGGCTCGTTCTGCCTTGCGCTCACTGCTGGCTGCGCCAAGGACCGCGATTATTGGGACTGGCGGCGCGATCGATTGAATGAAGGACTGACCTCACTTCAGAGTGTGGCGGGAGCTTATCGGGGAACACTGACTTCTGAAAAAACCGGAGAAGCCCTCGGAGCGCTCGAGGTCGCGCTGAGCCCACAGATTAAAGTGGTTCCCGGATTAAATGGCGAACGCTCTGATGGTCAGCCCGTTCTAGCTGCCCGAATGACGTTTGAGGACGCAGGCACCCGCTTTGCGGTTACGGCACTAGATAGTTACTTCGACGAGAAGACCGGAAAAATTCAAGTCACTCTCATGCTTTCTCGCAACGGCGGTCGCTCGGAGCAAGTGGTTCTCAGCGGCTCGATTTCATCAGAGGCCATGGGGGGACACCTCGAGATCACTGGGGCGCCCGAATTGGCAGCAGCTTTCACGTTGAAGAAAAATTCGAAGGATTCGCTCTCAGAGATTGTGCAGAAGCTCAAGTCTGGGGCGAACCTGGCAGGTGGTTCAGGCTCGTTGAATCTCTGGAAAGGAAAAACACGGTTCTCGGATGACGGCGAGGAGCGCCTCTCATCACTCGTGTTCATTGAACCCAATTCATCGCCCGAAGAGCTTTTTTTGAACCGCTTTGCTCCTGTTCGAGAAGTTCAATTTACGGTCAACTTCGGAAACTCGGTGAAGCTCATTCACGATGGAGCGCTCTGGGATCAACGCACCGGAAAGCTCACGGGAAGAGCTCGAATCACCCAAGGCGCCCAGTCTTCTGAGATTCTTTCAGAATGCCAACTTGAGCCACTCGAAACAGGGGCTCATGGGCGATGGGTTTGTTCTCACCAAGCTCAGGGCCTCGGAGAAGTTGCGCGTACCGAAGCTCAGTGGACGCAAGATTCTCAGCCCGCAGATTCCACCGACCCGTCGTCCGATCGACGTGCTGTGATTGTCACCGAGCGCATGGGTCACGCTGAACTCGAATCAGGAAAGGCGCTCGTGTGGCTCAAAGCTTCATTACCTGCGCGCACTCTTGAGCAGGAGCTCTGGGCACTTTTTATGCGCTCGCCAGACCGAACGCTAACTCTCACGCTAGCGTTTCAAGTGCCGAATCAGAAGGATCAAGATCGGGTAGTGATTCTGTTCGACCAAGCTCTTTTAGATCTTCGCACGCGAGTGCTCGACGCTCGTGCCTTGATTCGCCAGTTGCAGGAACCCATTGAGGTTCAACTTCGTTGCGAGAACTTCCGCCTTCCAGGAACTTCGTCAGCGAGCTCGGCTCGAAAAATGATCGAAGCCGATCCTGAACTGAGCTGCCGCTACTGGAGCAGCCATCGGCAAAAGCCCCTGGTCCTTCACTTCGACGCTAGGTCTTAGTCGCTTGATGAATCGCTTGCTCAACCGGCGCTGATCAAGAGGCTGCGCGGGCTAAGCTGCAAGTTTCGACTCGCCTCGAAAATCTAGCATGTCCTGAGAAAAAGCTGCCCAGTCACTCTCTTGCCAAAGCTCGAGCAGGCGAGGAAAGAGCTCGTTCTCTTCTTCCTGAATATGATCTTCAAGGTTATCGACCAATTCTTCGAAAAGCTCCGTGAACTCCTCTCGCTCTTGGGTCTGTTCTAATTCGCCTAATATCTCTTCAATCAACCGATGATCCTCGAGCGACTCTCCGGTCCACTCGCAGAACTCGGCCACTCTTTCGATTCGAGGATGAAGAGTTGCCTCCTCCAAAGCGAAATGTTCCTGAATCTGATTTCGAATCTCTTCAAAGAGCTCTCTCTGCTCTAAGAATTCCTCGGTTCCATGCCATTGCTCGCAAAGCTGCAGCAAGTAGCGGTGATCTGAACGCAATAAGTCTAAAGCTGTCATATGGCTTCCCTGCCCCCTCAGGGAAAGGCGATGCAAAGGGCGTTCTTCTTACCCTGACAGATACCAAGTAACCCCCTGATTCTTAATTGAAATTAGGTCAGTTTGACCCAATGAGTCAGGCCATGCTAGGCAGACGCCCTCATGAGCGATTCTTTGTTTTTTCGTAGCCGGAAAACAGCCCAGACGCTGGCCTTCGTGTTTGGGATTTTCCAGGCGCTCTCGGGGCTAGCGGCAACCGAAGTCGCTTCGTCGCTCGCACCCTATCTCGATGGCGGTACCATCCATTTGCAATGGGAACCCGGCGCATCGGTACCGGCCCAGAATGAGTTTCAAATCGAGGCCAAATACGGGCGCGTCGATCCGATACAACCGCTCGGCGTCTCGATTTATTCGGCGCTCGCTTCGTCTCAAGACTTACCTCTGATGCAGCGTCTGGATGGCAGGCTGCTCACTCTTCAGTCGCTGACAATCATGAAAGCCGCAACTTCTGAGCCCGCTGCGGCCACACGTCTCAAGCTCAGCCGTAACGATCTCGAACCCCTTCGGAGACACGCACGAACAGGCGCAACGCTGCTCTTAAGCGCAAACAACGACTTCTCGCAGTTTCATTCGCGTGTTGCACTTTCATCGCGCGAGGAATTCGAACTTCCGGCAAGGGCTTCAGCGCCTGGACTAGCTTTCGCTGAGCCCGATCCCCTCGAGTGGATTCGACTCGATGACCTTGCTGATTCATTACTTCGGATGCGCGCGGTTTCGTCAGCCAGCGAAGCGTATCTTCAAGAGCTCATTCACCTCGCGCAGAAGACCCCTGCAATCGATGTCTCGAGGCTTCTTTTGCTACTCGATGCCGTTCCGTTTCCTGCAGCGGCGATCACTGCGATCAAGCAGAGACTACGAGAGCTCTCACTGACGACTGACCTCGAAGAGCAAAAAAAGACCCTGGAAGCCAATCTGGCTCTGGCCGAACGCCTGGCCCCGCTTAGCAATCGCCTTTTTATGGCCGGTATCCTCAAAATCAGAAGCCTCAAGACCCAAGAGGCCTCGCTCTTGATAGAGCGGCTGATGACTGCAGGCGATTCGAACGAGTTGGCTTTTTCTCATATTTTCGAAAAACTGGGGGGCTCGTTTGAAGCTTTTACCGCCGACCAGAAGCCTGCTTTCTTCTCGTTGGCCATCAAGAAAAACGCCCCGCAGTTTGCCCTACAGATTGGTCAAGATTGGTTCCTGAAAGACTCGAATCGCTCGGTCACCTCTCTATTAGATTTGATACGAGCCCTGCCCCCAGGAGCTCTTCGCGAGCAACTCAGCGGACTCGCTCTGTCTTCTTTAGGGTCTGTGAGTGTCTCGGATTTCACCTCGCTCACTAGCGCCATCGAGGCCTCGTCACTGACCGAAGCGCTCTATCAGGCGCTTCTTCCCCGGGTTTCAGACCTCTCGGCGGAAGCGCTTCTCACCTGGCTGGCTCCTCGGCCAGCAGGGGCCCTGCGAGATCGCCTACTTCTGATGGGGGTAGCAAGCCTAACGACCGTATCGAGCACGCCTCTTGAGCGCCTTTTGCTAACCTGCTCGAGCTGGGAATGCCGCTACTCGGTGGTTCGTGGTGTCTTCGAAAAACTCGATGGACAACCCGTTTCGGTTCTCAGCGCCGTGCTGCGGTCGCTTGCAAAAGACCCCCAGCGAGACGATCTGCTCACAGAAGTCGTTACGCTTGCAAAAAGCCTGTCGCTCTCGGAGCTACCTGCGCTTTTCTCGCTTAGCCTCACAGAAAAGGTCGCCATCACCCTTTTTGATCTCGCTCTGGTAAAGCTTGCTCGTTTTCAAGTGGCTGAGGCCACATCGGCTTGCGACCAGCTGATCCATCCCGCGATCAATGCTGATGGCTTCAGAGATCGCATTCTCTTGAGAGCGGCAGAGGAAGCCGTCGATCTGAACTCTGCCAACCTGGATAGCCTCTTGGTACGAGCTTCATCAGATCAGGTGAGAACGAAGATTAGAAAAATCAGCGAGCACCGAGCAAACTGGAATTTATTTTGACCCGCCCTCGGCTCAGGCGTAGACCAAGAGCCCATTCGTATGCTTCTGGATCGATTAAAACGGTTCTTTCTTGGTGAGCCCCTCTCTAACGAGCTTGCTGAAGGCGAACGCCTCCCGAAATGGAAGGCCCTCGCTTTTATGTCTTCTGACGCTCTCTCTTCGACGGCCTATGCGACCGAAGAAATCCTCATTCCACTGGCAGCACTTTCATCGGTGGCTGTTTCGTGGTCGATGCCAGTGGCTTTCGGTATCGCCGCTCTGCTGATCGTGATCACGATTTCTTTTAGAAAAATTCTGGAGGCCTACCCAGGCGGTGGCAGCGGCTATGTCGTCACCAAAGAAAACCTCGGCCAAGGGGCCGGACTGGTTTCTGGAGCGGCATTGCTGATTGATTACGTGCTCACGGTTGCAGTATCGGTTGCTGCCGGCGTGGCGAATATCGACTCGGCCATTCCCGCCATACAGGGACATCGCGAGCTGATCTGCGCTCTGGTGATTTTCTCGATCATGATTTTAAACCTGAGGGGAAAGCACCATTCCGGAGCCATTTTGGCTTTGCCGACGTACTTCTTCATCGGCTCATTCTTGCTCTTGCTTGGTACCGGAGCCATGAATCTCTTGACCGGAAAAGCCATTGCCGTGGCTCCGATCCTTCATGAACAGTATCCGGAGATCCCGCTTTTTTTGCTGATGAGAACGTTTGCCTCGGGGTGCACTGCGCTTTCAGGAATTGAAGCCATTTCAGATGGCGTCACTTCTTTTCAAGAACCCAGGACAAAAAACGCTCAGGCCACTTTAGTTTGGATGGCTTCCATTCTAGCGACTTTCTTCATTGGCTTGAGTCTTCTTGCTCACGTTTACGGCGTGCTCCCACGCCCTGACGAAACGGTGATCTCACAGCTAGCAGCAGCGGTTTTTGGTCGAACGGCCCTTTATTACGCTTTTCAGCTGATTACAGCCCTCATTCTTTTCACTGCCGCAAACACCGCTTATGAGGGTTTTCCGCGGCTCTGCTCGATTCTAGCCCGCGACCGGTTTCTTCCACGCCAGTTAGCGAGCGTTGGTGATCGTCTGGTGTTCTCGAACGGCATCATGGGCCTAAGCGTTCTGGCCGTATTGTTGATCATTTTCTTCGAAGGAAACGTCCATCGCTTGGTACCCCTTTATGCGGTTGGCGTTTTTCTTTCGTTCACTCTTTCTCAAGCGGGAATGCTGCGTCGCCATTGGCAACAGAAGGGCCGCCGCAAAATACGTTCGCTTTTGGTTCACGGCATCGGAGCCACAACCACCTTAGGGGCGTTGTTGGTAATTGCGATCACGAAATTCTCTCACGGAGCCTGGATGGTCTTCGGAGCCCTTCCGCTGATCGTGACTTTCTTCACGAAGATTCATAGGCATTATCTTGCCGTAGGACGAGAGCTTTCGTTGGAAGGGCTGGCTCCTTCGGGCCACCTCCGCAGAATGAAGCACACCGTGATTGTGCCGATCTCGGGAGTCCATCGCGGCGTGATTGAGGCGCTTCGATATGCCATTTCGATTTCAGATGACGTGCGCGCTTGCTACGTTGAACTCGATCCCACCGTTACCGATCGTATGCGCGCTGAGTGGATGAAGTGGGCCCATGAGGTTCCTTTCGTGGTCCTCAAATCTCCGTTTCGATCGGTGGTGCGTCCGATGCTGGAATACATTGACGATGTCGCCCAATGCACTCAAGACGAAATCGTAACCGTGATTATTCCTGAATTCGTCACGAAGAGCTGGCGCTATAGCCTTCTCCACAACCAAACGTCTTTTTTGATTCGCACGGCCTTATTGTTTCGAAAAAACAAAGTGGTGACGAGCGTCCGCTATCACATCAAGGCCTAGCCGCTTGCGAGCGCTCGCTCCATGATTTGAAATTCATCAGAGCCTGACGAGCCATCTCTGCCCGAGCCTGATCTCGGTTCATCTCAGAAACACCGTCGAAAAAAGTTACATCATAAAGGCTAAAATTAGCATTTTGTGGCTGATAGTTTCGCTCGTCACCCGAAGTCACGTACCGAAGCAATGCCCCCAAAGCCGTATTGGCTGGAGGCGGATTGTGGGGCCACCCGCGAAGGCGTTGCTCGATGAATAAGGCCGCTAACAACCCGCAAGCCGCCGACTCTAGGTACCCTTCAACTCCGGTCACCTGTCCGGCAAGATAGACCCAAGGGTGTCCCTTCAATGACAAATCCGAACGAAGCACCTTCGGGCCACAAACGTAAGTGTTTCGATGAATTGAGCCCAGCCTCAAGAATTCTGCTCGATGAAGCGCTGGAATCATCCGAAACACGCGAGACTGCTCGCCGTACTTGAGTTTCGTTTGAAACCCCACCATGTTGTAAGCCGTTCGCGCTCGATTTTCGGGCCGGAGCTGAACAACGGCGTAATGCCTTTTACCGGTTTGGGGGTCGTTTAACCCCACAGGCTTCATCGGACCATACCGGAGGCTATCGCGACCGGTAGCGCAAATGGCTTCGATGGGCTGGCATCCCGCAAAAAACTTCTCTTGTTCAAAGGCCTTAGGAGTGACCTTTTCGGCGGCAATGAGCGCATCGATGAATGCGTGGTACTCAGATTCATTCATGGGGCAATTGAGGTACGCCTCTTCGTCGCCCTTACCGTAGCGATTGGCGATAAAGGCCCGAGACCAGTCGATACTTGCAGCCTCCACAACCGGCGCTATCGCATCGTAAAAATAAAGATCCTGTGCGCCGGTGGCTTTTGCGATCCAACTACAAAGTGCCTGAGAAGTTAATGGGCCGGTGGCGAACAGGGTGGGACCATCCGTAAAAGGTGCAGAAACCTCATCATCCGAGCGTGAAATTAAGGGGTGTGAGTTCATTGCCTGAGTCACGAGAGACGAAAAAATCTCGCGATCAACGGCCATGGCCTCGCCCCCGGGAACGGTAGCATCACCAGCCATCTTCAAAATCAAAGACCCCAGTTCCGCCATTTCAGCCTTAAGCATTCCGGGTGCTGAAACCGGAGATTTCGACTTAAACGAGTTACTGCAGACCAACTCAGCGCACCGATCCGAGCGGTGAGCCTCAGTCATCCGATGGGGTCGCATTTCGTGTAAATGCACCCGGATTCCTCTTTCCGCCAAAAAATAGGCGGCTTCACTTCCCGCTAAACCAGCGCCGACGACATGAACAACGGACTCAGACATGCGCTGCCTTTACCATAGCCTGGAACGAACATTAAACTCAGAGCATGACACTGGTTCGGGAGATGATCGACGCCTACATGGCCCATCTGAAGGACAGGCGCCTGATGAGCTCGCACACGCTCAAGGCCTACGAGACCGACCTATTGCGATGGGGCGCCTTCTTAGACCAGCAAGGGCTAGGAGCTCTACAGGCCTTTGAAGGCGGGTTCGAACCTGCGATCCTGCGCCACTATCTGGCTGGCATGAGCGAATCTCATGAAAGGAGCTCGGTTTGCCGTCATCTTTCGGCAATTCGAGGGTTCCTCAAATTCAGTCGACAGAAGGGCTGGATTAGCCGAGATATCGGTGCCCTCGTACCTACCCCCCGGCAGAGGCGCCCGCTACCCCGATTCCTAAACATCGATGAAATGCGGGAACTCGTCGAGTCACCCGACCTATCGACCTTGGCAGGCAAACGCGACCGGGCGCTGCTCGAAATCCTTTATGGCTCTGGACTGCGCGTAGGAGAGGCCGTCGCACTGAATGTAGAAGACCTCAATCTCGCCCAAGGATGGGTTCGAGTCATGGGAAAGGGCTCGAAACAACGAGAAGTTCCGCTGGGCGGCCCTGCTGTTCAGGCGTTAAGCCATTATCTTGAGGGTCCGAGACAAAATCCCCAAACCCAGGCGCTTTTTCTAAATTACCGGGGCGACCGACTCACCTCACGAAGCGTCGCTCGAATGTTGGCTCGGCAGCTCGTGCGGCTAGGCACAGCGAAACACCTCTCTCCCCACGGCCTTCGGCACTCCTTCGCCACCCACCTTCTGGCGGCCGGGGCCGACCTTCGCACGATTCAAGAACTTCTCGGACATTCGCGTTTATCGACGACTCAACGCTACACCCATGTTGATTTGGGACAGCTTCTCGATGAATATCGGGGAACCCATCCGCTCGGAAAAAAATCAAAGCATGGACACACTGGTTGACTTCTTACTGAACTTTTACGGTCCGACTCCCTACCTGATCATTTTCGGGATCTTGCTGGCATGCGGACTGGGGGTTCCGATTCCCGAAGATCTGACTTTGATCGTCGGCGGCTTGCTAGCTTATTACGGGCTTTGTCAACTTTGGATCATGATCCTCGTTTGCCTGGTCGGGGTCATGCTCGGTGACTCGATTGTTTTCTGGCTAGGGGCCAAGTACGGAAGAGCGCTGACGAAGAAATGGGTTTTTCACAAGCTTCTTCCCGATGAGCGCCTCGATGCTGTTCAAGAGAAGTTCAAAAAGCATGGAAATAAGCTGATTTTTGCCGCCCGCTTCATGCCAGGACTTCGTGCTCCGATTTTCTTTTCCGCGGGCATTCTCCATCTGCCCTTCTCAGTTTTCTTCGGCTTCGATGGCTTGGCCGCGCTCTTAAGCGTACCGGCGATCATCGGAGGGGTATTTCTTTTCGGAGATGAAATCGAAAAAGTGATTCGAGTCGTTCGCAGCTTTGAATACGGAATTCTTGCTTTTGTGTTGGGGTTGGCTCTGCTGCTGGTTGCCAACTGGTATCGTAAGCACCGACGCGCCACGGGGAGGCCCTCATGAGCAAGCCCACACCGAGCCCGTTCTTCGGTTTAAAAAAGCTTCAGCTCGTTGCGCTCCTGGCTTTTTCATTGGGCCTTCGACCGGCTTGGGCCGCAAGCCCGGCAACAGCCGAACGCGCGACTCGCGACCCCGTGCATGAGCCTTGGACGATCGACCGATGGTGCGAAGAGCTTCGAAAGGAGATCAAGGTGCTGGGCTGGAGCCTAGAGCCTTGCTCGGGAATTCCTTGGAAGTCGAGTGCCCATTCGATTCTGGGAAAGCCGATTCCCACGGCAGAGTTTGGTGATCCTCAAGCCAGCAACACCACTTTAGTGATCAGCATGGTTCATGGAGATGAGAACACACCACTTTATCTGGTGGTGAAGCTCGCTCAGTACCTTGCGGCCAATCAAGAGCAGCTTCGAAAGACCTCGAGTCGAGTGGTAGTCGCCCCAATGGTTAATCCGGATGGCTTTTTTAGAAAAACAAGAACACGAACTAACGCTCATAAGGTCGACCTGAATCGAAATCTTCCCACTCGTGATTGGGAAGCGTCAGCTTTGCGTCTCTGGAAAACGAAGTTTGCCGCCAATGCTCGACGCTATCCAGGACCTTTTCCGGCGTCTGAACCCGAAACGCTTTTTCAAATGGATCTCGTGAAACAATCTCGGCCACAGAAAATTCTAGCCATGCATGCCCCGCTGAACTTCATGGATTACGATGGGCCCAGCCACCTTTCGCTCAAAAGATTCCCGAAGGACTATGTTCACGAGTGCCTGAATCTGCGCAAAAAGTTGAAGGCCACGCCAGGCGGTTTTTTTCCAGGATCGCTGGGAAACTATACGGGTCAAGAAATGGGGATTCCTACTCTGACGCTTGAGCTACCTTCCGCTGCACCCGGTAGCGCTGAAGACTATTGGAAGCAGTTCGAGCCTGGAATTCGCACGATGATTGACTTTCAAGTGCCGGATCTCGAGATCAGCCGACGTCAGGTGCTGAGCACCTCTGAAAGCGATGACTCTGGATCTTCATGATAGTTTCGAAGCTCAAACGGCACTGGATTTTTGTCTTTTGGGCACTCCTTCTGCTCTATCAAGCCGCCACTTTAGGAATTAGCGACGACGAAGCTTATTACTGGGTGCTCTCGAGAAAACCAGCGATCGGCTACGTCTACCACCCCCCGATGGTGGCCTGGGTAATCGCGCTCATCGACCGGATCTATTTTGGGTTTCATGGTTTTTTTGAACGCATTTTGGGAATCGAGTTAGGAGCCTTGCCATTTCTGCCGCGCGAAATCCTCGTGCGACTACCAGCGCTGATCATGAGTGGGCTTAGCGTGGCTCTGGCGATCGACTGGATCAAAAGAGCCCTGCCGGCAGACGGGCCGTCTCGGCGCGGTCCTCTGATTTGGCTCTTGGTTCCTGGTCTTGCGGCAAGCTCTTGGATGATGGTGCCCGATCACTCTTTAATTCTGGGATGGACTCTGAGCTTTTGGGGCACTTGGCGACTGCTGGAGGCCGAGCATTCTGATCTCAAAGGTATGGCGGCGATTACCGGTGGCGTGATCATCGGCATGCTGTCGAAATTCTCGGCTCTTCTTTTTGTCGTTTCGAGTGCTGGCTCGATTCTGATTTTCTCGAAAAGAAAACTCGTGCCCCTGGCGCTGATAGGCGTCAGTGCTGCCCTCGGGGTGCTGCCGTCAATTCTTTGGAATGCTCAGAATGATTGGGCTTCTTTTACTTATCAATTTGTCTCTCGGCATTCTGGAGCCCAGTTCGAAGGCAGACGCTATGGCCTTTTTTGGCTCAGCCAGCTTTTGTTTGCAGGGCCCATCATGGCGGGGGTTTTTTATGGACTACTGCGGTTTCGCGCTGATGCGGTAATCCGAGCCTCGCAGGTCGCTAGAAAGAGAGAGGGCTTTCTTCTTCTCTGGTTTCTTCCCTCGCTGATCTTTTTAATTCAGCCCGCTTTTTCGGCTTTTAAGCCTCATTGGGCGTTGATCTGCTGGATTCCAGCCGGACTCTGGATTTGCACTATTTCAGGCAATCTGCAGTGGAACATCCTCAATCGAGTTCATCAGGGCTACCTCATTGTTCTGCTGAGTCTGAGCTTTGGTGTCACGCAATGGCCCTTGGTTTCGGCGTTTCGAAGCCAGATCTTGCGGGCCCCCGTGCAGCCCTTGCTCGATCTTTCACAAGACCTGCGTGGCTGGCAGAGGCTCACAGAGTTTCTAGATCGCCATGGCGTAGCAGATCCCACTGCGATCATTGGGTCGCGTTACCAGACTGCGGCACAAGCTGCGTTCTCGGTTTGGCCCAGGCGAGCAGCAACGCTAGCCCCTCGAACTGCTGCCGAATCGCTTGAATGGCCTGATTTTTCGCAAAGTCTGCAGTTTAGCTCTCCATCACCTCGGGGATGGCCTGAGCTTCGTGAGACAGTCGTGTATCTCGCAGATGATCGCTATCTCAACCACCCCGAATTCCCGAATGCCCGGTGCCGCTTGCTCGATAAGCTCGAGGAGCTGCGGTGGGGCTATCGAGGAAAAGGCATTCATATCTGGCTTTGTTCCCCAGCAGAGTCCTGAGGCTGAAATTAATCCAAAAGGCTTACCGCCTCGCCCCCCTAGAGCAGAGGTCAGAAAAATTGGGTCTCAGCGACGTATTGCCTCAAAAGTAAGTGTTACCGAGGAGCGGTGAGTCACAGGCAGTGAAGGGCTAGCCTGTTTTGTTTGAGTTTAGCTCCTTTTT
>JBDLQW010000102.1:0-10205 GCA_039800365.1 Pseudomonadota bacterium
AATTTAAAAAGCGATTATTTTTCTTACTGCGCAGGTACCGCCCCCCCACCCATCGAGTCCACGGGCTCTGCCACAACTGCGCCAAGACCGAAATCGCAGATGACTCTCGAGTCATTCACTCGACTCCGAGAACTCCGAGTAAAAGCCCTTACCTGCCTCAGCCATCTCTAGGAGCGCCTGAGAGGGTTCAAATCGAACTGAAACTCGCGAGGCAAAATCACGAAGACGCTTCACCACTTCTCGAGCCCCAAGCTCGTCAGCGTATCGAAGCAAGCCCCCCCGAAACGGAGGAAACCCCATGCCCATGATCATTCCCAGATCCACTTCGCCAGCGGTTCCAACCACTCGCTCGCTCAAAGCACGCGAGGCTTCGTTGATCATAGGCAAAAGGCAACGGTCGAGCATGTCCTGACGACTCACGCGTCCTGGGTCTTTATCACCAGAAGGCCCCATCAAAGACTCTACTTCAGGATCAGGGCTTTTTGACTTTCCTCCGTCAGAATAGAGGTAAAATCCTTTTCCATTTTTCTTACCGAGGCGACCGCTCTTCACAATTGCGCTGGTCATCGGACATGGCTGCATGCGTGCACCAAAAGCTTCAAACAGCACATGAGCCACCTTCTCGCCCACATCGATTCCCACTTCATCGATCAACTCAACCGGCCCCATCGGCATTCCAAACTCCAGCAAAACCGAATCTAAATCCGAAATCCCGGCCCCTTCAGACAGCAGGTACATGGCCTCATTGAGGTAAGGAGCCAAAAGCCGATTCACCAAAAATCCAGGCGAGTCCTGAACGACTACAGGAGTCTTCCCGATTCGTTTGGCCAAGGCAAAAACGGCCGCTACCGCACGATCTGAACTCTGCTTGCCGCGTATCACTTCAACCAAGGGCATCCGATGAACCGGGTTAAAAAAATGCATCCCAACAAAACGCGATGGATCCTGCATTCCCTCCTGCATTTGACTTACGGAAAGAGACGAGGTGTTGGTTGCGATCACGCAATCGGGGCGAACGACCTTTTCTAACGATCGAATCACACTTTTCTTAACATCCATTTTCTCAACGATGGCCTCGATCACCAAATCGCACGACTGAAAGCCATCGTCAGTCAGAGTAGGCGCGATGAGGTTGAGCCGCTGCTGAAAGCCACGAACCGTCAGTCGTTTTCGCTTCATCTGCTTCTGCCACAGGCGCGAGGCGGCCTGAACCCCCACGGCCAAGGCCTCGGTATTCAGATCCTTCATTCTCACCGAAATTGCGCGATCAGCAAAAAGCTGAGCGATCCCTCCGCCCATCACTCCTGCTCCAAGAACACCCGCTTGGCGGATGATATCTCCCGAGCTCACTCGGGTCTCTGAAGATCTCGGCGCATCTTCCTTTGGTCTCTGGCCTGCCTCCGAGGAAATTCCCTCTAAGCCGGTTTTCTTTTTTACAGCTTCGGTTAGAAAAAAAAGTCGGATCAGATTTTTCGAGACCTCAGTCGAAGCGCAGCGGCCAAATCCCCTGGCCTCGCGTGACAAGGCCTCATCTCGATCCTCACCACGAACCTTATCCGCAGAATAGGCCGCAGCAGTGTCTCGAAGTACCTCAATCACTTCCAGTGGAGCTGGATAGCGCCCTGCAGTTTTCGCAAGAACGCCCTCACGAGCCTTCCGAAGAATGACTGCACGCCCCATTGCGGTATGCTCGAGAATATTCCCCACAGGTCCACCCGCGCCTCCGAGCTTGGGCTCGCGAGCCAGACGCCTGCCTGCCTGCAAAGAGGCCAGATTTTTTTTCACCCAAGCCAAAACCTGCGACTCAAACTGCTGAGCCGTTAAAACCGCTTCAACCCAGCCCGCGCGCAAAGCCTTTTCACCTGAAAGTGTCTTACTCGAGAGAATGAAATCCAAACCCTGAACTAGGCCGACTTTTCGAGGCAAGCGAACACAGCCCCCCATACCAGGAATCACCCCGAGCATGACCTCTGGCAACCCGATGCGAGTCGCAGAGTCATCAGCCATCACAATCGCGCTACTGGCGAGAGCCCACTCACACCCGCCTCCCAGGCAAGGTCCTTGAACCGCCGCAACTGTAGGAAAAGGAAGATCCTCCCACGCATTCAGCAACCGCTGCCCCTGTTGAGCTAAACTCGTGGCATCTTCCGCTGTCTTTGCTGCTTGAATGAGCGTGATGTCTGCGCCGGCAATGAATTGGTCTTTTTTTCCCGACCTAAAAATCAGCGCGCCAATCTCTCCGGTCTTTCCACGGCGCTCCAGCTCTGGGAGGAGATCTCCCAGCTCTGTCATCACCACTCGGTTCAGTTTATTGACCTTCTCTCCGGGAAGATCCAATGTGAGCGACCAAATCGAGCCATCCACCGGAGCTAATCGAAACGCACGCGCAAAAGGTTCAGCCATAGGTCGAGGATAAAACAGGCTGCCTGAAAAACACAGGCAGGAAACCAACACGAAGCGGTGTCAGTTTCCTGCCTGATCAAGATGACTCGATTTTCGCAGTTTAGAACGCGAAGCTAACGGTTGCCGTTACCGACTGAAAGCTCGTATTCGCGAGCGAGCCGCCCACAAACTGCTGAGTCGGACTAGGCGCCCCCGAAAAGCCTGTATTCAGCGCGCCAGGATAAGGACCATAAAGCGCCAAATTATTCAGGTTCTGATTCTGACGCGAGGAGAGCACCGAGTAGTGCCGAAAGTTCGCACCAATGCTGACTTTCTTCGAAACCTGAACCTCAACGCCCGCAGACGCATAGGCGAGAAACTGAGACAGTTCATAGTCAGGGGGCACGCCGTACCCATACTGACGCAAGAAATTCAGAATTCGAGAATCGTAATTCAAGAAACTCTTCGAATACCCGGCTCCTCCGCCAATGAACGGACGAATGCGAGAAGCCGTTCCAAGGAGATGAAGCTTAATTCCGCCATCGATGACGTTCTGACGCAAAGCACCCGTTGGATTATCGGCGCCACCGTAGCTAAAACCATACGGATTCATGTACCACGCGAGAGCCTGAGCCGTGGCATCATTGAGGGCCAGACCAAAGTCGCTATAGGCATATCCCAGCTCAAAGCCCAAATGCTCAGAGATACCGAGGTCAATACCCAGACCCACAGTGTATCGGCCCTCCAAGGCATACGCATTCGAACCAACAAAGCTCGCCAACCCCCCACGTGGACTCAGCCTCATGGTCAACGCTTCGTCTGGTGACGCTGCCGAAAGTCCTCCGGATGAGTCTGCAAGCTTCACCGTAGAGACTGCCCCAACAGCAGAAGAATCGGAAACAGGCACTGAAACCACTTGCTGCTCAACAACCGGTGACACCGGTGCCACGGTCATTGACGAAGGCATCAGCGCAGTCGCCGGCGCAACGGTCGGCGCAGGAGTCACTGCTCCAGCCAACTGGCCAGTTCGCCGTTTTTCATCTTGAAGCCGAAGATCTTCTAAACGCTCTTGTAAGAGGTCCTCATTGCGAAGCTCTTCACGCATGCGCTCTCGTCGCATGAGCTCGGTGCGCGACAGTGAAGCATCGGCCACAGCGGCGCCACTGGAGGCAGCTGTGGGAGCTATCGGAGCCGCGGCCTGAGAAAAAACAGGCGCTGCCGCGGGTGCTGTATTAATAATCACCGGATACGCTTGAGGTGCCGCGGGAGCTACTGGCGCCGGGGGCGCTTGTACAATCTGAATCGGAATCGGCGCAGTCGCAGGCGCTGCTGCCACAACAGGAGAAACTCCCGAGCTGGACGGGGCGATCACGACTGTCTTGGGAGCAACTCCCGTTCTCACTTTCACAGCCGATTCCTCAGCCGAGGCTTCATTCGTCACCTCTGCTGGAGAATCAATCGAAGTGACTGCTGATTGCTGTTCCTGCTCGACGAGCAGCTCAGCATGAGCCAACGCACCCCAAAACGCTAACCCCACTCCCAACGCCCACCCTGGTTTCATGACATCACGGTTCATAACCGACCCTCTCCTGAACTCAATTCAAACTTATGCACTGCGCCGGATAGCAAGAGGTGGACCGAATGGCTAGAGGAATATTAACGCACCGCCAGAAGGCAAAATCTCTTAAAAATTCAGAAAGTTAGAAGATTTTGCCCAAAAAACCTCAATTTGAGGCGCTAAAAAAGCAGCGAAAAATGCCACTTTGACCCCAATTGAACCCCAAGAAGTCTGAATTTTTTTCAGGGATAACGGTGCAAATTCTTAGAGAACTGGCCCTCGAGTTGTTGAACCCAGACTCGACTCAACCGCAAAACCACGGGAGACAACGCCTGACGCACCATCTGAAAAAGCATCATGGTCAAAAACAGCAGCAAAACGTACTCCGCCACCGACTGACCCAAAATTTCCACGCGACCGCGTTTCAGACGCTCTTGGTCTTTCATCTTCACACCTGCTCATCCCATCGACCACCGGCAAGCCGCCTCCGGTACCAGGTCAGATAAGACTCTGCCATTTTACGATAATGAAACCGATCGAGAGCTAACTGACGACAGCACTCGGGATCAAACCGAAGATGTCCCGACTCGAGCTCTCGAATTCGTTCAATCCAACTCACAGGTTCTTCCCAGGGAATCAACCTTCCCACTCTCGAATCAATTAATTCCGGAAGGCTCCCTCGCGGAGTGGCAAGAACAGGAGTTCCTGACAAAAGCGACTCAATGACTACCAAACCGAAAGGTTCATCCCAGAGCACAGGAAAAATCATGGCCTTGCCCGAACCTAACAACCGCGCCTTGCGATCTCCAGCCACTGGCCCCCACCACTTCCAACCTGGACGTAGCGCCGCTTCAAGTCTCTCGCGTAGCGGAAGCTGACCTCCCCCAATCGAAAGCCCCACTCCTGCTTGCCGAGCAAGGCTTGCAGCCCCCCTCAAGTTCTTCACTTTCCACGAGGTTTTGGCCAAAAAAACTAAACCTCTCCGTTCACGCTCCGTCTTAAGAACGGTCGGAAATTCGGCCGGATCGACGCCATTATGAACATAAGCTCTCCGGCCATGCCTCTTGGCATGATCATCGGAAACAAAAATCGCCCAAGGAGAGAAGCGCTCATGAGGCTTTCCGTTGCCATGAATCGTCGTTACGGTCGGCACATGAAATCGATTTTCCACAGTCTCTGAAAGCGGAACCATGGAATGAAAAACATCAGCATCTTCTGGCGTCTTCGAAAGCACCTCTTCATGCCAAGGTAGCCGAGACTCCAGAGCAATCCATCGCACTCCCTTTCGCGGTTTCGAACCCGCCGGCGCCAATAACAACACCTCATGACCGAGCTCGATCAGGCCTTGGCAAAGCCAATCCGCGACGCGCTCAGTGCCTCCGTAATGCCGTGGGGGTACTGGGCGACTATGAGCAATCACAATCTTCATCTCATTTCCCAATCTGGCGCCTAGTGGTTGGGTTCTTCCTAACCGTACTCATCGACTTCAGGAGCATCACGTCTGGCTTTGAGAATCCAAGGCCTCAGCTCCGTTTAAGATGCCACGACTGGCATGAATAGCCCGACGCCACTCTCCAATCATTCCCAGGGCCGGACTCAATGCAGAATGTATCGGAAAATACCCTTCCACTGCCTCAATACGACTATTGCCCATCCCCCGAGAAAAAATCAGCTCGTCCGACATCCAGCCGCGCGACTGCCTCACGTACTCATCCCAATGCGCAGAAAAATCCTCAGACCGAAAATCGGGAAAAACCCGAAGGACATTTCGCCCTAAAAAAGGGATCACTTCCTCGGCCTGCTGAAAAAGACGCTCCAAAATCGTCCGCCACTTCGCAGTACTCCAGTGCATGACCTCAACCCGAGGAAAAGAGACCCGAAGGAACAACACCTCTTGATCGGGCTTTGCGGGAAGAGCGTAGTCATCTACGCTGACCCGATCGAATTCAACGAGCGGGGCTCCCGCTTCACTCCACACGGCGCGATCTGCCAAGGGCTCCGGAATGGCTTCGCGAGGAAGCGTCATCGATAAAGTCACTCGTAATAATTCCTGATCAGCTGAGTGACTCTGAGCAATCTCCTCCGCCCCCCCTGACAGCTCTAAAATCCTTTGCGGATGAAGTGCCGACAAAACCCCCTGAGCATGAGTCACGTTACGAGTGCGATCAGATCCCGCGAGTTGCACTCCAAGAACTCGCCCTTCGTCAAAAAAAATGCGACTCAGCCCAAAAGGAGCCTCTGAAATTTCCGCCCCCCACCGCTCTGCTAAGCGCCGCAATTGAGCCCTGAATTGTGAAAGCCCCCCGCGAACTCCCATCGCGGTTCGACTACTGTACAGAACTTGAGCGGCATCAAAGATCTCCGTGGTCTGCCCAGGAGGAACTCCCAGCAAAGCTCCCAGAATTCCCCGAATCCAATCTGCCTCAACCCCTGAGATACGAGAGAATAATGGGCCGCCCTGAAATCGCCCGCGTGACCGAGGATCCACGCGCTGAAAAAACTCACGAGACCAGCGAGTCGACCAAAGCTTTTCAGCTTGAGCGAGATTCTGGCTCCATTTCTTTGCAGAAAAAACCGAGCCCGACCTCGAGTTCTCACTGGTGCCCATGAGTAATGCGCTCTCACGACGCTGAGCCATACCCGATAATAGGTCCTCGAGCGCTCGGGGAACTTCTCGCCAGATCGCCAGCGATTCGACAGGATCAGCAAGCGCCCCTTCAAAATCAGACCAGCTCATTCTGAGATCGGGAGTCACTACTTGAGGGCCAAACTTGAGAGGCCGAAAGACTTCCCACTCAGAAAAACCTAAATCTCGAAGCTCCACTCCCACAAAGCCTAAACCTAATTCGGGACTTCCGACCCCTAGAGTCAGCGCTGACTCTGGATCTACCAGCTGCCCGGTTGATGAAACCCACCATTTTTTTTCCGAAAAATCGGGAACCACCAGTACGGAACGGCCCGCCCGAGCGCAAAGTGCTGCGCTCAATAGCGCTGCAGGCCGATCGCCCAAGACCACCCAATCATAAGAATCTCGAAGTGATTGCGAACGAGACATCGAGTCCTCTACCCTAGAACCCTCTGAAGGCTGACAGGGGTCACGCAGGTACCCACCGCGCGACAAACGATTTGAGGAGCTGCAAGAACTTCAGCTGAAGATTCTGCTAAGCCCCCTCGTGCAGCGGGCAGCGTTTGAATCACCTTTCGAGCTTCAAACCTCATTTTCCGCGAACTTTTCCCAACCTCAAGGATCTCGCCCACTGCTTCGATGTAATCACCGGCTCGAACTGGCGCTAAAAACTCCACACTTTCGTAGGCACGAAAAAGTCCTTCGTCCCCATCAAGGCGTATCAGCAATTCAGTGGCAACATCTCCAAACAAACCCAAGACTCGGGCCCCGTCCACCAAATCACCCGCATAATGGGCGTCGTGTGCCGACATCCTTAATCTCAGCACCACGGATCCGATTTTTTTTGCTCGCTCGATTGCCGTCTCCGATGCCATCGCTCCTCCATGCGCCATTCGTCAGTGTTTAAACCCATCGAACCTTGGCGTCCTTACCAAGGCAAAAGACTACACGGGTCAAAGACGACTGACAATTTCGATTACCCAGTCTGACACTCTCGAAGCCGCTCTCAGTTGATGGGCCTCACGCCAGCCCCTCCACTGCTCTCGAACCCGAATTGAGGGGGGACTCTGAACTTTCTCAAGCCAATCCGCTCCGCTGGATTGATCAGAAAAGAGACTCAACTGGCCTTGCTCAGATAGCTCGAGCGCTTCAGAAAATCGCGAAGCCTTCAGCGCCCCCGCTCCAATCCAAAGATCGCTGAGCGCAGGCTCAATCACACTATGCAGCCCTGTCTTGAACCCTCCACCAACCCAAGCTGCATCGCCGACTGAATAAAGCTCCGCCAAGATTCCCATCTGCTGCACAATAACGGAGCACCCGTTATTTTCCCCCACCTGAAGGCTCGGTCGCCCCGACTGAAGAGAAGACACCCCCTGAGCACGGACGAGAAGGATTCGTCCTGCCTGACACTTTTCGATACGTCGGCCCCAGTCTCGCGATTGCTCGTCGTCGAGGCGATGAGGAACCCACCAGAACGTGCCCCTAAATCCCTTTCCCTTCATCGACGCACGAAGAAGAAACTCGAGATCCTCTGTCCAGGCACTTCCCACGACTACCCAGGGACGAGGAAGCTTCTCGCTCTCACCTAAAAGCTTGAGGCGATCGACCGCTCCGACTCGCTTTGCAAGACGAAATTGCACTTGATCCCATCGAGGATCACCACACTGACGAACCTTCCTTGTAGAGGTAACCAGAGAAAAAGCCTGCTCGAGTGTTTCGGAATCACGCCGACCTGCCGTTGAAAAGAAGAGCTCAGGAACTCCCCCAAAGAACCAACGGGCCAACCGCTCGCCCCAAATCAAGGAGCGTCGAAGCTGGGCATTAACCAATAAGAGCGGAATCTTTTTCTGACTCAAAACTCCCCAGAGCTCAGGCCAGGCCTCGTACTTGGCAGTCACGAAAATGGACGGGAAGGCTCCCGTGTGCTTCTCCACCTGAGAAAAAAACGAGCTCCAATCTCCCTCCAACGGCGAGGGTCCAGAATAGACGGGGCTAAACTCGTCTCTAATGGCATTTAATTTAGGCTCACCCGAGAGAGAGAACACCGAAAAACCGAACTGAAGATTCGGATCCTTTTTTTTCAGCTCTCGAGCGACACTCCAGAGCATTTCAAGTTCACCAGCGCTTGCCGCATGAAACCAAACCAATCGACAGTGCGGGCTGCTTTCAAGGGCTGGCCAATACCTTGGATTTCTCGTTTTCCAGTTCCAGTCGCTCCTGCTGCGCCAAACCAGGAAGCGAAAACATGAAAACAGGGCGCGTACAATGATCCGGTAAAGCCCAGCTTTCGCCCGCGTCCAGAGGCCCGCTGAACAGATCTCCCTCACCTGCTCACTTCTAACGCCCGCACTCATGACTGAGGCTCTCGTGGAGAGGTTCTTGATCGCCTCTTCAAGACCTCTTGAACTACCTGAATCACGGCCTCAGGGTGCAGCTCTGTCATGCAACGATATCGGTCGCGCCCCCGTCGAAAACACGCAGTGCCATCCTTGCTACAAGGACGGCACCAAAGCTCTGCAGAAACACTTCGGCTCTCGGGCCTCCAAGGCCCAAAGCCTAGTTCTGGATCTGTCGGACCAAAAAGACCCACAACGGGAACCCCGATACTCTCCGCCAAATGCACCAGCCCCGTGTCGTTGGAGACTAAGAGTGCCGATTGCCGGAGCCAATGAGAGGTATCTCTGATCGAAGACGAGCGGTGGGCGGGAAAAACTGGCAAATCAGCACGCTTCAGCTGCTGAAATAGCTCTTCACTGGCACGATCTTTCGAAGTTCCTAAGACGACCACTGGAAGCTTCAACCTACGAAAGACCTCTGCAAAATACGACGAAGGCCACTGTTTCCCTGGCCAGGCAGCGCCTGGCATCACCGACAAAAACAACCCTGGAGATACTCCCCGCCACTCCTGCACCTGCTGCAGAATCTCAACACGGGCTGGAGCGCTTAATAAGAATGAAAAATCAGGAAGGTCGGCGGCGGTTCCACCGGTTAGCGCTGCAGCTCTCCTGACCAAACCACCGGATGCAGCGGGCCTAAGCATTCTGGGCCACCACTTCTTTGCTAAAAAAAACCCCAGTCGGCGGAAACGCTGTTTTGACAAGCTCGTCCATCGACCAACAAAATCTGTCTCAGGTACCGAATCCCGCCGCGCAAGCGCCCTCAGCCTCGAAATCCACCGACGAAGGAGAAAATAAAAGAACGCATATCGGGTGCGCAAACTGCCGTGAAGATCGATGACCTCGTGATACCCTCGCGCCTCAAGCGCTCGACAAAAGCGGTGCCACGATAAAAAACCCGCGCGACGGGAAAACACCACTACCTCGCGGATCTGGGGGTGTCCCTCAAGTAAGTCCTTAAATTCAGACGCAACCACCCAATCGATCTGAGCCGATGGGCGACGACGCAAGATCCCGCCCAGTGCGGCGGTCGCGAGTACAATGTCTCCAAACGACGAAAGCCGAAACACTAAAACACGGTGGGAAGAAGGCGACATCGTTGACTCGCGACAGCTCTTCTAGAGCTGTCCATCTCCTTAAGCAAGTAACGGAACTAAGAAAAGTGACGAGCTCAGGAGGACACGGGAGCGAGTCACAAGGAAGGGGTGTAAAAAAAATGGGGGCGTCGTGCTGCTTTAGCGCC
>JBDLQW010000103.1:0-19638 GCA_039800365.1 Pseudomonadota bacterium
ATGGGATTGGTCAGCATCCGATTTCCATACGATTCTTTCGTTTTAGATGGTTCGGCTAAAGACAATCTCAAGAAAAATGCCTCCATCCTGAAGGACAAGGCCACGATCCAGATTCAGATCGAAGGTCATTGCGACAGCCGCGGCGGAGTACAGTACAATATCGCGCTGGGCGAGAAACGAGCCAATGCTGTGAAAAAGTACCTCGAAGGCATGGGAATCGAAGCGTCTCGAGTCACCACGATCAGTTACGGCAAAGAGCGCCTGCTCGATACGGCTGAAAGCGAAGATGCTCACGCGAAGAATCGCCGAGCAAACTTCGTCATCACGACTCGCTAATAAAAGCCGAGCCGATGCGGCCTACGATCTTAAACAGGGTGACTCGATCGTTTCATCGGGTCACCCTTTTTTCATTCCTAGCTTCGACTCTCACGTTGCTTGCGGCGTGCTCCGTCATCGCAGTCCGTCCGGTCCAGGAAATGTCGGATATGGCAGCTGCGATTCGCGCGGCGAAGGAAGTTCAAGCCGACCTCAATGCCACAGAATACTTTCGAGTGGCCGAAGAGCTCGCTTTCAAAGCCAAACAAGAATATCGGTACAAGAATTTTGCTCGTGCGAAGACCTTCGCCAATCAAGCTCGAGAAGCAGCCGAAAAAGCAGAATTCATCAGCATTCGCGGGGGCGCCTCTCGAACGTCGCTCTCCGCACCTCCGACTGACGAGGGTGTCACCCTTCCTCCCCCGAACGAACCTCAATCGGCGCCGCCTGCTGAGCCAACGCCTTCCAACTCACCACCTTCGTCATCAAATCTCTCCTCCGACAGCCCACCCGCTGCGCCAACTCCTTGAAGCAAGCCCTGGCCGGTGACATAATCCCAGCATGACTCTCTTTCGGCATCGTTATTCCAGTGTCTTGATGATTTTAGCTTTCACCCAAGCGGCCTGCTTGAAAACTCGAGGCATGCTCAAAGAAGACCAAGCATTCGACATCGAATCGGGCCGCTCGGCTCCTGGCGCTGCCTCTCGGTCAGCTGACTCCTATCTCATTGACGAATTAAAGGCCGAGATCGCCCGACTCAATGGCCGCATCGAAGAGCTTGAACGTGCAAAGTCTGAAAGCGAAAAAGCAAGCCCTGCGCTCGACCCACGCATCAAGGCTTACGAAGACCGAATCGTCGAGCTTGAGAAAGCGCAAATGGCGATCATCGAGGCTATCAAGTCACCAAAATCGGCTCAGCCGACCTCGGGCAACGCTAATGCCACTTCCCCCAGCGAGCCCTCGGGTACCGATTCAGAGAAAAGTACCTTCGAACGAGGCAAAGCATTTTTTGAAGCTGGAAAGCTTGAATCTGCAACCGAAACCTTGGGTCAGTTTTTGTCGACTGTCGGAAAATCAAAATCGGCACAAGTTGAGGAGGCCCTGCAACTCTTGGGAGAATCTCATTTCCTCCTCAAGCAATACCAAGCAGCGATCGTCGAATATTCGAAGATTCAGGAGAAGTTTCCGAAGTCCAAGAAGATTCCTGCGGCACTCCTGAGAATTGCCCAGTCTTTCGAAGCCATGGGGTTCTCAGAAGATGCACGAGGGTTTTATCAGGAGCTTGGCGATCGATTCCCCAAGTCTCCTGAGGCCAAGAAAATTCCAGGCCGTCATCAAGGCGGCAAAAACAAATCTCAACAAGCTTCAGCGAGATGATCCGCTCGGCTATCATCGCATCGGTTTTGCTAGCGGCCTCATCAAGCTCTGGACGGGATGATCCGCCCGTAGTCGTTCACTCGAATGACGTTCAAGGCGAAATCGAGCCCTGCGGCTGTCGCGCTAACCCCACCGGGGGTTTGATTCGAAAGAACGAGCTACTCGCCCGACATCGCTGGCTCAAAGACGCTGCACCAGACCAAGTGCTTCAAATCGACGCTGGAGATCTCTTCTTCTCCACGCTGCACGTTCCTGAGTCGCTTCGCCCCCAGACCGAGATCCAGTCCCTGGCACTCGCCAAAGCCTTAAAAAAAACCGGACTGAAAGTCTTCGTTCCAGGCGAGAAAGACTTTTCTCTTGGAGCCGCCTTTCTAAAAAAACTCCTGCGCGAGTCGGGCCTCATCACGCTTGCAGCCAATCTGCAAACTCGAGAAAACTCGAAATGGCAGGATTGGCCTACCGCAAGTCAGGTTTTTCGCTTGCGCTCGAAGAGCGGAAAACTCCATCGCGTAGGAGTGATCGGGATCGTGGGGCCCAAGACGGGGCTTCCCGACGGGGTTCGAGCCTCAGACCCAGTACTTGCGGCAAAAAAGTGGGCCTCAAGGCTTCGGCCCAAGGTCGATTGGCTCATTGCCGTCACCCACCAGGGCTTCGATGAGGATTTGATCTTGGCCGAGAAGGTCCCGCTTTTCGATCATATCATCGGCGCTCATTCTCAAAGCTTTCTGCAAGAACCACGAACCGTGGAAAACAGCCCCAGGAAAACTGCGATTCATCAAGGATCCCTTCGAAATCAAGTCGTGGGACTGATTCGACTAGATCCGGCGGCTGCCACCGAGCTCGTACCACTCGATTCGGTTTATGACCCACCGGGTGGCACGCAGAAATCTGAACTGCAGACGCTCGTCGAAAATACGAAAGCGAAGATCGCAGAAGCCAATCGAAACGAAGAGAAGAAGATGCTCCGACTGGTCGAAAAGGCCAAAAATGAGGGTACGCCTAAGTTTCAAACGCTGCCCCAATGTGCAGACTGCCACTTCAAGCAATTTAATTTTTGGAGAAAGACTCCCCATGCTCGAGCCTACGAAGCTTTAGTGAAGGCCAACCAACATCGCAATCTTGAGTGCTTGTCGTGCCACACAGTAGGCCTTCATGATCCAGAAGGATTCTCGTCGCTTCATCAATTGGTCGAGTGGCGCAAGGACCTCGAAAAAAATCAGCCGGCGCTCGAAAAATGGGTTCAAGACCTCCGCACGACGTCCCCCACCGCAGCGAAAGAGCAGCTTCAGCAGGCGCAGCGTTTACACGCAACCGTTCAGTGCGAGAATTGCCACGGCGCCGGCCGCGACCATCCATTTGGCTCAGAGCCCATGGCTCGCCCCCGCAACACCACTTCCTGCGTTCAGTGCCACACTCCCGAGCGAGCTCCCGAGTGGTACCGACCCCGATCGTCATCTCCAGAGCAGTTTGAGTTAGACACAGAAAAAGCCGCCCAAAAGCTCAAAGAAATGTCATGCCCCATCGGTGATGACGAAACCTAGGCATTCCGAGCCGAAATGCGCTAGAGTCTCGACCCAACCACCCATGAGCTCTCTGATTTTCGGCATCGAAACCTCTTGCGATGAATGTAGCGCCTCAGTCGTTCGTCTTTCAAAAGACCGAAGACGAGTCGATGTCCTCAGCGTTGCCACTTTTTCACAAGTTCAGATTCATGCTCCCTATGGCGGCGTGGTTCCTGAAATCGCTTCGAGAAATCACCTCGAGACCATCAATGCCATGATCGAGCAAGCTCTTCTAGAGGCCGGAGCTCGGGCAGCCGATCTCGATGCGATCTCCGTCACCCAGCGCCCAGGGTTGGTGGGAGCACTTCTCGTCGGAGTGACCGCTGCCAAGGCCATGGCCTTCACCCTCCAAAAGCCACTGATTCCTGTCCATCATCTCGAAGGTCATCTGTCGAGCTTGCTGCTCAATCGCGACGAGCCTGCAATCGAGAACCTTCCACTTCTAGCGGCAGTGATCTCGGGAGGACACACCAATCTGTACGTGATTCGAGATGAGCCCGCGGCTTGGCCGCTTTCCTTTCTCTCTACCGCTTTGGTTGGAAAGTCCCGAGACGATGCGGCAGGCGAAGCCTTCGACAAAACCGCAAAGCTCATGGGTTTTCCCTATCCGGGCGGGGTTTGGATCGACCGAACCGCACAAAACGGCGGCAACCCCAATGCTTACGAGCTCCCCCGAGCGCTCCCCCAAAAAGACACGCTCGATTTTTCATTCAGCGGACTCAAGACGGCCGTTGCGCTCGAGCTCAAGAAAATTCCCGAAGATCAACGGGCCGATCGCCTCCCTGATCTTTGCGCCTCTACCCAAGAGGCGATCGTAGATGCCATCCTCCGAAAGATGAAGCTTGCCGCTCGGCGCTTCGACTGTCGATCGGCAGCGATTGTCGGCGGTGTTGCGGCAAACTCCCGCCTGCGAGCTCGCCTAGAATCAGAATGGAAGAGCTGGGGACTAGCGCTCGCACCGAGTTTTCCGCTTCGCGAATTTTGCACCGATAACGCAGCCATGATTGCGGCAGCGGGCGCCTTGCGCTTCTCACAAGGACATTTTTTTACCGGAAAGGAAATGCTGGCCATTGGCGCACGCGCTTCGGCCAGCGATTAATCCCGATGCCAGCCCACCCTCGAAGAAAAGCTTTCGGCCAACACTTTCTAAAAGATCGAGCCCTCTGCGAGCGCTTAACCGATCTCTGTATCGAAATGCTTCAAGCCACTGACTGCCGCAGCCTTCTTGAAATTGGTCCCGGTGCCGGAGCACTGACCGAGCCCATGATCCGAAAGCTCGTCGAGCTTCCACGACTTCGCTTTTCGGTAGCTGAAATGGACCGAAAATGGGCCGACCACTGGAAAGGCGTTGTTCAGGTTTGGGATGCCGACTTTCTCGAAGTACCCGAAGAAAACTGGTTGGCACTTCCTCCCCTGGGGATCCTCTCAAATCTTCCTTATGCATCAGGAACGGCGATCCTGCTTCGTTTAGTCGAGCACTTCGAAAAAATCCCCTTCATGATCCTGATGTTTCAAGCCGAAGTCGCTCAGCGCCTTCGCGCTGAGGTCGGCACTAAATCTTGGGGAAGCCTCTCACTTTGGGTTCAAAATCTCTGGGACGTCTCGAAGCTCGCTTCAGTTCCCCCCGGGGCATTTCAACCGCCACCTGATGTCGACTCCGAAGTCGTGCTTTTGGTGCCAAGAAAAACACCGAGGATCACCGCGCTCACCGCCTCAGACCCCGCGGCAAGAAAGCTCTGGAACGATTTGCTTCGCGCAAGCTTTATGCACCGACGCAAAATGCTTCGCGCGGGCCTTAATGCTTTTCCCGAGTTCAAGCGCGCCCTAGAGTCGGCGGGAATCGACTCTACTCTCAGGGCCGAGGCTTTAAGCTGGGAGCAGTGGAATCAGTTCTTCTCGGTTGTGCAACAGGGCCGTGCGCGCCCGTAGGCCACGTTGAATGATTGGGGCCTCGACAGGCCGGTCGCTCTAAGGCTAGAACCAGGGGCGTGACCCCAAAATACTTCGTGTCTGCTTTTCACTCAGGACTCTGCAGGCTTCTTTTTGCGCTTTTTTTAGGATTCTTGGTTTCGACTTCAGCAAGTGCCGATGTTGGATCGTTCGGCTTCGGCTCGCGAACGGCAAGTCTCGCCGGCGCCGGCGCAGCTTGGGGCTCTGACGCTTTTTCGGCTTACGCTAATCCCGCTGCCCTTTCGGATGCGGCCAAGAAAAAACTGCAGCTCAGCTATGGCTGGCTGTTCATGGACCCCAGCTTCAAACCCATCCAGGGAATTACGATTGAAAATGACTTCACTTCTGACCAAGTTCGAACCGGTGACGTCGTCGATGATTACCGTTCATTGCTGGGCCAAACCATCGGCGCCGCAGCGCTACTTGCCCCCGACTGGCACCATCTCACTGCGGGCATCACGCTTTTTGCGCCATTTGATCCTCTCGGGGCAATCGACACGGGAGAAACCTACATCCCCGAGTACGTCCTCTACCGCTCCAGAAATCAAAGACCTCTGATCGAACTGGGACTCTCCGGAAAGATCACACCGCGACTTTCGGCAGGAATCGGCCTTCACATCGGCTATGCGATCACCGCAAACGGAATCGCGTTCTTGCAAACCAATACTGGAACCACAAGCACCATGAGGGTCTCTGCCAGTCTCAAGCCGAAAACATCGCCGAACTTCGCTTGGCTCTGGCAATCTGAGACCGCCGCTTCCGAAACGGGCTCCTGGACTCTAGGGCAAGTGATCCGAATGCCACACGATGCGCAAGCGACCTTATCTTTCAGCTCAGGCGCCCGCGCCTTTGGAAGCCTAGCGGCGCTTGATCTTCGATTCGGCGCGAGCTCTGCTCTTTTTTACGATCCCCTCTCTATCGAAACGGGCTTCAGCTGGCATCACTCGCCTCAAAAGCGACTCATTCTGCAGCTCGACTTTCAGAACTGGGCTAACTTCGAGCGCCCCGCTCTGCAAATCGCAGGGCAAGACACATGTTCGAAGACCAATCCGGGCGATCCCTGCTCTCCTCTTTTGGTCAATCCCACGACGTTGCCGGCGCTCAACCTCCGAAACACCTTCACCCCACGCATCGCTGAAGAAATTCAGTTCGAAAAAACCACCCTGCGCTTGGGCTACTCGTTTCATCCTTCCATTTTTACAAAGGCCCCTTCAGGCTCCGGGAACTACCTCGATCCTGACAAGCATAACGCGTCTCTCGGCTATGGCTGGAAATTTCCGAGCTTCTTGGGATGGAACACGCCAGCGGCTTTAGACGTGCATGGGTCTTATCAGTTTCTCGTCAGTCAACAGGTCACCAAGACTGCAAACGACGAAGCCGGCACCGCTGGAAAAACGAAGATCGGAGCCCCCGGTTATACCGCAGGCGGAAACCTCTGGGGTGGCGGAGCCACGTTGACCTTGGAGCTTTAAAACCATGAAGCCGCGAAAACGAACTGTACCGACGTTAAAAACTCTTTTTCGAGCCCACTTTATTTCGGGCCTCTTGATCCTGATTCCGTTAGCCGTCATCGTCTGGATGCTTTCTGGCTTTGCTCAGTTTCTTTGGTCGATTCAAGAGCTCCTTCCCGAGTCTTTGCGCTCCAGTCTCTTGATCGAGCACGAAATTTGGGCGCTGGCGGTTCGTGCTCTCTTGACCATGGTCATCGGTCTAGCCCTAGCCGTCCTCGTTTCGCTTTTGGGGTGGGCCTCTCAACAGTATTTTGGACAAAAGCTCTTAGAGTGGATTGCCGAAGTGATCCAGCGCATCCCCGTGGTTCGCAGTGTCTATAGCGCGCTCGATCAAATGATGCGCGCCTTTGGCTCAGGAGGGGGACAGCAATTCAGTCGCGTTGTTTATCTCGAGTACCCTCGACAGGGCACCTGGACCCTCGCATTCGTGACCGGAAGCACGCGTGGCGGCCCCAGCAATGAGAGCTGCCTCAATGTTTTCGTGCCGACGACCCCCAATCCTACGGGGGGCTTTTTTCTGATCGTGCCCGAAAATCAAGTTCGCGAGGCAAAAATGGGCGTAGAGGATGCATTCCGAACCATCCTCTCGCTGGGCGTGGCGCAAGCACCGGCTCCTGAAAAGTTCATCGAGAGGCGACATGACTGAAGCCGTAAAACTCATCGCCAGCCATCCTAGTGCCCGGGCAGATTACTTCATTCTAGAAACCCTTGAGGCGGGAATCATGCTCACGGGCACCGAAGTAAAAAGCATCCGGAATCAAAGTCCAACGCTCAAAGACGCTTACATCGATATCTTCCCGACGCATGGTTCAGGCGCACTCGAAGCGTGGCTACTTCAAATGCATATTGCGCCCTACAGCCATGGCAATATTTACAACCATGAGCCCTTACGAAAGCGAAAGCTGCTGTTAAGCCGACGCGATATCGACCGACTCTTCGGAGCCATCACGCAAGAGGGTCTAACCCTAGTTCCGCTTCGTCTGTATTTCAAACAGGGTCGCGCCAAAGTGGAACTGGGGCTAGCCAAGGGCAAAAAGCGTCATGACAAGCGCGAAGACCAGAAAGAGCGCTCTGCGAAGCGCGAAATGGATGTGGCCATGAAGCGACAACGCTCTCGAAAAGGCCACTAAAGCAAAATGTCGGCACTCTGACGAAAAAAAGTGACTCTGCGCCACAGTTCGGAAAATAATCAAGCTCAAGCTGTGTGAATCGGAAAGTGACCTAGACGCATGCCCTTGATTCTTGAAAATTCTCTGACTCGTACTTTGCTCTCGAGATGTGAGCATACCCCCGATGCCGGGGCTTTTTCCGAACGTACGCCCACAGAGTGGCAAGACCACCGTTTTCAAAATTTTCTCGACGACGTTTATGCTCTGTCGCTTTGGCTACAAACTCAGGGCGTTCAGCCTGCTGAGCGCATCGCACTGGTGGCTCAAACATCCTACGACCTACTGAGGATGCAATGGGCAATCATCGCCTCAAAAGCGATTCCGGTACCTCTCTCGCCCCTGCAGACCAACGAAGATCTCCTTCAAATTTTTCGTGACTGCGAGCCGGCTGTCCTGATCTTAGAATCTGAAGCACTTCAAGAGCGCTTGATCAGCGCCGATCCTCAGTCGCTGAAGGCACCCAGAACCAAGCTTTTTAGTCATTTCCCAGAATGGCTCGAAAGCGGGCGTGCGCTGTTGACCACAGAAGCGCGCGCCACGGTTCGCGAGGCACTTTGGAATGCCGATTCGAACGCTCTTTTTCTGCTCATGTATACCTCGGGAACCACTGGCGAACCCAAGGGCTCGATGATCTCACAAGCGCAATTCATGCGAGCCCTACGCGACAGTGCCGAGGTTTTTCGCGACCACTTGCTTCCTGAGCAGGAAACCACCCTCACGATCCTTCCGTTAGCTAATATTTTTGGCCAATTCGAAGTCGCTGTTGGATTCGTCTTTGGCTGGAAAACCGCTTTCGCCACCAGGCCCGACCGCTTGCAAGCAGAACTCGCCGAAGTGCAGCCCAGCTTGCTTTTCGGAGTGCCCAAGATCTTTGAAAAGCTTCTTGAAGGCATTCAAGAAAATATCGACTCAAAATCGCCCACTGAACGGGCAATCATCGAGCGTCTCTTAGACGCTGTCCGGCGGGTCGCCGAATCGAAAGTGACTCATGAGCGCCCGCGATTAGCCGACACTGCCGAATCAATTCTTGCGCATCAAACCATTATCAAAGCCATTCAAAAACAGCTCGGAGGACGGCTCAAATTCGCGATCAGCGGGGGAGCCCCTCTGCCGCCCGACTTGGCGGCAGAGCTCAAGCTCTTTAACCTGATTCTGCTCGAAGGGTATGGACTCACCGAGACCTGCGGGCCAGTTGCCATCCGCCGCCCCGACGATCTGCGCTCCGATAGCGTCGGCCCTCCCCTTTCTGGAGTCGACGTTCAAATTCTTTCAGATGGTGAGATCATCGTCAGATCTCCCGAGCCGTTCTTGGGCTACTGGCGAAAACCAGAAGTCACGGCCGAGACCCTGCGCGAGGGCTGGATTCACACGGGCGATATCGGCTACCTCGATCAGCAGGGGCGTCTTCACATCACCGACCGCAAAAAAGACCTGATTGTGCTCTCAACAGGCCGAACGATCGCGCCCCAGAAGATCGAGGCGCGCGTCAGGTCGAGCAAGTATGTTCTCGACTTGATGGCTCTGGGAGACCGGCGCAGCTTTGTTGGAGCACTGGTCACGCTTCGCAAAGAGGAAATCATCAAATTCTGCCAAGAAAGGCAGATTCTCTTCAGTCAGTTCCCAGAACTGGTGAATCACCCAAAAATCCGTTCCTTGATCCAAGCCGAGATCGAGCAATTAAACGACGGACTTGCACCCTACGAGCGGATTCGGCGCTTCGTGATCCTTCCCGAGTCGCTTTCAACCCGAAAAGGCGAAGTGACCCACACCCAAAAGCTGCGCCGCAGGCAGATCGAAGAACACCATCCTGAGGCAGTCCGGGCCCTCTTCGAACCTCCCTTCACTCACAAACAAGGTCCCCTTGACCAGAATGAGAGCCTAGGTTAACCCTGAGGCTTCGAACCTATTTCGAGGAGTTCTACCCCCATGGCACGAGTCACCATCGAAGATTGCCTCCAAAACGTCGACAACATGTACGAGCTGGTTCATGTCGCAACCCGTCGCGCTCGACAGCTCTATAAAGGTTCGGAAGCTTTGGTGAAGAGCAAGAATCGAGTCATCGTGACCGCGCTTCGCGAAATCGCTGCTGGAAAGATCCTGGTAAAGGGCGCCGGCTCCGAGTCTAATCCTCTGGATGAGTTGTCGGAACTCTCCAACTAATTGGATTTTTGCCTTCATTAGCTCCAACCGAAATTCTGCTTTGCACGCTCAATGCGCGATACATTCATTGCGCCTTTGGGCTTCGCTATCTTCAGGCCAACCTGGGCTCACTTCAATCGCGCTCGAAGATTTTAGAGTTCACGATCAGCCAAGCAGCTGAAAACCCTGGAAGCATCGTCGACGCTCTCCTCGCCCATCACCCCCGAATCGTAGGCTTTGGGGTCTATATATGGAATGCCACGCAAACTCTCGAAGTAGTTCGTCGACTCAGGCAAGCCTCTCCTGAAATCCGGATCGTTTTGGGCGGCCCTGAAGTCAGCTATGAAACCGAATCGCAAGAGATCGTTCAGCTAGCCGATCATACCATTCGAGGCGAGGCCGACTTACTTTTTAGAGAGCTCTGCCAAGAGCTCCTTTCTGAACCCCAGTCAGCCCCCTTTTCTTCCAGTGCGCTGCTGCGGCTTGCCTCAAAGAAGATCATCGAGCCCGAGCTCCCTCCACTTCAAGCTCTCGCACTTCCCTATTCACTTTACTCCGATGAGGATCTGCGAAACAGAGTCATTTACGTCGAAGCTTCGCGAGGTTGTGCTTTTAAGTGCGAGTACTGCCTCTCTTCGCTCGACCTGCGAGTTCGATCATTCGATCTTGCCCGCTTTCTTGCCGAGATCGACTCTCTGATTCAGCGGGGCGCTCGCCAATTTAAGTTCGTTGATCGCACCTTTAATCTCAGTCCAAAAACCTCAACAGCCATTCTCGAGTTTTTTCTTTCAAGGTCGCACTTAGGGCTCTTTCTCCATTTCGAAATGGTTCCCGACCGCCTTCCCGAAGAGCTTCGACGCTGGATCGTGCAATTTCCCCCAGGATCACTTCAGTTCGAGATTGGAATACAGACTTGGAATCCTGAGGTTTCAGCACGAGTGAGCCGTCGCCAAGACACTGCTCAAATCGAGAAAAACATCCAGTTCCTGCGATCTGAGACCGGAGTTCACCTGCACGCCGATTTGATCGCTGGACTTCCGGGCGAAACGCTCGAGAGCTTCGGCCAAGGGTTTGATCGCCTGGCTCGTCTTAATCCTCATGAAATCCAGCTCGGGATTCTCAAGCGACTGCGAGGCACCCCAATCATTCGCCATGATTCGGAATGGGGTATGAGCTATTCGTCTGAGCCCCCCTACGAAATTCAAAAAACCCATCATCTTAGCGCTGAAGAGATCAGTGAGCTGAAACGTGTTTCAAAAGTCTGGGACTTAATTGCGAATCGGGGCTACTTCAAAAGCACTTTTGAGCTCCTGAGAACCGATGCGCTCTTCGCAGAGATGCGCCATTTCACCCGTTTTGTGTGGGGTCGTTTCGGCCGAACACACTCGATCGACTTAATGAGCCTTGCCGAAGCCCTCTATGACTTCCTGATTCAGCACCGAGAGCAGGACGCTGCCGTCGTCTCACGCGCCTTACTTGCCGACCTTCAGGCACCCGAAGTCAGGCCGATTCCATCATTTCTAAAGCCCTTTTGGCTCGAGAATTTAGCTCCTCGTCGGCCAAACAAGGCCACACTGAGCTCGCGTAGTCCCCTGACACCGTCACTCCCCAAACGCCAAAAACGATTTCAAACCGAGGAAAAAACATGAAGCTCACCACCCGCTGGATCGAAAAAATGACCTTTTCCGCCTCTGACGGAGCCCACGAGGTGCGCATGGACACGAAAGCACCGATGGGCAACGATTCGGCCCTCACTCCCAAGCAGCTTCTTCTTGCAGGGCTAGGCGGATGTACGGCGATGGACGTAGTGGCATTGCTGAAGAAGCAGCAACAGCCTCTCGAAACGCTCGAAATCGAAACCGAAGTTGAAAAAAGCTCGGGCGGCTACCCAGAGGTTTTCACCTCGGGAAAACTCCTCTTTCGAGCAACAGGGGCAATTACACCCGAAAAACTTATCGAAGCGGTGTCCCTGTCTCAAACCAAGTACTGCGGCGTGAGTGCCATGCTCGCCCATGCCTTCCCAATTCGGTACAAAATTGAACTCAATGGCGTTGCGATTAACGAAGGCGAGGCCCGATTTTAACAGCTTTTTCTCGGCAAATTTTGTCGACCTTAAACCTGCTTGCTGCATCTAAAAGATGTTCGGCAAGCCCTAGTCAATAATCGACTCTCCCTCAAGAAAGCCAGCGCGCAGGTCGCGCCGTCGTGCGGCCCTTCGTCACCTTTGATTTGCCCCGAGTCTTTTTAGACTTCGCAGAGCGACTCGCCACCTTCACGGGCTTAGACGCAGGAAACTCCAGCACCAAAGAAAACACCTCTTCAACCGAGCTCACGAAAAACAAGTTCAAGTCTTGCTTGGCGTGCTCCGGAACTTCGTGAAGATCCTTCTCGTTCAACTTCGGAAGAATCACAGTCGTAATTCCCGCCCGCTTTGCAGCGAGCAACTTCTCTTTAATTCCACCGACCGGAAGAACCTTACCGGTAAGAGACAGCTCCCCCGTCATTGCCACTCGTTGTCGCGAGCGATACCCACGGAGCAAGCTATAAAGTGCCGCCGCCATCGTAATTCCTGCCGATGGCCCGTCTTTTGGAATCGCTCCTGCCGGAATGTGCAAGTGAAGGTCGCGCTCCTTGAACTGGTCCTGGCCCCACTGATTCTCCTGGGCGAGCTTTCGCTTCACGTAAGTCCAGGCGATCGAGGCGCTCTCGGTCATCACGTCCCCCATCTTCCCGGTGAGCTTTAATTGCCCTGTGCCTGGAAGCTCAGCCGCCTCGATAAACAGAATATCTCCGCCCGAGGCCGTCCAAGCCAATCCGGTAACAACGCCAGGAACGGTCACCCTCTCGGCGACTTCATTATAAAACCGCTTTGGTCCCAGCCACTCTACGAGATCATTTCCAGAGATTCGAATCGGCAGGACAACCTTCGATCGAGAAGACTTCTCAGCCCTCACAATTCGCGTTGCAGCCCTTCGGGCAATTCGATTGATCAATTGCTGAAGAGTTCGCAGTCCAGGCTCGCGAGAATAATCCTGCATCAAGGATCGAAGCGCTTGCCGATCGATTTTGACTTGAGAAGGACGAATGCCATTAGCCCTGAGCTCCTTCGGAATCACATGCCGAATAGCGATGTCCTCTTTTTCTTCAAGAGTATAGCCCGGTAACTCGATCGTCTCCATGCGATCGAGCAGAGGTCCCGGAATCGTTGAGGTCTGATTAGCCGTGGCGATGAATAAGACTTTTGAAAGGTCAAAAGGAAGATCGAGATAATGATCCGAAAAAGAACTGTTCTGCTCAGGATCCAAGACCTCTAAAAGAGCGCTCGAGGGATCACCCTGAAAGCTCTGTCCCAGTTTATCGATTTCATCCAAAAGGATCACGGCGTTCTTCGATCCCGCCCTCCGAACTGCTTGCAAAATCTTTCCCGGAAGAGCGCCGACGTAAGTTCGACGATGACCTTTGATTTCAGCCTCATCGCGCATTCCCCCTAAGGAAAAGCGATAGAACTTACGGCCTAACGCCTCAGCGATGCTGCGCCCGATCGACGTCTTCCCCACCCCTGGAGGTCCCACCAAGCAGAGAATCGATCCTTTTGGATCAGATCGAAGTTTTCTAACGGCGATGAACTCGATGATCCGCTCCTTCACCTTATCAAGCCCCAAATGCTCTTGATCAAGCACCTGCTGAGCGTGATCGAGATCAAGATTGTCCTGGGTCTCGACGTTCCACGGAAGCGAGCAGACGGTCTCGAGATAAGTTCTTGAGACATTGTATTCTGGCGAATTTTCCGAAAGGGTTTCGAACCGATTCAGCTCATCAAGAACAATTCGCTTGGTCTCCTCGGGCATTCCTGCCGCTTCGATTCGCTCGCGGAACGTTCGTGAGCTTTTTTCACGACCCTCTTCCTCAATTCCTAGCTCTTTCTTGATGACCTTGAGTTGTTCTTTCAAAAAGAACTCGCGCTGAAGAGCCGTGACTTTTGTATTCACGTCGTCAGAGATTTTTTTCTGAATATCGGCGACGTCTTTTTCTTGGCGAAGGCAAACAATCAATTTCTCGAAGCGCGCCTTCACCGAAAGCGTCTCGAGAAACTCCTGAGCCTCAGGTTTTGGCAACGCGAGAGCAAAAGCGATAATATCGGCGATCGTGCCCTGCCCCGGGGCATTGAGCATCGCCATACGCATTTCTTCAGTGAAAAAAGGATTGATCTCAGAGAGCTGCTTGACCAATGCAACTGCCGAACGCGAAAGCGCGTCGAACTCGTTTGACTTTTCAATGATGTCGTCAAGATATTCGGGCTCAACGACGGGAAAGGGCTCCTCAGAAAGGACTGCCTTCACACGAAAGCGCTTCAGACTATGAACCAAAAGACTGATCGAACCATCAGGCATCTTCAGGCGCTTGAGCACCTTCACGATCACCCCTACCGAGTGCAAGTCTTGAACTTTCGTCTTTTCAGAAACCTCAGAATCCCGCGTCAGTAGCAAAGCCAACGTTCTCGATGGATGCTTAGACAAAGCCACTTCCACCATTTCCATGTAACGAGGGTGGGTCACATGAAGCGGCGCCATCATCGTCGGGTAGACCACCGCTTGATTCATGGGGAGGACAAAAACATGAGGGGGCAAAATCTGGTCAGGGTGAACCAGGCCCGAATCTGTTGAAGCGGCCAAGGTTGAGCCAACCGAGGAGACGATGGGAGCAGGGAGCTGATCTTGTGAATGCGAATCTGACACGGCAGGAGCCCTCCTACCGGTTCACTATGGGAACAGCCGCTACTTTGGCAAGCTTCGGCCCAGTCGGATATCAGTGATAATTCTCGCGGGCTCCGTCAAGTCGAAGACCTCAATTGGAGCGCCCGATCTTAAATGGAGCACAAAGGTCCACTGATCCTGATGAACAACCGGCAAAAGCTCTACCCCCTGAATCAGAGGGCTCTTTTTCATCGAAGATACGACTTTTGCAGCATCGAAGTCGAGCTGAGGGCTTCCCCAAATCGTGTAAATGACCCGCTTTTCTTCGGGATTGATGGCCACCTGGTAATGAGGAGCCCGAGCCAGAGCGGTCACCTCACCATCGGCTCGGCTCGCCTCTAAGTCGATGACGATTCGCTCGAATTTTGGATTGGCGGCCCGGCGAATTTCCTTCACCCTCACCGAACGCACGACGGGATCACCTCCAACTACCACCCCATCAGAAAGGTAACGCTCATTTTTCTTGCCGTCGGCCTGGAAGAATCGACTCGGCTCAAGCGACGCCCAAGCCATCGCAGGCACTGTCAAAACAGCCCCAATACCGAGGCCCCAAAAAAGCGAAGACACCAGATAGGCCCTCGGCCCCAAAAGTCGCACCATACCCCAGAGGCTAAGCGCATTCACGTCCTCGAGCAAGCAGTCTCCTGCAGACGCCGTTCTGAGGACGCCTGAAAACTCGCAAGCGCCAAGCTCACCGGCGCTCTGTCTCGGTCTGCTTAGGTCTGTTTAGCGCCGTAAACTGCGCACCATCACCCAAAGGGCGATGAGTCCCGCCCCCAAGATCCACTTCAAAAAATTTGAATCGCCCTCCGGACTCGAATTGACGGCCTCTTCGCTCAAGACCTGATTCTCGGAGGTTGAACCGGCTCGAGCACCACCGCTGGGCAAACCCGCCGGTACGGGCTGATTTGGGCTCGCGTGAACAGACGGCTCTGCTCGAGAGGCGCCGCCACTTGCCGAATCGCCGCGCACCAATGCTCTTAAGTCGTCTAGCGTGTAAAGCGGAGGTGGCCCCTCGGTCGGGTGCTCGTCAGCCTGAATGAGCTTGCCTGGTTGTACCTCTGAAGGAGAGAGCGCGCCCGGACCGCGCAGGTATTCTTTTCCATCGACTTTCTCGATCGAATATTTTCCCATCATCAGGCTTCGAATGTCGTACGAGCCATCGCTATTTTCTCCCCCAAGCATGACCACGACGTCTTCGCCTCGAGAAAATTTCGCTGTTCCAGGAACCTCAACGGTAATGCCCTCTTTGGTACCCCCCAGCTGACGAACGATCATGGTACCCGTGCCAGAGCGCCCCTTGAAAACCTCACTGACGTTCAACTCGTAGAACGTAAAAAGCTTCCGACCGTCTTCCAACGTCTTTCCGTAATCGGAATAACTCATCCCAATTTGGCCTCGAACAATGACCGGGGCATCCCCCACTGAGTCGGGAAAGCTCTTTTCGATAAAGCTTGTTCCAAAGCCCGGGGTCGATAAGACCAGGGCCGCAAAGATCCCGATCATGGTTCGAATCACTTTTTTCATAGTTTCCATTCTAAGCTTGAGATTGTGCCCTTGCACCTCTGGAATGAGAATGCTAAACGCGGGTCTCTTCGTCACGGCGTGGGCCGCTAGCTCAGTTGGTAGAGCAGCAGACTCTTAATCTGCGGGTCGAAGGTTCGATCCCTTCGCGGCCCACCATGATGAAGCCTTTCCCCGAAAAGACGCAAACGCGGCGCCAGCCTCGTCCCAACCCTCAAACGCTATTCCCTGGATTTCCGATTTTCCTAGAGTCTATAAACGAATGATGTCGCCAGCGCCCCGACACTCCACCCGAGGACTTCCCAGGCACGTTCGTGAACGCGCCCAAAATAGTGCGCTGTATTTCTTACTTTTTCTTGGGCTTCTTGCGCTAACCATTGGGGTGTATCGAGGAGGCGTTCATCTCGTTCAGCTCAAAGCCAATGAATTAAGCTTACGTGATCTTCCAGGGGCACTGACCCTATCACTATTACGAACCATTGCCAGCTACGCCGCTTCGTTAGTCTTTGCCTTCATTCTGGGTTTGGCCGCTGCTCGGTCGCGGCTCGGCGAGCGCTTGATCCTTCCTTTGCTCGACACGCTTCAGTCTGTTCCCCAGGTGGGCTTTTTTCCGGCGGCAATTTCTTTTTTCATCGGCGCGACCTCTGGTCATCGAATCGGAATCGAACTCGCCAGTATTTTTCTCATTTTCACTAGCCAAGCCTGGAATCTGGCCTTCGCTGTTTACGAGGCGACGAAAACCATACCGCAAGACCACTTTGATGCGGTTTCGAGTTTTGGAGTGACGGGATCGCAGCGCTTTTGGAAGCTCTACGCTCCCTCCTGCGTTCCGAGGCTCGTCTACAATAGCATCTTGTCGTGGTCGAACGGATGGTACTTTCTTGTCGCCTGCGAAATCATCGCTGTGGGCCTGATTCAATACAACCTGCCGGGAATTGGAAGCTTTCTTGCTCGTGCGGCTGAAGCCAATCAAGTGGACCTCGTGGGCTGGGGGCTTGCAGCACTTGCGACATTGATTCTGACCTTCGACTTTCTTTTTTGGCGTCCTCTTTCAATTTGGTCGGAACGCTTCAGGCAGGAGACGGGACCCTCCTCGGGCGATCTTGAAACCGTTCGCCACCCCGAGTGGGTTCATGAACTCAGCTTTCGCTTAAAGCCCGTTTTTGCGGCTTTCAAGGTCCTGGTTCAGGCACTCCTTTTTCCGATCGCGTGGTCTCTACGGGAAGTGCTTCTTCCCCTATTCTGGGATCTTCCGGCTGCTGCCTTATCTTGGGTCGGCAGAGCGCTTTACGAACGCGTGGCCCTGCCGAGCTACGAGCGCTATGCGCGACTTGCCTTGCGAATCGCCTGGCTTCAAAAAACTCTGCTCATTACCGTGGGCGCCGGACTCGGTCTTGCTGCTGCCTTGCTTTTGCTCCGTTGGCTGGCGCCACCCTGGCCGTCGATCGCGCGAGACATCCCTCTTTCGGTTTTTGCCTCCACGGTGCGCCTGCTGATCGCTTTGGGAATTTCAATTGCTACCACAGTGCCTTTGGTTCTCCTGTGTTGGGATCGCCCCCGAATGCGACAAACCTTGACCACGATCGCACAAGTCGGAGCAAGCCTACCTGCCGTGGCACTTTTTCCTCTAATCGTCTTGGTGGCTGTCAAACGATTGGGTGGGGGTATGGAGATCGCCAGCATCGCGCTCGTCCTCACGGGCATGATTTGGTACCCACTTTTTAATTGCCTAGGGGGAGTGGCAACGATTCCTGCAGATTTGGTTGAAGCGATGAAGGCCCTAGGACTTACCAGGGTTCAGCTCTGGAAGCGGTTGGTTCTCCCGGCAATCGCCCCAGCCTTAGTCACTGGGGCCATCACGGCCTGGGGTGGCGGCTGGAATGCCCTGGTGGTTTCAGAGTACGTCAAACACCAAGGAGGCACCTATCAAGTGCTTGGCCTTGGCAGCCTACTCGATCGCGCCGTTTATGAGCTGGGCGATCAACATGCGATCAGTCTCTGCGTTGCTGCCATGGTGGGATGGATCTTGATCGTGAATGCTTTTGTGTGGAAACCCATTTACCGATCGATCGTGGATCGCTACAAGTTTGAGACCTAGGATCAATTCATGATTGGTGGACCCGTCCTTTTCGAACTCGATCACGTCACACACCGCTTTCGCCTGCCCCAGGGCGACGTGACGGTGCTTCAGGACGTGAGCTTTTCTGCGCGAGAAGGTGAATTCATCGCTATTGTGGGCCCCTCAGGCGCTGGCAAAAGCACAATCTTGCGAATCATTAATGGACTCATGCGCCCGAGCGAAGGGCGAGTCATCTACAAGGGAAAGCCCCTCATTCAGAACAACCTCGAAGCAGCCATGGTTTTTCAAAACTTTGCACTTCTGCCGTGGTTGACAGTAGCCCAAAACGTTGAGCTGGGTCTTGAGCCCCGAGGCCTAGATCGCGCATCGCGTCGCAAACGGGCTGCGTTCTATATCGCAAAAGTTGGCCTAGAGGGCTATGAAGAGGCCTATCCGAGAGAGCTTTCGGGAGGAATGAAGCAACGCGTGGGGCTCGCAAGAGCCCTTGCTGTTGAACCGGAAATTCTCTTGATGGATGAGCCTTTTTCTTCTCTCGATGCCCTGACGTCGATCAACTTGCGAGACGAGTTGCTCGATATCTGGTCGGATCGCGACTTCCCGGTGAACACGGTGGTGATGGTCACTCACATGATCGAGGAAGCTATCGAGCTGGCAGACCGCGTGTTGGTCCTCTCCAGCAAACCGGGCCAGATCGCTGGAGACCTGACGATCGACCTCCCGCGCCCGAGACGAAAAAGGGAAAAAGCTTTCAGCGAGTACGTCGACAAGATCTTCTCGCTGATTGCATAAAGGAAAAAACGAACTGTATGGACAAACCTGGCGGAAAAACTCTCGAAATTCTCCCTCAAATCAGTGTGAGCGAAATTCTTGGCTTAGTCGAGCTCTTGAACTCCAAGGGCGGGCGCGAAGATATCTACAAACTGGCGAGCGAGCTGCAAATGGAGTTTGGCGAAACACTAGCGGTGATTCGGGCGGCTGAGCTTTTAGGATTGGTCCATACTCCTGGCGGCGATGTCGAGGTAGGAGCGGTCGGCGAAAAAATCAGTCAAGCGGGCATCAGCGACCGCAAATCCATCATCAACGACCAGCTCATGAACATTCCCTTATTCAAGACTGTGGTCGACTACTTGAACGAGAAAGACGACCGAAAGGCGCTTCGCGACGAAGTGCTTGAGAAGCTCGCTGAACTGATCCCAAACGAGAACGCCGAGCAGACATTCACCATGCTGGTGCAATGGGGACGATACGCTGAGCTGT
>JBDLQW010000104.1:0-12560 GCA_039800365.1 Pseudomonadota bacterium
TGCCCACGCTGATTCGAATCAAATTGTCGTGGATGCCGAGGGTCTTTCGAGTCTCGGGCGGAATACTTGCGTGAGTCATAATCGCAGGATGCTCGATCAAGGACTCCACTCCCCCCAAGCTTTCGGCCAAGGTAAAGATCTTCACCTTTTCCAGAAAAGCTCGGGCCTCCGCGAGTCCTCCCTGAATAAAAAACGTGATCATCCCACCGAACCCGCTCATTTGCTTCTTGGCGATCGCGTGCTGGGGGTGACTCTCAAGCCCCGGATAAATCACGCGCGACACCTGGGGGTGACTCTCAAGAAATCGAGCAATCGCCATGGCATTCTGAGCATGCCTTTCCATTCGAACATGCAAAGTTTTCAGACCACGCATGACCAGAAAACAATCCATGGGCGCCGGCACTGCACCGACTGCGTTTTGCAGAAACTTCAGGCGCTGATACCAATCGGTGTCGCTGGTGACGAGAATCCCCCCCACCACGTCACTATGACCGTTCATGTACTTGGTAACACTATGAACGACGAGGTCTGCCCCTAGCTGGAGTGGCTTTTGAAAGTAGGAACTCATGAACGTGTTGTCCACGACCACACGAGCCCCCTTTTGATGCGCCAAAAGAACGAGCGCCTCGATGTCTAAAATCTTCAACATCGGGTTGGTGGGAGTCTCCATCCAAAGCAACTTGGTTGACGGCTTGAAAGCCGACTCGGCCAAGCCGGGGTTCGACAGATCGACGAAAGAAAAATCGATTCCCTGCGGCTTGAAAACCTTATCGAAGAGCCGAAAGGTGCCCCCATACACATCGTCACAGCAGACTACATGATCGCCGGGCTTTAGGGTTTGAAGGATCGTGCTGGTCGCCGCCAATCCCGAAGAAAATGCCAACGCATGCCGACCGCCCTCGAGAGCTGCCACGCACTCTTGGTAAGCTGTGCGGGTGGGGTTATCGGTTCGCGAGTACTCATAGCCCTGATGGTGCCCTGGACTCGATTGAGCGTAAGTGCTGGTCTGATAAATCGGGGTCATGACCGCCCCCGTCTGTGGGTCGGGGCTTTGACCTGCATGAATCGCTCGAGTACCGAAACCAGTTTCCATCACGTTTTTATTTTTCATGCGTTGGGGAAAATATCATGCGGCTTAGCCGAAGATGAAGTTAAAAGAGCAGCATGAGAGCCGCGTCTTTACTAAAATCTCTTGCTCTGGTTTTTTTAGTGCTCTTGGGATCTCATCGCGCGACAGCGGCAGAAATGAGCCCGTTCAAGCACTCTCGAGTTCTGGCGACGAGGGTAAGTCCGATGCCGAAAATCTTAATCACGCATTTTGACCCCTTCGGGGGCGCACTTGAAAATGCCTCGAAAAAAGTCGCTCATCGAGTGGCTGAGCTACTTCAAGGCTCTTTTGAAGTCGTCGTGTGCGAGCTTCCCACTGAATACGATCGAGCCAGCCAAGTCGCTCGGTCTTGTTGGCAACAAGCCCATCAAAGTCCCGGAGGCGAGGTTTCCTTGGTGCTCTCGCTCGGAGAAGCGCGCTGCCGGGTGAAGTTCGAGACCATGGCTCATAACCGCGATGACACTCCCGAATTGGCCGATAATGCGGGCGTCATTCGCCAGACCACTCCGATCGATCCAGAAGGCCCCGCATCGGTCTCCATGCCTTTTCCGTGGAACGAAGTGCTGAGCCAGCTACAACTCACGCAAGAAGAGCAGTCGATTGTTGAGGTATCTACCGACCCGGGAGCCTTTGTTTGCAACAATACAGCGTATCGGCTCGCGCGATTTTTCTCGAGCTCTGCCTCAACGCTTCCTCATCGGCGCACCCCTTACACGTTCATTCATGTTCCCAACCACCGTTGCGAAGACGCCAATCGCCTGCACGAGCTTTCAGCTTCGACGATTCAAAAACTGATTCATCTGGGCATCGAGCATGGACTTCTGCTTGAAATCCCGCCAATCCTGTATTATCCAGTCAGGTAATATGAGAAAACTTCGAGATCTGCTGCAACGCTGGCTAAAAAGCGGCTCTAAAAACCGCTTAGCCTTGGCGTAATCCGGGACCACTTGGCGCAGCAAAACGCCGCGACGTAGCCTGCGCCCAGAGTTGCCCCTTCCCGCTTAGAAATGCCGATGCGTCCATCCCGTTTGCTGATTTTAATCGCGAGTAGTCTGTTCATGGTGATTGCGACAGGCTTTTGGCTTTCGCGTGGGCCCGATGAGACTTTCACCTTTTCAAGAGTCGTCCCCTCTCAGCAATCACCCGAAGCACTCAGCCTTCTGCTGGCAGAGCCCAAGAGCTGGCCACGCTGGCATTTCAATGCGATTCGAAGCGAGGCTAGCGGCGTGATCGTGCCTCAAAGCGAGAACGAGCCCGCTCAGCAGGTCAGGCTTTTCATGGAACCTCCCAAAAAGGAATGGAAGCGCTTTGAGCTCGACCTCGAAGTGCTGGTTTACCGTCCGGGGCGTCAGCTCACGGTTCGGCTTAAACGAGATTCGAAAGGACGCCTTGAGAAACTCTTTTCTGACATCACTTGGAGCATCGAGCTCTTGCCCCAGACCCAAGAACCGGGCACTTTGATTCAAGGAACGGTGCGAGCCACAAGTAAAAGTTCTCGCGCGCGCCTCCTGACCAGGATCGCCCCGCGAGTCGTCTTAAATCAGCTTTTTTACCCCAACCTTGAGGCGCTGGGTGATCCGATGAAACAAAAAGGAACTGAAAATGCCTCCACAAGCGGATCTCTCCTTCCCTTTTGATGCTCGCTGGATCGCCGAGGTTCTGCAGCGCTCGGGCTCCCTCTCGGCATCCAGCCCAGATCTGAACGCCTGGACGCATCACCGCTTTTCTGAGTTCACCACTGACTCAAGAAAAATCGCTGCCCACAGTATTTTTGTCGCGGTTCGAGGCGAGCGCTTCGATGGGCATGCCTTCATCGAGCAAGCGATTGCGGCAGGTGCCACAGGAATTCTTGCCAAAGCGCAAACGATTGCCGAGCGTGGATATGAACGCCAGTTTCCGAAAGTTTTTTTCGCTGGTGTCACCGATGTTCAAGCTGCGTTTCGGCGTTTAGCTCAGGCATGGCGAGCGCAAACGAAAATTCCAGTGATCGCGGTTGCGGGCTCGAACGGAAAAACCACCACCAAAGAGTTATTGGCGGCTATCCTCGAGGGCCGTTTTCATTCGGTATTGAAAACCACAGGCAGTGAAAATGGCTATTTAGGAATTCCGATCACCTTGCTTCGACTTCGATCGTCTCATCAAGCCGCTGTGATTGAAGTCGGAATCGACGACGTAGGAGCAATGACGGAACACATCGATCTCGTGCGCCCCACGCATACGGTTTTGACGGTCATCGGGCCCGAGCATCTTGAAAAATTAGGCACGCTCGAGACCGTCGCTCGAGAAGAGCTCTTGGCGTTTTCCGAGACTGAAAAAAACGGTGGTTGCTCAGTCGTCAACCTCGATGACACCTGGATGGCAACGGCAAGCGAGCACCTCACACAGCCCTGGAAGTTTTCACTCCGTGAAATCACCGACACTTTTTCTGGAGCAGAGACCTGCGAGGCCCGCCGGGTTCAAGGCATTTGGACTGCGTCGGGTACGAGTGAAGTCGCCCAAAAGGCTCCGTCCTCTCGACTGAGAATTTTATCTCCGCTTCACGATCCTTCAGGTCGACTCATCCAAAACCATGACTTTACCTTGGCCGTACCTCTTCCTGGAAAGCACAATGCCCAGAACTTACTGGCGGCCACAAGTGTTGCGCTGGCTTTAGGCCTTTCGTCAGAAGAAATTTCGAAAGGCCTCGAGGGTTTTCGCGGAGCCGAGGGGCGCTCTCAGGTTCGAGCGCTCGACCATCCCCAGGGAGCGCTGGTCATTTGCGATTATTACAATGCAAGCCCCGTCTCGATGCAGGCCGCCTTCTCTTTACTTGCACGCACGGGGGGCGCAGATCGCGAACGGGTCGCCTGTCTTGCCGACATGAAGGAACTGGGCTCTGAAGAACTGAGGTTTCACGCAGACTTGGCGACGCCGCTGATGCAGTCGGGCGTGCGCACCATTCTCCTCTACGGCCCCAGAATGACTGCTCTAGAAGAAGCGCTGAAGGCCAAAGGATTCTCAGGAAAGGTAGCGCACTTTGAGACGCTCTCGGGCCTGACTTCGGCACTCCGGCCCCTGCTTCATTCGCAATCCATCGTTCTGATCAAAGGCTCGCGAAGCATGAAGATGGAAGCCGTCTGGGAAGCGCTCTCTCCGGCGCAGGCCCCATCAGGAGCTGGCACTCGATGAAAATCATTTCGGGAGGCTTTCTAGGCATTCAAAAGTGCGCGCAGATTCTGAAATCGGGTGAGGTCCTCGCGATTCCGACGGAAACCGTCTACGGACTCGCCGGAGTCGCTTTCGATGCCGAAGCGGTTGCGAAAATTTTTGCCGCAAAAGACCGCCCCTCGTTTGATCCGTTGATTGTGCATATTCCATCGGGATGGGGCAGTCTTCGAAAACTCGATGAGCTGGGCATCACTCGAAGCGCTCTTTTGTCAGATGCGGCGAAAACCATCGCTGAACGCCTGTTTCAAAATTTTTGGCCTGGTCCCCTCACGATCATCCTTCCTCGAGGCTCGAAGATTCCAGACTTGGTCACTAGCGGGCTTGAAACCGTCGGAGTTCGAATGCCTCGGCATGCCCTCGCTCAAGACCTGCTACGAACGCTTCAATTGCCACTAGCCGCTCCCAGCGCCAATCGTTTTGGAAGAATCAGCCCCACGAGTTCAGCGGCAGTATCGAAGGAGCTGGGTGATCGAGTGAGTGCGGTGCTGGAGGGCGGACCCTGCGAAGTTGGGCTCGAAAGCACGATTCTTCACGTGGCACCCGATGCAACGCTGACCCTGCTTCGCCCCGGAGAAATTTCTCGCGAACAAATCGAATCTTTGACCGGGCAGCCTGTAGCCCTTCCCGACTCGAGCCTCAAAGCTCGTTCATCAGCAGAGCTCGCCCCAGGAATGCTTGCTAGTCACTATGCCCCCCGAAAAGGTCTACGTTTAGGCCCTCTTTCAGCTCTCGCTGAACTTGACCTTTCAAAACGCTGGGGGCTTCTATCTTTCAGGCCCTCTTCCGCTCTCAGTCTCGAGCTCAGAAACCGAGCGTCGCGAGTCGAAAGCCTCACAACTGAAGCAGAGCAAAATCAAGAGTTCTGGCCAGCCGCTGCTCGAAGGCTTTTCTCAGCACTCAGGGCGCTCGACGAATGTGATGAAGTCGAAGCGATTTTCGCTGAGGATCCGCGAACCTTAGGTGATGCTTCAGTTGCAACAGGACTGACCTCGGCGATCCTCGATCGTTTGACTCGTGCGGCAGCTCCGCGCACGTAGTGACACCTTAATGCCGTTTGAAGCTTTGAAACCAGTGCCACGGGGCATCGCCTCTTCCCTGCGTTCGAACCACGAAAAGCCCCCGACGAGAAAGCCACAGGTCGGTTTGAACCTGCCGACCGCGGATAATGGAAAGCTGCACTCGTAGACGATCTTCTTCCCAGGTCAGATTCTCGAGAAAATCGAGACTGCTCCAGCCGTCCTCAGAATCAAATTCAGAAGGAAGAATGCCCTCGAAGCTCAGCACTGAGGCCTCAAGAAACGCAAGACTCGACCACAAGTAGAGCAAGCCCATCGCGGCATTCTCAGTGCCGGCTTCTGGATCCTGCACCCGTGCGACCAATTCACTCTCAAAGCCAGGCGTCCACTTCAGAAGCGCGAGCTGGCAATCCAGTCCCTGTTGCAGCAGTTCATTTGGCGAAACACTCGGCATGACTCGAATTCGAGTGCAAGATGAGGCCCCATACCGGACTCATCACCCAAGTGCCCCCCGGCCATCACAGTGCGAGCGGCTTGGCTCGGCGCGCGCGCAGCAACTCGATGACAGCAGGCATCACCGAAAGCACGATGATTCCCAAAATCACCCACTGAAAATGCCGCTTCACGCCCGGCAAATTCCCAAACCAGTACCCCGCGAGAACAAAGCCCAAAACCCAAGCTAAGGCGCCAGCCACGTTAAACGCGAAAAAACGCCGGTAAGACATCCTGCCCAGGCCTGCCACAAAGGGTGCAAAGGTTCGCACGATTGGAACAAAGCGCGCGAAGACAATGGTCTTGCCCCCATAGCGTTCGTAGAACTCTTGAGTCCTCTGTAAGTGTTCGCGACGAATCCAGCGCGAGCCCGACTGGGCTTTCTGCATCAAGCGGCCACCAATTCGCGCCCCGACAGTGTAATTCAAGGCATCTCCTAGGATCGCAGCCAGCACCAAGACACTGAGCATGATTCCCAGACTCAAAGGCTCAGTACCCGCTGGAGCAGACGTTTGAGACAAGGCAACCAAAGCTCCTGTCGCGAAAAGCAGAGAGTCTCCTGGCAAGAACGGAGTGACCACGAGCCCCGTTTCGCAAAACACCACGAGAAACAAAACGCCGTAGATCGACGTTCCTAACTGAGCCGACCATTCTGCGAGGTGACGATCGAGATGAAGAAAAATTTCAAGAATCTGCACGGTCTTTTTCCCTTTCCTTGAGAACATAGCCCGCCCCGTAAAGAGCGCAAATCTGATACTGGCTTTTGGCGAGCTTCTTTCTCAATCCGGAAACATGCGTATCGACTGTTCGAGGCGACACAATTGCGTCTTTCCAAACCTCTTGAAGCAGCCGCTCGCGGCTCAGCACCTCTTCAGGATGACTGACAAAATAATCTAAAATCCGGTACTCGAGCGCACTCAGCACGAGGGGCTCTTCTCCCACTCCAGCGCTCATGCGCTGACGATCGATCCAGAGATTGGCGATTTGTACGCGATTTTTTGGAAGTTGCCGCTCTTCGATACGCCGAATCTTCGATTCGATTCGCGCCGAAAACTCATCTAACGTGAAGGGCTTACTGAGGTAATCGTCGACGCCCATGCGAAAAGCCAACGCCCGAACCTCGGGAGCATCATGACCGGTGAGCATAATGATGGGAATGTCGCGGGTTTCAGGAGCCTGACGAAGCGCCTCGGCAATCAAAAGCCCGTTTTTTCCTGGTAAACGTAGATCTAAGAGCAAAAGATCGGGCTGCCATTCGCGAGCGACACGAAGCCCCCCTTCGCCATCTCCCTGAAGCATGACCTCGTAATGCTCGGATAAAACCTCGCGCATCAGGCCCGAAAGATCGAGCTCGTCATCAATGATGAGAATCTTGCGTCGACTCACGCGCTCTCCTGAAACGCTCCACAAAAAACGAAAAGCCCCGAGAGGCTCGACTTTAAGATCAGTCGACTCATCTCGGGGCCTTCCTATAAAATCTTCAGTGAAGACCGAGTGACTTAGAAGCGACCACCACGGCCGCCGCCGCCACCGAATCCGCCACGGCCGCCGCCGCCACCGAATCCACCACGGCCACCGCCGCCACCACCGAATCCGCCGCGACCACCGCCGCCGCCGCCGCCGCCTTCACGGGGCACCATAGGGCGAGCTTCGTTAACCGTCATGCTGCGGCCATCGTAGTCAGCGCCATGAAACTTGCTGATTGCGCTTTGAGCTTCTTCATCGGTGGACATTTCAACAAAGCCGAAGCCTTTGCTGCGTCCAGTTTCACGATCAGTGATGATCTTCGCCGACTCAACTTTTCCGCATTGCGAGAATGCGTCTACCAATGCCTGCTCCGTTGCAGAATAAGGCAGATTTCCAACATACAATTTCTTACCCATGAGACCTCCTCAGTCCGGGACAATCGCGCGACCTCAGAGGCTGGGCACCACGCCCGGAATCTCGAAGAACTCGCAGCTTACAAGGTCAGACGGTAACACACCCGGCCGAGACACGGTAGCGAAAATCCTTGACTTCCGTTAGCGGCCTCGATCAGCTTCGCCCGCTTGAAACCCTCCGGCGCCCGAGGCAGAAACCCCATGATCCCTTCGAGTTACTCTCGTGCTCACCCCCCTCTCTGAAGGCCTCGGTCCCCACTTTCTTCAGAACGCCTGGGAGGTTTTTCTGTTGTTTACGATTCCCATCGGCGGCGGAATTCCCGCGGGGGTGCTCCTGGCCCAGTCCCGAGGCATCACGTGGCCCTGGATGCTGATCCTCTATTTTCTATCAGACTTGGTCCTAGCGGTACTCTTCGAGCCCCTGATGCTCGGATTCATCAAGGTTTTCGCCCCGATTCACGCGATTCGAAAAGGCCTGTCTTTTTTTTCTGCCATGCTCGAGCGCTCGGTGGCCAAAGTGGGGCACCCCACAAGCCCCTTGATGCTCATTCTGGTAGCTTTCGGTGTCGACCCCATGACGGGTAGAGCCGCTGCACAAGCTGCGGGTCATGGCTTTCTAACGGGGTGGGCGATCGCGATCGCCGGAGACATGATGTACTTCTCGGTATTGATGGTCTCGACGCTTTGGCTTCGCGACGTGCTTGGAGATGGCACGTGGGCAATGCTGATCATCCTGCTCTTGATGATGGCAATACCTGCAGCGATTCGTCGCATTCGAAAGCCGGCAGCTTAAAACAAGGCCGGGCGTTATCACGCCAAAAGCCTGGCGCTTCATTGTGAAGCGGCGCGAGCCCGGGCCCTGATTCGAGAAAACTTGTAAAGTTTGTCTTTGGTGACACCGAATCGAAAGTCATGAAGGATCAGACCTCTTTCAAAATGCGCTTACTCCTCACCCTGACACTCTCGATGGCACTGCTCACGAGCGCGTGTACTAGCGCACAGCTGCAAATCGAGAGCGACCCCCCAGGCGCCGAGATCTACCTCGTCACTGCAGACGGGAAGCAAAAAATCGCGAGCACTCCTGCAACCCTCAGCCCCGATCAATTTCCTCTGGTTTTTCGCCCTGACTCGAAAGTGCAAGTCGGCAAAGACGGGTATCACACTGAAAGCTTCTTGATTCCCCCCGGTACCTCGCTCGGATACAGCCGCATTTCGGCAAAGCTGCGCGTAGATAGCGTCTCGAAGACCTGCCAAAACTCGACGCAAGGGCTTACCGAAGCCACCGACGCCGTAGGGCAAATTCAGCGCATGATCTATCGCAAGAGCTACGCTGAAGCCGAGCAAGCGCTCAACACCTATATTGTCAAATACCCAGCAGTTCCCGCGTTCTTTAGCATGCAAGGTACCGTGTACTACCTTCAGAAGAACCTCGATCGAGCGCTTGAAGCCTATGAGCGCGCGCAAAAGCTTCAGCCGAATAACACCGAAACCGCGAGAATGGTCGAAAAGATCCGAGCCATGCGCGCACCATTCGGGTCGAACGCAGCAGGAGGGGGAAACTAAATGATTTACCTCAGCGGATTACTCATTGCCTTCCTCTCGATTATCTTCTCGATCGTCGAGCTTCGCCAGAACGCTTCAAGCTACTTCGATATCGTCGGGTTCTTAGTAGTCACGGGCGGCACGATCGCTGTGGCCATCATCACCCTACCTTGGGATATGGCTCGCGAAGTGACCACGACTATCAAGCAGCTTTTCGGTAAAAGCGTTCTCAACCGAAAAGCGGTGGTGATTGAGAGCTTCGAGCTGATTCGATCGATTCAAGCCGGGGTACGCGAGTACCGCTCGGCCGCTCCGTCGATCATCGGACAAACGATGACCGATGGAACCGAACTCATCGCGCTGGGATTCGATCACTCGAAAATTCATTCCATCCTCTCAGAACGCATCTATCAGTGGGGCGAGCGCAAACAGCGTGTCGCCAACTCGATTCGCTCTCTCGCAAAATACCCCCCAGCCTTCGGACTAGTGGGAACGGTTCTCGGACTCGTGAGCTTGATGCGGTCGATTTCTGACGGCGCAAGCTCTTCTGAGGCAGGTGTTCGAATGGCCGTCGCGCTTGTGGCCACTCTCTACGGACTTTTGACCGCTAACCTCATTCTCAACCCCGCTGGTGAGAACATCCTGAAATCGGTCAACGAGGAGAAAAAAGCGGCCGAGATCGCGCTTGAAGCGATTTTGATGGCCGCTCAGGGCGTGAACCTCTTAGAGGCTCAAGAAGTCCTAAACTCGCACGTTGGCCCCGATGACCGAATCAATATTCTGGGCTCAGCTGCTACCTCCGACGATTCAGCCGAAGGGAGCGCTGCCGCGTGATCTCAACGACACAAAAGCTTCGCCAGCTTCGAACTGACCATACCGATGAGGTCGACTCTGAAGGCAGCTGGGCGATCTCGTATGGCGATATGGTCACGCTACTGCTTTGTTTCTTCATTTTGTTCTTTAACGTGAATCAGAAATCGAGTGAGAAAACCCAAAAAATTCAAGCCGCATTACTCACTGAGCTTGGCGCCAAATCGAACGACTCAGGAAACGATAGCGGCAAGAAAAACCTTTGGCTGAATATCGGCCCAAACGTTGGGTCGCAGGCCTTTGATGAACAGACGATCAAAGCCTGGGGAGGAGTGCCGCACCAACTGGGAGATCGCGTGCTGATTGAATTTCCGAATATTTCCTTCTTCGACTTCAGCTCGACCAAAGTCACCAAAGAAGGCCACGCGGCCCTTAAGAAATTCGTAAGTCGGTATGTTCGCTACGCCGGATCTAATAACCTCGTGATTAAAGCTTTTACCGACAACACGAAAGTTGACCAACAAAAGTCGCTACGGCTAGCACGTCCTTTTAGTGATAACCTCGAGCTCTCCGCTCTCAGAGCGGTAGCCACGATGCGCTCGCTTCAACGCAGCGGCGTTCCTCTGAATCGCATGCGAATTTCTGGAAACGGCGAGCTTGAAGGCCAAATTCGAAAAGTGGCATCGAGCAAAAATGAAAAATGGGGCGCCCGTCAAAAAGGAAATCCACTTTCACGAAAAGTGATCCTCATGATCGAGCCCGTAACTGTCGAGAAGAAAGAATGAAGGGGGAATCCGTGAAACCCAAAACTTGGATTTTTGGAATCGCCATCGCGGGAATCTTGACGCTCTTGCCATCATTCAGCTTGGCTGAGTCGCTGAAACACCCAAGAGTCGCCGAGCTCGAAGACAGCCTTCGCGAGACAGCGAGCGTTTACTTAAAAACACGCTTTCCGGACCGACCCTTTCTAGTTACGGTGAGCGTTGACCCTCTTCGTCGCAGCTCTGCGAAGCAGCAGCAAGAAAAAGAAAGCCTTCCCTACTTCGATGGATCGATTGAGGAGATCCAAGACGAATGGGACGATCCTCAGATCTCTCTTAAGCAGCTCTTAAACCGCACCCAGAAAATCGCTGTCGCCATTCAGATGTCGAGCATCTTGAGCGATACCGAAGTTGCTGAAGTCAAAGACTCACTAATGAACACCATGCACTTGGTTCCTGCACGTGACGAAGTGCAATTCAGCTTCCGAAAGTGGAGCACCTCGAGTGAGAAGTGGGTTTACCCCACGATTGCTGTAGGGATCGCGCTTCTCTTTCTGGTGGGAATCTTCATCATCCAGCGCCAGAGCGTCGCCAGAATCGCGACCGCTTTAAAAGAAAATAAAGCGTCCGGCGGCGGTGGTGGGGTTGGCGTCGCCTCGATGGGGGGCGGAGCCTCGATGGGCGGTCTGGCAGGTGGTCTTGCCGGTGGCTCCTCGATTACCGGTGGTGGCTCAGCTTCAGGTGTGGTCACGGGCCCCCGAGGGGGAATGCAAGTGAACGATCCGATCCGAGCCCGCGAGCTCATGGTCGAATTCGTAAAAATGATTCAAGCCAAGCCTGTTTTCCCAACACTCGATTCGATGATCCTACTCGAGGATTATGGCGCCCGTAATGCTCCAGGCCTAGGTGCTCTGCTTTCAGAGCTGCCTTCAGCGATTCAGACCAAGCTCTACACTTTAGGCACGGGAGATTGCTGGTTTCACGCCATGAACGCACCTGGAATGTTCGGCATGGAAGAGATCGAGATCATGCAGCGGCTCATTCGTGAGCCTGAGACGGGTCGCTCGGCTGCAATGGAAGAAACTTTGATCAAAGTGTGGCGACTGGGCGACCAATTGCCGGAGTTCATGCGCAGCTTCGATCGCGATCAGGGTCTTGCCCTGCTTGCTCACCTGCCAAAAGGTTTAGCGATCGCGGCGGCACGAAAGGCCTTTCCCGGAGCTTGGGCAGGACTGCTGGACCCGAAGGTCAGCTTCAAGCCCCTCAGCGAGACCAAGCTTGAAGAAATCAGCAAGAAAGCAGCCGAAGCGCGAGCTCTTGGCAAACTTTCTGACCTCAAATGGCAGAAAACTGAAGCTGAGCTTTTAGAGTACCTCAGGTCAGCGACTCCAGAAGAAGAGCGCGAAATCTACTTAGTATCGAAAGAAGACTCGATCATTCACAAGGTTCGCCCCCCCTTCTACGCCGTGCTTGAGGCAGAAGAGTCGGCTCTGAAAGATTTCTGCCCCAAAGTGGCGCCGAACCAATGGGCACTAGCGCTCTTTAATGTCGATCGCGAAGTGCGCCGAAAAATCCAAAATACGATGGGCGAAAAGCAAACCTTCATGTTCGTCGAGACCTTAAAGCAGCTCAATAATGCTAGTCCGAGCAAAAAAGAACTGGGATCGATTCGCGAGACGATTGCTGCCTCCTTCGTGAGCTTCATGAAAAATCGCGCCATCGAAGCAGCACGGGCCGCTGAGCT
>JBDLQW010000105.1:0-17672 GCA_039800365.1 Pseudomonadota bacterium
CTTTGAGTCAATTTTAGGGAATCTCGGCTTGCTCATGGCCATGGCCTGGGCTAAGGTCCGCCGCAATGTCGTTTGTCGCCAAGACATCGGGGTCAAAGCGCTTTTGGGCGAGCTTTGTAGCTTCGGTGCTTCTTCCTCATGCTGTTTGGGCCAAGCCTGATCCGGTCACATCCGGTTTAGGGCGCTCGCTGGTTCGCAGTGAAAGCGAGCCGGCCGAGTCGCAATGGCAAGCCTCGCTGGGCATGTCTTCGCTCACGTATTTGGCGCAGCCCGGAAGCTTAACCCAATCGCAGTTTTCGATTCTTCGTTTTAACGGACGCTATTTTCGCGTGGGCAGTGAGCTCGAGTGGCGTGCGGATGCTCGAATCGGATGGGGTTTGAACTGCGGCGAGTTATGCAGCTCGGTAGAGTTTCCTGAGCTTGCCGTGGGGTCGTCAAGAAGACTGGGGCCTGTGCAATTTCAGGTGGGGCGAGTCTTGCTTCCTTGGTCGGCGCTTGATGACGAGTGGAAGCTGGGCGTGTTTCAGCCCCGATTTATCTATGACTTTTTGCATCCCCAGCAAGTGGGGTTAGCGGGGGCCTTCGTTACGCTCGGAAAGCCCGGCATGCGTTTGAGCCTTTTTGCTTCGCCAGGGTTTGTGCCGGATCGAGGATTGCCCGTAAGCGTCGATAACGGCCGAATCACGTCGATCGATCCTTTCTTTCACGCTCCCATTTCAGAAGTCATTTACGAAGGGAAAACCACGCCGATTGCTTACCACTTGAATCGTCCCCCGCTGACGGATCTTTTGATGCGACCGGGTTGGGGGTTTCTGGGGCAATGGGGTGAGGCTGAGGGCTGGTCGGTAAGCGGGGCTTATGCCTACAAACCGGTGAACCAGGTGCTTTTAGCCTATAACAATCTCTACAACCTGAGTTTCGAAGTGGCCGATGCCGATCTTTACCCTCGAGTGGTGAATCATCATTTGATGAGCGCTGACCTCAAGTACGCCGCTTCGGTCTGGGGCGCTGGGCTTTCCGTAGTTCGAGAAATTCCGGTAATGGATCAAGTTCCTGTTGCTTGGAATTCTCAGCAGCTGGCTCCCGCATGGCTCGTCAGTCCGCAGGTTTCGTTTCAAGGCGCGCGGGCGTTCCGTGCCTCAGTCTCGTATCTTTCGGTTCAAGGGGGGAATGCTTTAGACTCGAAGGCCTCCTCCGGTCCACAAGTCAACTCATCGGCATCCGTTTTTAATCTTCGATATCCGTTTACGCATGCGGTGAGAGCTTCGATTGGCGATCAGATTTGGAAGAAAGCCCAGCACAGTCTCACTTGGAAAAGTCAGATGATTTTTGACCTCGAGCACTCGGCTCAGGCCTATCTTCATAGTGTTGCTTATCAGCCTCATGAGTCGTGGCAGGTTCGGCTGGCAACTGATATTTTGGTGGGTTCAGGCTCGCAAACCGACTTTATTTCGAGAAACCGGGCGAATGATCGATTTTTCGGAGCCGTGAGTTATGTCTTTTAATTGGAGACTCTTACCCCTAATTCTTGGCCTTTTAGCTGCGCCCGTAGGCTGCGCGAAGCTGGGATTTGGCGAGAAAATTCCACCTGCTGAGCCGCTTCGTGTGAAAGCTGGCGAAACGGCTTGTTTGCGTGAGGCCGGTCAAGTCATCGAAGACTACGTGGCTGCTCGTGCTGGCCCCGAGGCCTTGCGAGCCATGTTTGACTGCGTGGATGGCTCGATTCAGCTTTTTCTCGATCGCACACGAACGAACACTCCAGGGGTGTATCAGCCCATTGAGCTTCGAAATTTTATCGAGAAATTTTTTATTGGCGATAAACTCATTTCGAACGCGCTCATGGCTGAGACCATGGAGTTCAAGAGAAGTATTCTGGGAGGTCGGGGCGATACGTTGACCACCGAAGAATTGCGCTCGGCTCGGCGGATCATGGCTTCGCTTTCTGAGCTTTTGCTGAGTCTTGAGCGCTTTCGTCCTCTCACGATCTCGAGCTTGGCCGCATTGCCGGTGCCTCGCCAAAACGAAGTTCTTCAGCGAATCAGCGAAGTTTCGGAAAGCTTTGGTTACGAATTGGCGGCAATGGCCGGTGATTACTCGATGGCCCGTTTCGAAGCGTTGCTGCAAGAGTTCGAGCGGACGTTTCCGAGCGATGCTTTAAAGACGGTCTTAAAGCGCTTTAAGCTTGTTCGAAGCTTCAAACCTTTGCTTTTCGGTACCTCTGCCGATGAGTTTCGCAAAGAAGAGTGGCCACGATTTCTTCGAAGTGCGGCCCGATTTTTAAGAATTTATGTTCGCATTCAGCCGATTTATCCCGATTCGACGGGAAAATTTCCGGTTCTGTCGTGCGGCTCGGGTCTCCTTCGCACGCGTGAAGCGGGCCTCGAGATTCTGGAGCTGCTCGACGATGCGGTTCGGTTTCATGGCTCGCTTCAGATGATTCCGTTTATCGATTTCACTCGTGTGATCGATGCGCTCGAGCCAGGTGATCTCACGGGGGTTCGGCCCCTGTCGATGAAGCGATTCATTCGAACGTTTGTTCAGCGGTATTTGGCAGGCGATACCGAGGGGCCGTTGGGCCGTGATGCCGAGGGCTTGACTCTGGTGGCAATTGACCGTGGCCGCAGAGCGTTCCTGGATTGGGTTGATGGACAGCGATTTATTGAGGGTTTGTTTTCGAAGTCAGGTTCGTTTGATTGTCTTGAAAGTGCAAGCCGAGGACAGCGCCTCAGTCGGTATGAAATCGAGCAGACCTCGATTGAGGAGGCAATGCGAGTGGACCGGGCTGAGGACCTTGATCCTCGAACGGTTTTGGCCCTTCAAAAGTTTCGAAGCGTGTTAGTGAAACGCTTGCCTCTGTACTCGGCAAGTGGGGCATTCATGGAGGTCGACCCCTCAAAGCCTCCCGCTTCAGGCCTCAATTACAACGATTTGTTTCAGATTCATTGGGTCACCTTGGCCTTTTCGCTGGGACAGCAAGCGTATCGTGAGAAGCGTTTCGACTCAGTTCGAGAGCGCTACGGCGATCCTGAAGGCCTCGTGGTGGAGGAGCTGCAAACCTTTTATCAGGATCTCAGAGAGATCGGAAAAGACTTGAAGTTTGTCGATCCTGATCGACCCCAGGCACCGCGCCTGCGATTTCGAGACGGAAATCTTTTCATGCCTGCCTCAGATGGCGACATGAAGCTTCTCTCGGTAGGAGAAGCCATTGAGCTTGCTGGAGTGATGGTCTCAGCGAAGATGAGCGGTTCAACGCTTTATGCTGCCATGACTGAAAAATGTAAGTCGATTCCGGGAGGCACTTTTGGCACCAAGCTGATCGAGAAAGCCTGTTTTCTGGATCAATTCGAGCGTCGACTGGGTGAATTTCTTGGCAATTTTCCGTCATTTGTCGAGTGGACGTTAAAGCGTTCTCGGGGGCGATGTCAGTCGACGATGTCGATCGTTGAAGAGTCGGATGGTGTCGCAAGCGCCTCGCTGCGATGTGATCCTGTCCTAGAGGCTCTGCTTGCGGTGGCCATGCAGGAGTCGAAGACGCCGGCTTACGTGGATGTGAATGATTTAGATGCCCTCGTGACAGTGGTGCATTACATCGAGTTGTTGTTTTTTCAATTTGATGACGATCGTTCCGGGGCCTTCGAAACTTCGGAAGCATTGAAGATTTTTGAGCGATTCGAGCCGGTACTTCGGCAAATGGCCCAAGGAAAGTTAGGAGATCGCGAGACCTTGCGTGCTGCCTTTACTTATCTAGCGACTCGCGGGAAGCTTCCTGAGACCACTTCTGAAAAGTTAGGGTTTTTTCTCTGGAAGCTTCGCGGACCCTCGAATTGGAAGCTGTCAGTAGATCGATTCATGATCGTGAAGATTTTTGCGCAGCTTTCAGCATCGAGTTCTGGGGGCGACACGGGCTTGATGCAGCTTTTGCGTGAACCTCGATGAGGCTTACTAAGGGTCAGCGATCGCTTGGCGTGCTCGTAGAAAAATCGCATCAAATAGCGGCTCCGTGAGCCTGCCTGTAAAAGTGTTCTGCTGGCTGGGATGGTAGCTTCCGAGCAGAAGAGCAGGTCGAGCCTTCGTGTTTGAAAAAAGAGGGTTCTTTGCCAGCATGACTTCTCGTCCGTGAGCGAAGGAAGGGCGCGGTTTTGGAAGTTGAAACGCGTGAATAAGGGCATCCCAAGCGATTTTTCCGAGAGCAAGATACACTTGAGCCTGGTTAAAGAGCTCGAGTTCGGTTTCAAAAAAAAGGCGAGTGCAACGCGCGAGCTCTTCTGGGGCAGGTTTGTTATCGGGAGGGGCGCATTTCACCACGCACGTGATCACTGCATCGTTCAGGGCGAGGGTGTCGTCTCGACGAAGTGATTCCGGCTGATTGGCGAAGCCTGCGCGAAACAGGGCGCGGTAAAGCCACTCACCAGAGCGGTCACCTGTGAAGACTCGTCCTGTTCGGTTGGCTCCATGAGCCCCGGGCGCAAGGCCCACGATCACGAGTCTGGCCGAGGTGGGACCAAAGGGCGTGATGGGTTTTCCCCAATAGGTTTCTGCCTGATAGGCACGGCGCTTGGTTTCAGCGATGCTGGCACAGTGTGAACGCAGACGCGGGCAAGCATTGCAGTCGTGAATGCGGCTCTCGAGTTCTTGGCGAGAAGGAAGCGTAGGGTTCATCACTGCTTTTCGGCACTACTGAAGCGAGATCAGATTCTCAAGGGGTTTAGTCCAAGGGATCTTTCATTTTCTCTGGGGGTCAATGGTCTGCCCGGGGTTTTTGTCCTCAAACTGCGGTGAGTTCATTGAGGAGCTCCTGAGCCCAAACCAATGAGGTCCGTTGTCCTACCTTTTCTCGAAGCAGGTTCATCCGTGCTTGGTGTTCAGGAGTTGGTGGGCGAAGCGCCAATCGATGCGCTGAACGAAGCGATTGAGCCAGGTCTTCGGTGTCGTAAGGGTTGACCAGGAATGCTTGCGGGAGAGATTGGCTGGCGCCTGCAAATCGACTGAGAATGAGGGCACCATCATCGGCGCTGCGTGCCCAGAGGTATTCCTGGGCAACCAGGTTCATTCCGTCATGAAGGGGACTGACCACACAAATCTGCGCTGCTTGATAGAGCCGTCCGAGCTCATTCCAGTCGCATTGCCGATGGATCAGCTGAATCGGGGGGGTGGTGGCTGGGAATTGCCCCTCAAACCGGTGATTAATGCGCTTAGCCTCACGAATCACTTTTTCGGTGAACTCTTGATAGGCCGGTACCTCGGTTCGGCTCGGCGAGGCAATTTGAAGAAACGAAAAGACCCCAAGGCTCTCTGGCTCAAGCTCGAAAAAGCGTTCGAGCGCTGCAAAGCGCTCCAGGATTCCCTTAGTATAGTCCATTCGGTCGACTCCTAGGCCGAGAACTGCGGGGGAAATTCCGAACTCTTGGGCGAGAAACCTTTGAATCTCAGTCTTTGAGAGCCGTTCGATGGGTTCGGGCGAAATCCCAAGGGGAATAGCTCGCACGCGAGTTTCGTGACCCCGAAGGGTGACGGAGTGTCTTGCGTAATCGACTCGCGATTCGAGGAGGCGCTCACACGATTCAAGAAAGTTATTGCAATAGGCTTGTGTGTGGAAACTGATGAGGTCGGCGCCCAGCATGCCCTCGAGAATCTCGGTAGCCCAAGGGCAGATGCGAAAAACTTCAGAGGGGACCCACGGAATATGCCAGACCATCGCGATTTGATGGTGATCGGTAAGGGAGGTGTTTTGCCGGAGTAGTGAGGGAACGAGTGCTAGATGGAAGTCTTGGACGAGAAAAATATGGGGAGCTTTCAGGCTTTCGTGTGGCAAGGAACGGGAAAAGAGCTCGTTGACACGCCGATAGGTCTCCCAGTCGCTGCTTCTAAAAATGGGCTGTTGATGGGCGAGGTGAAACAGAGGCCACAGGGCTTCGTTAGAAAACCCATCATAATAGGCTTTTTTCTCGGATGGCGAGAGCCAGACTCGCTTGAGTTGGTAGGTGGGATCGTGGGGCGGAACCGCAATCATGCCGTGACGATCTGCGGTTTCTACGTCGGCTGAACCGCAGCCCTGAGCGATCCAATAGCCCCCTTTTTGTTGCATCACCGGCTCGAGGGCCGAAACCAATCCACTAGCCGGCCTGCGCGTTTCGATGCCGCACGGGGTGTGAACATGGATGTAGGGTTCGCGGTTCGCCAGGATAACCAGAGGTAGTGGCTGGGGTGTCTCCATGCGACTGAAAGCGAGTTGCAACCTCAGTGCCCTCAGCGGGCATCTCGATCGACGGTACGACGGGTCGCGAAAAGATGGCGTTTTTTAGCGGCACTTTCGTTGCAAAACGCAACTTCGCGAACCGTGAAAATCGCAAGTTCCGGTGAGGGTGCGATCGAAAGGCATGGAGGGTTGGTCATGAAAAAAATTCAAGTCAAATCGAGTGTAGCAGTCGCCGCAGCCGTATTCATGGTATCTGGCGCGACCGTGCTAGCAGGCAGCTCTGATCAGAAGGCAGAGCAAGCTGGCAAGTCTGAGCAGAAAGCAGAACAAGCTGCCAAGTCAGAGCAGAAGGCTGAGCAAGCTGCCAAGTCTGAGCAGAAAGCAGAGCAAGCTGCCAAGTCTGAGCAGAAGGCTGAGCAAGCTGCCAAGTCTGAGCAGAAGGCTGAGCAAAAGGCTTCACAATCAGCCAACAAGTCGGAGCAAAAAGCTGCTCAAAAGTAGTTCATGGCCGAAAAACGGGGTGGTGGCGCTCAGAAAGCGCAATCACCCCGTTTTGAGGGCCAGACCTCAGAGGCTTTTTGGCTGCCTCGTGCTGCTTCAGTTCTGAAGGCGGCAGGAAGGCTGGAGAGTAGGGCACTCTTCTTGACTCTTGTCTTTTGGAAGGCTAGAGCCAGAGACGCTATGCAGCGTACCCTTCTGAAGTCGAAGATTCACCGAGCAACGGTGACTCAAGCCGATCTCCATTACGAAGGCTCTGTAACGATTGATCAACAGCTTCTGGAAGCGGCTGATATTCTCGTTCACGAGCGAATCGAAGTTTACAATATCGATAACGGCGAGCGTTTCAGTACTTATGCCATTCCAGGGGCGCCGGGCTCTGGTGTCATCTGCATTAACGGGGCGGCCGCTCATTTGGCCAAACCCGGTCATAAAGTCATTATCGCTTCTTATGTCGTACTGAACGAGGCTGATGCCAGATCTTTTCAGCCCAAAGTCATTTTAGTGGATGACCGGAATCACCCAAAGTCGTCAGCCAATCACTCGGGTGGCGCTCACACTCAAGGTGCTCATGTTTATTCGTGAGCAGTGGAAGCAGGTAAGTCGGTTTCATGACCTCACTGAGACAGAGGTCTTGCGCGAAGTGTCTCGTCGCGTTGGGGCTACGCTGTCGCAAGGACAGGCTCCGATTGTGCTTCTGGATCTCGATTCGACTCTCTATGAGGTCGGGCCACGCACCCATCAGATCATTAGTGAGTGGCTAGCAACTGATGAAGCTCGGCGTTTTCCTCTTGTGCGTCGCGAGCTCGAGCGGCTTGAGCATGAGCATGTCGGTTATAGCTTGAAAGACACGTTCTCAGCTTTAGGAATCGACGCTACCCATGACGAGGTTCCACTTGCGATCGCGGCCCTCAAGCAGTTCTGGCAGGAGCGCTTCTTTTCGAGTTCTTACCTTCAATATGACCGTCCCTATCCTGGGGCGGCTGAGTTTGTTCAACAGCTCCATCGAATGGGAGCGTTAATTGTCTACCTTACCGGACGCGATGAGCCGGGCATGGGGCAAGGCACTCGCGAGATGTTCTTGCGTGATGGGTTTCCGTGGGATGTCGATCGCACCCATTTGCTTTTGAAGCCCGCTTATGGATTGCCTGACTTAGACCATAAAGTCGGTGCCGCGCACTTTATTCGGCGCCATGGTTTATTAGTCGCATCATTTGAGAATGAGCCGGCAAATCTGCTCGCGATTTACGAGCAGTTTCCCGACGCCATGCACGTCTTTGTTGAAACGGTCAGTAGCGATCATGCTGCTCCTGCCGGAATCGGGCTCTACCGAATTCGCGGATTTCAGTGATTAAAAAATCTTGCGAAATGCAATTCATCCATTGCGAGAACCGCTGTTCGCTCCTATAACTTCCCGCCTGGGGGATCGTGGGGGATGCTTGATTTCATTCTATGTAGTCAGGGGTTTCGTCGCCGAGAATTTTGCCAGCCATTGGTAAAAGAGGGGCGGAAGCAGGGGCTGGGGTTGGTCATCAGAGGAACACTGGTAGTGATGCTCCTTGGACTGGTCGGTGAAAAGCCGGTCCAAGCTTTTGAGATGCCAGGCGCTGGCGTTTTTAAGACGCTTCCTGTTCGAGGCTCTTTTGATCGAGTTTTGAGTGAGCTTCGGATGCAGGCTCAGCTTCTGGGATCGGTCGCCGGTAAAGTGCCTGAGTATCGATTTCGTAACCAGGTCAGAACTCCCGAGTTGAACACCTCTCGGTTTCAGCAGCTCTATCAGGGCATCGAAGTTTTGGGGGGGCAGTCGCTTCGTCACGAAACCTCGACCCTGATGCCGTCTTCGTGGACTCATCAGGTGGCTTCGTTTGATTTGAATGTCGAGCCAACACTCTCGGTTCAAGAGTCTTTAGCTGTGGCTCGAGTGGCTACGGGGGGTCGAGAAATTCAAGAGGCTCCACGACTCATGATCGCGCCGAACTGGAGTGAGGCAAGCGCCACGTTGATTTATCGCTGGGTTTTAGCAGCTCAGGGGGATCAGCCGGGACGAATTGTCGATATCGATGCTCATTCGGGCGAAGTGGTTTCTGATCTTTCTCGCCACTGGACGATTGCGCCTGTGTCGATTTACGCGACCAATTCGAAATGTCAGGTCTTAGAGCCCGCTGATGATGAAGGTGGGTCGCGTGCTCCGATGAGCGTGAATTACGAAGAGTGCGATCAGGTGATTTCGGGAGGAGTGGTGAGTCCGCGAGCAGATGCCGATTCGGTGCGAGCTCACGACAACGCTCAAGCCGTTTTGAAATATTATTGGACCAAGCATTCTCGCGATAGTTTTGATGATCGCGGCTCGATGATTCGTGCGGTGGTGCATATTGGAGAGAAGTGGGTCAATGCTTTCTGGGATTCAGAAAGCAGCATCATGGCCTACGGCGATGGCGATGGTGTGACGTTCAAAAGCTTAACTGAATCTGTGGATGTCGCTGGCCACGAAATGACCCATGGAGTGGTGAGTAAGACTGCCGATCTTGAGTACCGCTCCGAGTCGGGCGCCATGAATGAAGGCTTTGCCGATTACTTCGGAGAGTCGATCGAAGGGCGCGATGACTGGGTGATGGGTGCGACCCTGTTTAAGAATCCTGCTGATGGAGAAAATGGCATTCGAAACTTAAAAGATCCCCATCAGACGCTTTACCCTTCTCGAGGTTCAGACGGAAAAGTCGTGATGACCTCGGCCCCGAAGAAATATAGCGAGATTTTCAAGTTTCCTGGAAATCGTTGCGGAAGTTGGAATGATAACTGCGGCGTTCACATGAATGCAACGTTGCTGGGGCATCTCGGATTTCGACTCGTGAAGGCCATCGGGCGACAGAAGGCGGATCGGCTGCTTTATGCGGTGATGGTGCATTACCTGACAGCGACGTCTGATTTCAAAGCGCTAGGAAAGGCGATTCGTCAGGCCTGCCAGGCGCTTGAAGCTCAGGCCACTTGTGATCTCGTAAAAGGCGAGCTCGCCCAGGTTGAACTGTGATCGGAGCGCTTGCGTCTCTCGCGTCGTCGTTTACGTGGAGCGCGGGCACTTCGGTTTATGCGAGACTTTCAAAAGAGGTAACGCCCTCTCAAATTGGGTTCACTCGAGCCCTGGTGGCGTTACCTCTTTTTTTATTCAGTACCTTGTTCTTTGAGTTTCCAGAGCTCTCTCTTGCTCAACGGCAGGAGTTTTTAGGTCGGATTGCTGGCACCCAGGGTTTTTGGCTTTTGACGAGCATGATCGCTAGTTACGGGCTGGGGGATCTCTTCTTTTTTTGGAGTACGCGAGCTTTGGGGGTTCCTGGAGCCTTGGCTTTGGCGTCGTCCTACCCACTTTGGTCGGCAGCTGCGGGGTTCTTTTTTTTCGGGCAGTCGCTCTCGATCCTGAAGATTCTTGGAGTGGCAAGCACGGTTGCCGGAACAGTCGTGGTCATTCTGGTGGGTTACCATCATCGCAAGCGTGAAGTGGAGTCTTGGATCGAACGCTTTCCTGTGGGGGTGCTCTTTGGGGCGCTGACTTCTATTTTTTGGGCGATCAATGCCTTCGCCGTGGCTCGGGGCACCGAGGGGTTAGCCCCGCATTTTGCCAACTCGGTGCGAATGGTCATCGCCGTGGGGCTTTGTCCGGTGATTGGCTTTTTTCTTTTTCGGCAATGGCGCTTCGGGATTTCGTGGCGCCGGTTCGTTCCGGTAAGCTGGGTTTTTGTGCTCGAGTCTTACGGAGGCTCGTTTTTTTTCGTCTATGGATTTGCTCATGCGCCGATTGCTGTGGCTTCTGCGCTTTCGTCCTTGGCCCCAGTGATTGCCGTACCGGTGGCCTGGTGGAGCAAGCATGAGGCGGTTTCTTTTTGGAAGGCCGCCGGTGTTGCGCTAGCGGTCTTTGGTGCAATTCTATTGGTGCTACCCGGTTAGAGGGGGGGCCGAGAGGAGCGGGGAGCGCCCGCCCCCCGAAGGGAAACGCACTTCTCTAATCGACACGTTCAGAGCGTTTGTCCCGAAGGGAAACGCACTTCTCTAATCGACACGTTCAGAGCGTTTCACACTCCGCATATTCTGCGGCAGAATCTTTTTTCTGAGGCGAATTGACTGAGGAGTGACTTCAATCCACTCGTCTTCATCAATCCACTCTAAGCACTGCTCGAGTGACATCTTGCGGATGCCTGAGAGAGTGACCAGAAATTCAGCGCTAGCAGCGCGAATATTGGTGAGCTTCTTCTCACGGCAAGGATTGACGTTGAGATCATTATCCTTGCTGTGCTCGCCAATAATCATGCCTTCGTAAACCGGTACGCCTGGGCCGAGAAAGAGGATGCCTCGGTCTTCAAGGCCGAGCAGTCCATATTCCACGGTATCGCCTGTACGGTCAGAAATTAGTGAGCCCACCGTTCGGTGCGCAATTTCGCCCTTATGTTGGTCGTAGCCCAAAAGAAGGGTGCTCATCAGCCCGGCGCCACGAGTTGCTGTCAGGTAGCGTGAGCGCATCCCCAAGAGTCCGCGGGTAGGGATGTCGATTTCGAGGCGCACTCGTCCAACGCCTTGAGGTTCGTACTTGGTGAGGATGCCCTTGCGCTGCTGGAAGAGTTGAGTGACTTCGCTTGCCGCCGTCTCGGGCAAGTCGAGAACAGCGCGCTCCATCGGCTCGAGTCGGGTGCCGTCTTCGCCTGTTTGGAAGAGAACCTGGGGTTTACCCACCATGAACTCAAACCCCTCGCGCCGCATTTGCTCGATCAGGATGGCAAACTGAAGCTCTCCTCGTCCCAAGACGCGGAACTGGTCGGGCGTCACGCCCTCTTCGAAACGAAGGGCCACATTGTGGCGTACTTCTTTCAGAAGTCGTTCCCGAAGCTTTCGAGACTGAATCGCTTCGCCTTCCTTTCCAGCCAAAGGCGAAGTGTTGACCGAGAAGATCATGGCTAGAGTGGGTTTTTCGACGATGATTCGAGGCAGCGGAGGAATGGAGTCATCGCCGCAGAGCGTGTCGCCGATTTCAACATTTTCTGAGCCAGCCACCACGATGATGTCCCCGGGAATCGCTTCAGCGATATCGGCTTGCTTGAGTCCCTCGAAAGCAGCTAGCGCTTGAACATTGAAAGACTCATTGAGTCCGAGCCCGGCAGCGTTCACTCCACGGCGCAAGATGCGTTGATTTTTTTTGATTGAACCGCTCATGACGCGACCGATAGCGAGACGGCCCACGTAGTCGGAATAGGAGAGGTTCGAAACCAGCATTTGAAACCCATGGGTTTCTGCTGTTTTTGGGGCAGAAATATGCTGAAGCATGGCATCGAACAGGGGTTCGAGGGTGCCTTTCTTCTCGCCTGCCACGAGCTGAGGAATGGCGTCGAAGTCGGTGGTAGCCCAGCCATGCCTTGCTGCTGCATAGAGGATCGGAAAGTCGAGTTGTCGGTCGTTAGCTCCGAGCTCAACGAAAAGATCGAACGTTTGATTCACGACCTCTTGAATCCGACCTCCGCCCTCACACTCGGGACGGTCGACTTTGTTGATGCAAAGAATGATTTGGTGCCCTTGAGAGAGAGCCTTCTGCAGCACAAAGCGAGTTTGCGGCAGCGGCCCCTCGGCTGCATCGACCAAAAGGATCGCGCCGTCGCACATTCCAAGAATGCGTTCGACTTCGCCGCCGAAGTCGGCGTGTCCTGGGGTATCGACGATATTGATTTTGGTGCCCCGGTATTTAACCGAAGTGTTTTTCGCCAAAATCGTGATTCCACGTTCCCGTTCAAGGTCCATCGAGTCCATCACGCGATCGCTGACGCTTTCGTGTGCTTGAAACGTTCCTGCTTGCTTGAGTAAGTGGTCAACCAGCGTGGTTTTTCCGTGGTCAACGTGAGCGATGATGCAAAGATTTCGAAGGGCAGTGGTCATAAGTGTGCCCTTGAAGTAGTCGACGCAGCAGCGAAACGCCAGGCTTTTCTCGTTTTAAGAGCGTTCGGCCTCGTGTCTGAGGGGGGAGACTCGGGCGGGACAAACGGAGATTCTCCGACAATCGGCAGAGAGTCATGCTAGTCTGAAGGCAATGATCGAATTTGAATCGCGTGAGACCAAAGGGTCGTCTGTTTCAGCAGTGACCGAAGAGGGTTTGGCCCCAGAGGCCGTCAACGAAACGAAGGGCGAGGGGCCGGCTACTGCCAACCCAGAGCAGCAGACTTGGAGTGATTTAGGGCTCTCTGAGGCGTCGCTTCGACTTTTAGAGCGAGCGGGTTTTTCGCGTCCTACTGAAATTCAGAGTCAATCGATTCCGCTGGCCTTAGAGGGTCATGATCTGATCGCTTCGGCGCAGACGGGCACGGGTAAGACCGCGAGCTTTGTGCTGCCGATGGTAGAGCGGTTTGCAGGAAAAGAGGGCACCTTTGGCCTGATTCTCGCTCCCACCCGAGAGATTGCTCAGCAGATTCAGACGACGCTGGAACTCTTTGCAGCGCCCCAAGGGTTGCGTTCGGTCGTTTTAATCGGGGGTATCGACATGAAGATCGATGCTCAAGCGCTGCAAACTTATCCTCAGATCATCGTCGCAACTCCGGGTAGGCTTTGCGATCATTTAGATCGAGGAAATCTTTGGCTCGATTTCATTCAGATGGTGGTTTTAGATGAGGCCGACCGGATGCTCGATATGGGGTTCGCGGCGCAGCTTTCCCGAATCATGGAAGAAGTTCCCCAGGATCGGCAGACGTTGATTTTTTCGGCGACATTTCCGCCCTCGGTTGAGAATCTGGCTCGTCGAGTGCTTTTTGAGCCCCAGCGCGTGGCCATTGGAAAGCCCACAGTGGCCAACGCTGCCGTGGAGCAACGATTTCGATTTGTTGCTGAAGACGCAAAGCCTCGTGAGTTCATGCGATTGATTCGCGATGAGAAGGGCACCATCATTGTTTTCATGCGGTCGAAGGATGGAGCCACTCGGCTTTGGCGGTGGTTGCATAGCCATGGCGTGTACGATGCTACGTTTATTCATTCTGATCGAACCCAGGCCGATCGCGAACTCGCGCTGAAGGAGTTTAAGGAAGGAAAGTACCGGATCTTAATTGCCACCGATGTGGCGGCGCGTGGGATTCATGTCGACAATGTGGCTCATGTCATCAACTACGACCTTCCGATCGAGGCGGAGGATTACATTCATCGAATTGGTCGCACCGGGCGACAAGGGGCAACGGGTGTTTCTACCACGCTGATTACGCCCAAGGATCGGCGTCAGTTGGCTGCAATTGAGAAGCTTCTGGGAAGAGCGATCAAGGCTTCTGATGCGACTCGAAAAGTCGAGGCGCCGTCGAAGGCTGCGGGCTCGACACCTCAGTCGACGTCTCAGGAAGGTGCGCCTCGCCGAAAGCGTCGTGGACGTCGCGGGGGATCGGCAGAAGGGCGCTCTGACGGGCGAACTCACGAGCAGAAGAGTCATGCTTCTGCTCGGGGGGCAGGAGTTGCATCGCCGATCAAGCCACTGTCGAAACCTCGGAACGAGGGTCCGGTTTCGGAATAAAGCTTGCTTGTCAGGGGCGCGATGTCTTCGCGACGCTTGGCTTCGGTTCATTTGCCGTTTCTTGATCTCGATCCTTTAGTTTCGACTTTAGTAGAGAGGCTTGATGCTGCGCTGTGGATGGTGTTTCCAGCAACGGGGCAGATTCGTTACTTGAGCTCGGGCGCCGAGCGGGTCTTGGGATTTCGAATTCAAGAGCTGTATGAGGCGCCTTTTTTGATTCTTCAGTGCATTGTGCCCGAAGATCGCGAGCGGGTGATGAGAGTGTTTTCATCGTGGCTGAGTGGAGGCGCGCCCGAGCCTGAGGTTTGGTTTCGTGTGACTCGTCGATCGGATCAGCAGGTGCGTTGGATTCGTGCACGAGGAATTTGGATTCGCACGATTCAGGGACGCGTGATTGCCGGAGGCATTGCGGAGGATTTGACCGAACTTCGTCAATCGTTGGGGCGCTCTGAGGTGGGCCTGGGGTCAGGTTCTGAGAGTTTAGAGCAAGAGTTTATTTCACTAGCATCACATGAGCTGAAGACGCCGTTGGCTCCGCTGAAGCTGACGCTGCAGACCTTGGCGCGTTTGGTGGAGCAGGGGGGAGAAATGAGCCCACTACGTCTGGTTGCGGGAGCGAGTGAACCAGGAGTCGACCGCGTGCAGCGACTGTTGACGATTGCTCTTGCTCAGGTGGGACGAATGGAAGTCTTGACCAATAATCTTCTCGATGCCTCACAGCTTCAGGCGGGACACTTTGAAGTGCGCCGGCAGGAAACTGATTTGTCGAAGCTTCTGGAGCGCCTCGTGGAGTGTTATCGCAGTTGGGTGGAGAGCGCTGGGGGCAGGCTCGCCTTGAAGGTTCTGCCGGGTGTTGTGGGTTGGTTTGATGAGCTTCGAATTGAGCAGGTATTTTCCAATCTGATTTCGAATGCCGTGAAATACGCTCCCGGCTCGCTGATTGAGGTCGAGCTGGAACAGTTCGATGGCATAGCCCGGTTGATGATTCGAGATCATGGTCCGGGAATTCCGGAAGGATTGATGCCGGAGCTTTTCGACAAGTTTAGGCGAGGTGATGGAGTGAGGAAGCTCGCTGGATTTGGTTTGGGTCTTTATATTTGCCGAAGGATTGCGGAAGCGCATGGCGGAGCGATTCGAGCCGAGAATCTAGCAGATGGGGGGGCGAGATTTGAACTCTCGTTGCCGGCTCGGGAGCGGATGGCCAGAACAGGAACCTAAAAAAAACGCGAGTACTGGCTGAGAGCACCTCGACCCGTACTCGCGTTCAAAAAAGACCGCTTATTCCCAGATTTCTTCTTCGCCTTTGAGCCAGTTCTTGACGGCAGTGGTGGTGACTGACTTGGGGCGTTCGATCGGGAATCCGAGGGCGCGTGACCAAATCAGACCTGCGAGCGTTCCGAGTGCGCGGCTGACACCAAAAAGCACCGTGTAGTAGTCATACTCCTTCATGCCGTAGTGCAGGAGCAAGGCGCCCGAGTGAGCATCGACGTTGGGCCAAGGGTTTTTGATTTTCCCCAGGCTATTGAGGATCGGCGGCACGGTCTCGAAGATCGCCCAAACCGTTTTGACCATGGGGTCTTGAGGCATGTGTTTCTTTGCGAACTCGGCTTGGGCCGTGAATCGGGGGTCGGTCTTCCGAAGAACCGCGTGGCCATAGCCTGGAACCACCTTTCCTTCGGCGAGCGTTTTTTTCACGTACTCCGCGATCTGATCGCCTGAGGGGGTTTCGGTGCCCAGGGCCTTTTGCATCTCGAAGATCCACTTGATGACTTCTTGATTGGCCAAACCGTGGAGTGGGCCAGCAAGGCCGTTCATGCCAGCAGCGAAAGACAGGTAGGCATCAGAAAGAGCCGAGCCCACCAGATGAACCGTGTGAGCCGAAACATTGCCGCCCTCATGGTCGGCATGAATGGTGAGATAAAGGCGCATGAGTTCTTTGAAGCTTTCGTTTGATCCGTAGCCTAAGAGGTGCGCGAAGTTGCCCGCCCAGTCGAGCGTGGGATCAGAGGCGATGCTCTGCCCGTTCTTGTACTTGCGTCGATAAACGTAGGCCGCGATCTCGGGGAGGCAGGCAATCAGGTTCATCGAATCTTCGTAAACGAAAGACCAGTAATCTTTTTTGCTGACGCCCTCGGCGTATTTTTTCGCAAAAAGCGATTGCGTCTGCATGGCCATGATGCCCACGACAAATTGGGTCATGGGGTGAGCGTCGGTGGGGAGGCCATCGATGCTTTTGAAAACGTGAGCGGGAACCTTCGCGCGAGCCTTCCAGTCTGCAGTAAGAGCCTGGACGTCGGCTTCGGTGGGAATCTCGCCGGTGAGCAGAAGCCAGAACAAGCCTTCAGGAAGAGGTTCGCCTCCGCCCTTCACTTTGGGGAGCTTGGCTTGCAGTTCAGGAATAGAATGTCCACGAAATCGAATGCCTTCTTGAGAGTCGAGCAGAGACGTTTCGTAAACCATGCCGGTGATGCCGCGCATGCCTTGGTAGGCTTGAGCGAGCTGCACTTCGCCAATCTTTTTGGTGCCGTGTTCTTTGAGGAGATCTTTGATTTCGGCTGAGAGGGATTCTGCTTTTGCTTGAAACAGGGATTTGAGTTTTTCCATGGAGGTTCCTGGCGTCTTCTTCTGGTTTGGTCCCCAGCGAGGGACCGGTTGTATTGACCACAAGACTGCTGGTCGTTTCAAAATGGCTTATCGCCCTAGAATAAAGGAAACTGGTCGGAGTCTGAAGCAAAAACCGGTTTAAGCGAGCGTAAACTGATCAGGTGGCGTCAAATTTAAGTGTCACGGGGCTGGCGGAACTCTGGTAGACTGAAGGCTATGGGGACGACACGGCTTCGACGGGAGTGTTGAAACCCCAGGTGCATGCCGAGGTGCCGTAGGCCTCGTAAATAAACGGCAAACTGTAATTGCAAACGACAATTACGCTCTCGCTGCTTAATAAATAAGCGGTGACGTTTGACCGGGGATAGCCTGGTTTCCTGGATCAGACGACATTAAACAGGCTGGCTCCCCAACTCTCGCAGGCGGGCGGGGGGCGAGAACAAAGTCTGCGGAGGCTGGAGAGAGGGTGCCGATGGTCGACCTCCAGTCAATCTAAAGCATCGGATAAGCATGTAGAGCTTGGCGGCGGATCGCTTTCGGACGTGGGTTCGACTCCCACCGTCTCCACCATTTTGAAAAAGCCTCGGCTCCGGCCGGGGCTTTTTGTTTTCAGCAGTGTTCACCCCACTCAAGTGCGAAGCCCCCTAATGCTTGCCTGTATTTGCCCCGTCAATACCGAACACCTTTTAGTTTGAAAAAATCTTCCTGAACTCCGCAGGGGACTTCATCTTGAGTCCCTTGTGCGGATGGTTCTCGTTGTAATCCTTGAACCACCCATCAATCTCTGCCAGTGCCTGATCCGCGGTTTCAATTCGGTCCGACACCCATACGTAGTCGCGCTTCATCGTCTTCACCAGG
>JBDLQW010000106.1:0-11871 GCA_039800365.1 Pseudomonadota bacterium
AGAGATTGGGCAGGACTACCGGGACGCCTCGGTGGCTACATGGCGGCAATCTGTCATTCCCGGTCGATACCTCGCGGCGCTGTGGGCGCTGGCGTCCCGCTCTCCGATAGTAACGTAGCACTCTCAGTCCAACTCGGCCGGCTCTTCGGTCCATGCAGGAAACGGGTCGTTCGCCGTCGTCCAGTGGTCTTTGCCTCTCGTCAGTTCGCCGTCCGTCAACAGGCATGCATCGAGCATGCGGGTGATCCGAGCTTGGTCAAGCTGCTGTCCGATCAATACGATCTCTTGTTGTCTATCCCCGAAATCCTTATCCCAGAGAGACTGAATACGGGCGAGCTCTTCGTCATCGGCGTCCCACTCGTCATGTGGGATCGCGGCATACCATCGGCCCCCACCTTCGACTGAACTGACGCCGCCGGCCTGTGACCAGATACCAACGTACTCCGGGCGAGATGCGATCCAGAAGAATCCTTTGGAGCGGATCAAATTCTCCCAGCCATCATTGAAAGCCGCCCAAAGTCGCTCGGGATGAAACGGCCTGCGGGCTCGGTAAACAAAGCTTGAGATCCCGTACTCGTCGATTTCGGCCACCTCGTCGCCTCGAAGCGTCTTCATCCATCCGGCGGACTGAGAGGCGCGATCGAAGTCGAAGAGTCCCGTGTTCAGAATTTCGCTGCCTGGGACTTTGCCGAACTCTGAGCGCAGTAACTTTGCCTGAGGGTTGAGCCTGCGAATAATGGCTGTCAGGTGTTCCAGGTCTTGGGGCTTAACGAGATCTGTTTTGTTCAGAATCAGCACGTCGGCGAACTCGATCTGGTCGATGAGAAGATCTGTAATCGTCCGCTCGTCTTCTTCTCCGATCTCCAGGCCGCGTTGCTTCAGCTCTTGGGATTCCTGATAGTCCCGAAGAAAGTTGAATGCGTCGATCACTGTGACCAGTGTGTCAAGCCGGGCGACCGATCCTAAAGACGTCCCGTCTTCAGCCTCGAACACGAACGTCTCGGCTACCGGAAGCGGCTCGGAGATGCCAGTCGATTCGATCAGGAGGTAGTCGAAGCAGCGCTCTTCGGCCAGGCGTTTGATCTCGATAAGAAGGTCTTCTCTTAGAGTGCAGCAGATGCACCCGTTCTGCATCTCGACGAGCTTTTCCTCAGTGCGGCTGAGCGCCGCACCTCCACCTGCTACTAAAGCCGCGTCGATGTTGACGCTGCTCATGTCATTTACGATGACGGCGACCTTGAGGCCCTCGCGGTTATGCAAAATGTGGTTGAGTAGTGTCGTTTTCCCGGCTCCGAGAAAACCGGAAAGAACTGTGACGGGGAGTCGGTTCGGGCTAGTTTCATCGGTCTTGTCGGGACTCATGGGTTGGACCTTTCGCTTTGGGAGAAATCGACGAGCTGAAGGTGGCGGGGTGACGTGTTTTCGTCCATCTCTGATCTGATCGAGTTCTCTTCAGAGTCGCCTTCTTCGAGTTCAAACGTCGGAAATGGGTTCTCAAACTTGCGCCAGTCGAGCCTCATTTCGAAATCGGTAAGGACGCACGCTTCAAGATCCCGTATCCACGCTTCAGTCAATGGCTGATCGGAAACGAAAGCGATCTCAGTCATCCGATCTCCATGCCGTGGGTCCCAAGTCGCTTTAAGCTCTGGATTGTTTTGGAGAGTAGCTTGCTGATCGAGCGGCGAGAGCGTGGCAAGCCAGTAGCCCTCGGGGCTAAAGAAAAAGCCCGAAGGCCCCACTTGACTGAGCGTGAGGGAAAGTTGGTTGTGGCTGGCAAGCCACACTGTTCCGTAGCTTCGTAGAATGGACTCGGGCCATCGCTCGATCAGCGCGTTGAGTCTGCCTGGATGAAATGGCCGACGAGATCGAAAGCACTCGGGAGTCGTTTCACGATGAGAAGACTGGATGGCATTTTGCCAGGCGGCGCTCCTGTAGGTCTTCTCTTTGTCAAAGAAAGCTCCTTTCAGAAAATCAAGCCGCCTGAAGTCTTCCGCTGCTAGAATCTGGGCGCGTGGATTGAGGCGAGCAAGGATTGCGTTGACCGCTTCGTTCTGATCTCCTTGCAGGTAGATCAAGTCGCAGCCTTCGATCTGGTCGATCAAATTCTCGAGCACGGGCTGGTCGAGGGCAGTCCTCGAGATTTCTCTGGGTGACTCGTTCAGATCACGGAAGCGCTCGCTGAAACTTCTATCCGACGTGAAATCCGAGGTAAAGCGGTTCTGGTCGATCGACGTGACAACGGCGCGAACACGAACCTCATCAAACTCCTCGATGGCCTGGGTCAAGCGAGTCACATCCAGCTCCGTCGGGGAGTTGATCCACAAGAGATCCAGGTGCACGCCAAGTTCTGCGGCATTGAGCGTGGAATCGACCTGATCCAGAATGAAGTTCGTCAATGCGCACTGATTGCAGGTATTCTCATCTCCGAGATCAGGAAAACCCCCAATCACTTGGATGCTAATTCTAGGATGATCGCGGACAAGCTTATGAAGAGACTCCGACATTCTTGATCCGGGGAGCCCTTGCTCAACGACGACAGGGATGGGCCGTCGTCTTCTTTGCGATCTTTGTATCAAGGATGAAATGGCAATCACCTTCGGGTTTCTTCGCATTGCTTAGCGTCCGTGGTGAGGTGCGATTGGATTCCCGAGGAGACGCCCCCGAATCTGACGCAGCCGATCGGACAATTCGGGATCCTTCGCCCAGCGAATGGCATTCGAGATGCCGCCCTGCTTATCGATGGTGCGAATGGCCGAGGTGGACAGTCGCAGGCTCATGATCAATCCCAGCTCCGGGATCTTGTATCGTTTCCGCACTAGATTAGGCAGCCAGCGCGTTCTGGTCTTTACGTTTGAGTGACTGACTTTATTTCCGGTAACGGGCCCCTTGCCCGTGAGTTCACATTTCTTGGACATGACGTGTCTCCTGTAGGTCGAGCGCTTCGCCCGAGAGCTTAGAGACGCGAACGAGCTTCGTCTGGCCTCCGGTTTCGACAAGCGTCGTCCCGATCCGGGTGGGCCGGTCCGTGTTGGGATCAACGATCATCACGTTTGAAAGATGGATCGACGCCGGCTTCGAGATAATGCCGCCTTGCGGGTTACCTTGCGTGGGGCGGGCATGTCTTTTAACGACCTGGATCCCTTCGACGACCGCGCGATTCTCATGCCGGATCATCTCGACGATCTTGCCGCGCTTCCCCTTGTCGCGACCCGCGATGACTTCGACGAGATCGCCTTTTTTGAGTTTGGATGCGACTTTTTCTTTCGATGACATAGGTTTCTCACTTCTTCTTTCCGGAGCTGATCTTTCCGCCTTCGACGAACAGCACATGCCGTCTGACTTTCGGGTCGTACTTCTTGAACTGGAGTTTATCCGAGGTCTTTTGCTTGTTTTTCGTGGTCGAATAGCTGTAGCCAGTGCCCGCAGTGGACACGAGCCTCACGATTTCTCTCATGGCGAGCGTTCTCCTTTGCTGGAGGCCTTCTTATTGCCGGCGTACTTCTGTTTGAATTTCTCGACTCGGCCAGCGGTATCGAGCAGGCGGTGCTTGCCCGTGTAAAACGGGTGAGACGCGCTTGAAATTTCCACCTTTACGACGGGGTACTCCTTGCCGTCTTCCCAGACCTCGGTTTCCTTGGGCTGCGCCGTGGACCTGGTCAAGAAGGCATAGCCGCTAGCAGAATCCCGATAAATGACTTCGCGGTAGACCGGGTGAATGCCTTGTTTCATGATGAATCTCCTTTTATTGCAACAGTGATGCGATTATTAATGCAACTAAGTTGCAATAGTCAAACGAAAGATCGATTCCACTCGCAGATCTATTGTGGATGTAAAAAATCAACTTTATGAAATCGTTCTGATGCGCTAAAAGAAGCTGTGCATTCGAAGAACGACAAAAGATCTCAGAATGAGGAGTTGAAGCGCGCTCTCGCAGTGCTTGAGCAGGCGTCGATGCGCCTCACTCAGCCCCGCATCGCCATCCTCAAGGCGCTGATCGCGGACCATGGTCCCTTTAGTGTGGATGAGGTCAGGTCGCTGTCAGGGGCCAAAGATTTGGATCGAGTCACCGTTCACCGCTGCCTCACCGCGTTCGAGGAGATCGGGCTCGTGCGTCGCTGCGAGTTCGGTGATAGTACGTCACGTTACGAGTATGCCGGCGATGACCACCACCACCATCACGTGATCTGTAAGCAGTGCCGCAAGATGGAGAATGTCGAGGAGTGCATTCCCAAGGCACTCGTTAATGCGGTTCGCTCGATGGGCTACGAAAACGTGTCTCACAGCCTGGAGTTCTTCGGCGTCTGCAAAAAGTGCCGGGCCGCCTAACCGGCGAAGTCCTCGATCAAAAGTTCGTTGGCGGTGCCAGCTCCCGCCGCTTGACCTAAAGAAGCCGCGCCCAGTACGGATTGCAGCAAGGTCATGATGTCGCCTGCGGCGAAAACCCCAGGAACCGTGGTTTTCCCGAACTCGGCGACTTTGTAGAGTCCCATTTCCGTCTTCTCACACCCCAGGCTTTCGCCGAGGGGTGCTTTCATCTCAAACGGGAGAGTTGGCCCAAGAAGAAGAGCATCTCTTTCGACGCTTGTACCTCCCTCGATCTCGACCGCCTGGAGTGTTCCGTCACGGTGGACAAGCGAGGTTATTTTACCCTCGATCAGGTGAACGCTTCTCTTCCTCATTAAGCCTTGAAACTCGGGGGAGAGCTCAGCCTTGCCGTTCGTGAAAACGATGACTTCACCCGATAGCCCCAGCAGCATCGGAAGCACGTGCTCGGCAAGTTCCCCGTTGCCGACAAATCCCAGACGCTTTCCTCGAAACTCGTATCCATGGCAGTAGGGGCAGTGGAAAACTGCCTTTCCCCAAAGCTCTTGAAAGCCTGGGGTCGAAGGAAGCTTGTCCTTGATCCCGTGGGCTAGGATGACCTTTCTGAAGGCGAGAACCTTCCCTGTTGAAAGTTTTGCCTTGAAGGCCTTGCCGTCCTTCTCGATCGACTGAACGGAGCCATCGAAGAAATGGATCGTCTCGTACTTCTTCAGATCGTTTCTGGCGTTCTCCCGCCACTGCGCTGGATGGATGCCGTCTTGCGATGGTAGGTTGTTCGCGTGCGAAGACGCCAGATTCCTCGGTCGTCCGTCGTCGCAGATGAGAACGGATCGCAGCATGCGGCCTAAGGCCAAGGCTGCACTCAGTCCCGCTGGGCCACCACCGACAATCAGTACTTCATAGCTATTGTCCATTCGTCTTTTCCTCGTGTCGTCGTTGGCAGTGGAAGGATTCTTTTTTACGGATGAGCAGCCCTGAACCCAAAGAGAAGCGAGGCCGAGTGCGCCTATTCTGATCGCGTCCCTCCGAGAAATGCCCTCGCCCACTGTGACTTTACGCCCACTGATGAAGTGCCGCTACTGGGCGCTTTCAGTGGCTCCTCTCCGGAGGAGTTCGTGAGCCTGTTTCAGTACGGAAACCGCCGAACGCGTAACGAGCAGCCCGAGAACCAAGCCAAGCACGCCGTCCGGCCAGCCAGCCTGAAGGACCGTCACAAGAATGCTCGCGGCGATCAATCCGACGTTGGTCATTAAGTCCGCCTGTGAACAGACCCAGGTCGAGCGCATGTTGAGGTCTTCGTTGCGGTGGCTTGCCATGATCCACAAGGTAACGATGTTACCGGCAAGCGCTGCTATGGCAACCATCGACATGACCTTTGGCTCCGGAAGATGGTGGGGGTCGAGAAGAGCGTGCAGCGCCTCCACGAGGATGTTGAGGCCGAGACCGAAGATGAGCAGCCCTTTGACGAGCGCGGCTCTAGCCTTCCAGGGGGTGCCCTTCTTGAGTGCGGCAAGACTGAGAAGGATCACAAGCACATGGCTGAAGAGATGAACGGCGTCAGCCAGAATTGCTTCAGAATGCGCGGTGATCCCGCCCCAGATTTCAAACCCGAGAACACCAATGTTTACCGAGAGGGCCAGTAAAAGCGCCTTCCTCTGACGAGCTACGAGGGGCGTTTCATCGGAATGCCAGTGATGATCGTGATCGCAGCAGTTCTTTCCCATAGTCTCAAGAAAGTTAACGCAACTTAATGGCATTTGCAATTGCATCTTTGTTGCAATAAATATAGGCTGCCATAGTTTATGGATTCGAAAATGGTCGCCCGCGCTCCGCGGCTTCTTTTGTCCTGGGATGGCTTGGGCATGATGGCATCAATTTTTTGTGCCGTTCACTGCTTGCTTTTGCCGATCGCTTTGACATTGCTCTCGGCCGCCTCTGTTGGAGCATCCGGTATGTGGAGTGAGGAGTGGGTGCACCACATCTTCGCAGGCACTGCTGTTCTAGCAGCGGCCTTTGGACTTGGCGGAGGTTATCGCCATCACGGAAACCATGCTGTCGTCGCCCTCGGTGCACTCGGTTCGACTCTGCTCATACTGGCAGCTACGCTAATCTCAAACGAAACCTCGGAGACGATCTTTACCCTTGTAGGCGCAGCTATTCTTTCTGTGGCGCACTTTAAAAACTGGAGCGCAGTAAATGTCGCTTGTCATTGCTCTAAGGCGCAATAGCGCACATCAGGCTTTTGGGAAATGGTAGGCCCTATATTCGGCGGCCTTCGAGTCAGGCATTACTACGTCTTTTGTTCCGCCATCGTCCGCTAGGATAGCGTAGCCGAGGTCGAAATCTGTGCTGATCGCGAACGAGAAGCGGCTGCATTTGAGCGCGTTGAGGATCATGGAGTCAGAGAGTCCGAGTCCACTGCGCTCGGAGACCTGACGCGCATCTGGCCAGTCGATCTTCTTGGAGAAGAGAGGCTTCTGAGATTCTTCGTGCTGGCTGATGTAGGAAACGCCGTGGTCAATGAGCCGGTCTTCCATGTCTTTGAGCCAGTCGGCGAGTGCGCCATCGCAGATAGAGAGCCAGCCATGATGTCCTGAGAAGGGACCGGCGGAAAAGGCTTTCTTAATGTCTTTGAGATCGGTGTCGGTGAAAACGGGGTCGCTCCCGGGTTTACGCGTAATTCGGGCGCGGAGGAGTCCTTGCTTGGTCTTGATCTCGGCGTGGGCTCGCGAAGTGAGTTTCCACGGCGAACCTGGTTCAGTTGCATCGAGGAGGGTTTCGGTGAGGCGGAGACGGCGGTGAAAGTCGAGATACTCAGAGCGTGTTGTGACCGTCGAGAAGTACGGAATTTCGTGACCCGCGATCGACACGAAGAACTTGACGACCTCGTCGTGGTCCTTCTTTACTTCGTAGGTCAGCGAGATCAGGACGTTGGTGTCCAGAATGGTGCCAGGACAGTAGTCCGCCTCGGCAGACTTCGCTTTCAGGTATTTATCGAACTGCGAAAATGGAATGACTCTCCCCAATTCAAGCTCCGACTTCTGGATCGCGAGCGATCTTCTTTCGCTCGGAATCCCCCTTGGCCTTCTCTGCCTTTTCCAGCTGTTCGTCTTTCCTCATGAGGTCGTTGAACTTGTCCACGGCAGCCGGATTCGGCGGACGCTTGCGAAGCTCCTTCATGGATTCATAAAGTTCGTGGAGCGGCTTTCTCTTTTTCTTTTCCATTCTTCAGATCCTCCGAACTTCAATATAACCCGGAAATAGGTGGCCCATCTGGGCGATATTATTGCCTTTTATTACCATTCAATTGGCTCCTTGTCTCTAAAGAAGCCGCCTGTAGGTCCACCGTCTGGTAGGGTCGCGAGCCACACAATGCCCTCGGCGGCTCCTTCCGGAGCGCGCTCGGCTTCCTGGCCACCCATATCCGTCTTTACCCAGCCAGGGCACACCGAGTTGATGAGTACGTTCGAGCCAGCGGTCTCGTCGGCGAAGATGCGCGTGACTGCGTTGAGCGCGACCTTCGAGATGCGGTAGCCCGGCCAGCCGCCGTTCATGTCGGAGAGCTGCCCCATGCCGCTCGAAAGATTGACAACGCGACCGTAGCCGTTCTTGAGCATGAGCGGTACGAACCTTTGGCAGAGGCGGAGAGCGCCGAAAGTGTTGGTTTCGAGCGAGCCTCGGATCGTGTCGAGCTTGGCATTGAAAACGGAAGCACCCTCTGCGTCGGGTGGATGCCGAGGCGGATCGAGCAGGACGCCCGCGTTGTTCACGAGGATATCGAGGCGACCGAACTTCGAGACGATGAACTCATGGACGGCCTTGATGTCGTCGGCGGATGTGACATCGAGCTTTTGAAACACGACCGGAAGCCCCTGCGAGCGCAGAGCCTCGGCAGCAGTTGCCCCTTTCTTGGCATCGCGGGCGCCGAGGATGACTTGCACGCCGCTCTCAGCGAGTTTGCGACAGACGGCGAGGCCGATTCCTTTGTTAGCCCCGGTGATCAGGGCGACTCGGTTAGTGGGTGTCATGTGCTATCTCCTCACGGGCCAGGCATTCTTTTGGGTACATGCGCACTCCGCTGGCTTCAGCGCTGGCGCGAATTTTTGGATCGAAGGCGATTCGGCCCGAAAGCAAGACGGCACGGCGAGTGAGCCCGTGTCCGGTAATCAGGTCCAAGCCGGTTCGGTTACCGCCAAAGTCGTAGTCCACCAAGGCGAGCGCGGAATCGTCTCGCGAGGTCGCAGCCAGAAACTCGTCCTCTTGTTGGAACAGTTCGACGTGCTTCTCAGGAAAGATACTCTTGAGCTGTCGGATCATTGTCGAATCGTCATCAAGCGCGAGGATCGTCTTGGCCGTCGTATGCGTGATATCGTGGAACCAGGGCGGCGTATCAAGGATCGGTAGGCGAACGCGGACGATAGCTCCGCCTGCAAGGCTTGAAATATTGAGCTGCCCACCGGCCTGTTCGACGAGCGTCTTTGCGGTCAGTAAGCCGAGGCCAGTTCCGTTTTGCTTGGTGGAGCCTTGCTTACCCTCTTGGATACGTTTGAGAGCGGCGGGATCGAATCCCTTTCCGAAGTCGCGGATACTGATATCGCAGTAGTCGTCGGTTCGATGGGCGGTGATGTAGATCTTTTTCTGACCTTGTTCGGCGGCATCGACCGCGTTCACGATGAGGTTTGAGAAGACTCGGCAAAGCTCCGAGAACGTGATCGGTGCGAAGGTATGGTAGATCTGGCGTGGAAGGTCAGCCGTGATTGTGATGTCTCGCGATCTTGCCTTAGCGGTCTCCTCATCGAGAATCATCCGAACAGCGCCGCCAATCGTGCTCGCGGGCTTGATGGCCTCGACTGAGGTAGTGGCGGGCACGGAAGTGCTGGCTAGCACATCTGCTGAATACTCTTTAAGGTTCGTGTCTACGATGGCGCGAATGCGATTCAGCACGCGACGAATAGCGTCCTTCGTTTCTGCCGGAACCTGTTTCAGATCGGTTTCGATCATCATGCCGAGCGTTCCGAGCGGCGATTTCAGATCGTGGAGGATGCGCTGCGAGAGGTCGTGAACCAGCGTTTCGGTCTTCAGCCGGTGTGCTTCGCGCATGGCGCGGTCGCGCTCTTCGAGAAGGGATTGGAGCTTGTTGTTGATTCGGCGAATCTCGATGGGCCACTGAGATGGATCGACATTTTTTGCGCCCGAGTCGAGTAAGTCGTTCGTGGGCTTCAGGATATGGCGCCGAACGGACGACCACTGAAGAATGACGCCGACAAGAAGAATGGCGAGAAGTAGCAGTACAGAGACTGCCAGCGTGCTCCAAGGAAAAGCGGTCGCGATCAGCGTCTTGCTCTGGCCGACGAAAACGTGCCGATCATTCGGGATATGCGGCAGGCGCTCGGTGAGCCAAACGTAAGAGGCGTCCGTGAGCATGTCGCACGGTGAGGTCCCCGCGTTTTTGCCGCAGTCGATGCCCTCGGGCAGTAGTACAATGGTATCGACGCTCAATTCCTGGCGAAGACCCGCCACTACAGGGTCAATGTTGCCGCGTTCGCCAACCAGCAGCTCCGAAGAGAGGCGACGGGCGATTGTGCCGGCTTTGGCACGGAGGTCGTCGGTGATGCGCGACCTATTGTTGGCGCGCTCCACACGGATCAGGATGCCGAGAATCAAAACGGAAGCGGTAATGACGGTGACGCCCAAGATGATCCAACTTCGGATTAGCCGAGTGCGAACCGAATCTCGAATGGCATCGCGGAACTTCATTGCGAAACCCTCTTCTTGGAAGTGCCTTTGGCTTCCTTCCAGTAGGTGATGCGGGCGTTTTCAAGGCGATACGCACTCACGCCCCACGGTGCGGAGAAGAAGAAGCGTCCCTTTTCGGCGAAGGCCTTCCGAAAGGCGGCTCGATCCTTGGGCTTGGCAGAGCACAGGATGTCCTTGGTGCCTTGGATGATTCTCAGGATTGCCATACCAGGACCACTCTTCGGAACGAACTCGCCTCGGCTGCCGCCATCAAGCGCAAGTTTTCCGAGTGGAAAGTTCGAAAGCCCAGCGTCGACCGGCGGGAAACCACGAACGGTGAGACCCGATGCGGTCGTGAGCGACGGATTTCGATCCACGAAGCCGAATTGGCCATCGCCCCAGCCGTCGCCGCCAAGAAATAGGGCCGATGGAAACCGGCTCTGAATGGAAGCCATGATCTGTGCTGATATCTTTGAAAAGTTCGGCAGTAAAATGAAGGTCGGCTTGTGCTTCAGAACGGATTCGACGACCGGAGTGGTGTCTGGGGTTTCCGTGATGACTTTGACCTCGTCGAGCTTCTGAAGTCCGCGAGCTTTAGACGCGGAATCGAACAGCTGGCTGAAGTCCTTGCAGACGAGACAGTCGTCGCTGACCACCGTAAGGTAGTTGGGCTTTTGCCTGGCCTTCAAAGACGCCTTCGCGACATTCGCGAGCGCCGGAGCCATGGAGGAGTTTGTCGCATAGACCGAGAGGTGCAAGGCGCCGAGCTTCTCAATCTCTGAAGCTGCAGCCATGAGGCTTACGCTTGGTACATCAGGGGCACCGTTTGCAACCAAGAGATAGTGATCGCTGCGGCGCGGGCCGACGACAAGCCATGTCTCGGATTTATCGGCATCCATCGCCCGCTCACGGGCTTGCAGCGTATCGCTCGCGCTGTAGAACTGCGTGTGCGTTTCCAAGCGATATCCGCACTCTTTCAAGTTCGCTTCGGTGAGTTTGACGCCAAGTGCAACTGATGACTCGAACTGGCGGCGAAATTCTTCGGAAGAAGTTGTGTCGCGAGGTGCGAGCGCTTCGAGGAAGTCTAGGCGAACAGTAGCTGGCACCTTCGGTGCGGCGTTCGCGTTGAGCGCGATCACGAGAAATGTAAATGGCAAGAGCTTCATGATGCCACCATCTTCCAAACCAGAATGGCCCGGCCAAACGACTCTTTCGGAGTCGCGAGCTCGAGCAGTTCGCCATCGCGCTTCGCGTAGCGAATCATTTCCTTCCCGATGCGGTTCGGATTCGATGCTTCGGTCACTTGATGCTTGATGATGTCGCCGTCGGCGGCATAAGTGCCTGAGTAGAAGAGAATTGAGTCGAGGGTATCAGAGTACTCGCCGTCTTCGCTGGGTTCAATGTCCTTGTTGATCGACACGCTCATGTAGCCTGACGGCGAATAGATGAGTAGGCCGTGTGTGTTCGTACCCCAGGGGCGTAACTGCCCTTCGAGGTCTTCGAGGTCGAAGCGAACGAGGCGCCACGTTCCATAAACTTGCTCTAATTTCATTGCTGACCTCCTTGGGTGGCGTCAGTGTTCGGGAAGTTGTCTTGTTTCGTAGTACGTAGCCCTCGCGAACTGGGCTGGCTTGTTTCGTCTCTCAGTCCGAGTGCTGATGCTCGGCGGAACAAGGTTGCGGTGCTGATGCCTGTAGTTGCCCCGTCAATACCGAACACCTTTTAGTTTGAAAAAATCTTCCTGAACTCCGCAGGGGACTTCATCTTGAGTCCCTTGTGCGGATGGTTCTCGTTGTAATCCTTGAACCACCC
>JBDLQW010000107.1:0-6494 GCA_039800365.1 Pseudomonadota bacterium
TGAGGGGCGCCTCGATCCCGTTTCTGCCGTTTCGGATTCGGGACTTAAGTCAGAGGCAGAGCTTTTGAGAGAAGGGGAATATTATCAAGCTCTGGTGAGTTCGATCGATGACTCTCGAAAAGTAGCGGGTGTTTTGATTGGTGGCGTCCGTCTTGAGTTGCCGCTGAAAGAAATGAAGTGGGCGCGTCCGAGTAAGGACGGAAGAATTATTGGACCCGAGCCGAGTTTGCCTTCAAAAGTGGTGAGCAAGGGCGATGTGATTTTGGTTCGTCCCCTACGTACAAAAGAGAGCGGATTCTACGCAACATTAGAACAAGAGCCTCTCGTTCAAGGCGCATTGATTTCGTTGGATGCTCAGAACGGGGCTGTTTTGTCGATGGTAGGCGGCTACGACTATAGCAAGTCGGAATTCAATCGGGCGATTCAAGCCACCCGACAAGTGGGCTCATCCTTTAAACCCATCATCTATGCTGCCGGACTTGAAAGCGGGTTCACTCCCGCGAGTTTGATCTTGGATGCTCCACTGACTTTCGAGGATAAAGAACTTGGAAAATGGAAACCTGCCAATTTTGACGAAAAATTCCACGGCGATACGACGTTTCGCCAGGCCTTGATCAAGTCAAGGAATGTTCCCACCATCCGAATTGTTCAAGAGGTTCAGGTCGGCCGTCTTGTGGACTATGCCAAGCGCCTCGGGATTCATGCGGAATTTCCAATGGATTTGTCACTTTCGTTAGGCAGTATCGCAGTGTCTCCGCTGGAGCTCGCCAAGGTTTATTCGCTCTTCCCAAGGCTCGGAAAAAAACTCACGCCAGTCTTTTACACCGAAGTGAAGGATCGAAACGACAAGGTACTTGAGTCCGTTGAGCTTAAGACCGTTGCACCGACCACCGCGCTGCCAAGGGCTGACGATCAGGCCGAGGCTCGTGCGCCCGGAACTAGTCCTACCCCCGCGCCTCAAGGGGCGGGCGAATCGGTACGAGGGCGAGTTGCTCTTCAGTTGCCGCGCTATCCGCTTGAAACAGATCCTGAGCAGGTGCTTGATCCGCGAGTGGCTTACGTCATGACTCATTTAATGACGGAGGTGGTGAACTATGGAACTGGAACGGAAGCCAAACAGCTAGGGCGACCAGCGGCTGGAAAGACGGGAACCACCAACGATTATCTCGATGCCTGGTTCACCGGATTTACACCTCAGGTGGTCACCGTCGTTTGGGTGGGGCATGACAACCAACTGCCACTCGGATCGGGCGAAACCGGAGCCCGTGCAGCGTTGCCGATCTGGCTCTCGTTTATGAAGGAAGCAGTCGCTGAGTATCCTGACTCCAATTTCGTCGTTCCTGCAGGTGTGGTCTTTGCGCCGATTGACCCAGCGACTGGAAGGCGCCTTGAGGCGAACGCATCACGAGGAATTCGAGAGGCATTTATTGAGGGCACTGAGCCTAAGTTGGCTGCTCCTGGTCAGCTACCGCCTACAGAAAGCGCTGGCGAATTTCTTAAAGAAGACTTTCAATAGTCCCGAAGCGCCGATGTGGGGCGCGGAGACGGAGTACCAATAAACCGGGAGTTTTTTTTCTCGTTGGGGCTACATGCCGCCATTTTACTGGCATGGGTGGTTTTGATCCCCAACCGAGCGGCTGAAACCCGCTTTCAATCGCCCCTGGTGGTCGAGCTTGAAAGCGAAGTAAAAGCTCCCCGAAAACCGGAAGAAAAACTGCGACAGATTGTGCGCACTCGGGAAGTTCAGGACTCAAGGCCACCGAATGAACGGGCCTTCTTAGGTGAGCGCAACCAAACCGTAGATCGTCAAACGATTAGCGCACTCGGAGGAGAGCGCTCTACCCGCGCGCCTCAGCAGAAAGCAATGCAAGCTCGCAGCGCTAAACCGGACTTATCGAGGTTCGGTCTACCTTTGATTCCAGCAGAGACGAGTTCTCGTGTTGAGGCGGGGAGCGACCCGAGAGTGAAGGAATATGTTCAAGGCGTTCGCGACGGGCAAGAAACGGCCCTTAGCACCCGAGAATTTGTTTTTTACGGTTATTTTGAACGGATTCGCCAGCGGCTTGACCGCGCCTGGGAACCTATTTTGCGCGACCACTTAGTGAGACACTATCGGCAGGGGCGTCGTCTGGCGAGCGAGATGGACCACCGAACCCAGGTTTTGGTTGTTCTGGATACTCAAGGGAAGATCGTTCGAGTGGAAGTGTTGGGCGAGTCGGGAACCGAGATCTTGGATTCGGCGGCGGTTCAAGCCTTCAATCGAGCGGGCCCTTTTCCTAATCCGCCTCGGGGACTGATCGAAAGAGACGGTTCGGTTCAGATTCGTTGGGAATTTATCCTGAAGACCTGAGGCGATCGAGTCCCTCTTGAAACACATAATCGCGCCACAAGTGGTCAAGCGACCGAATGGTACGAATCATTTCTTCCGCTGCTGCGACCTCAGTGATTCCTTGGCTTCTGGCAAGGTGTCGAATTGAGCTTAAAAGCGACCGGAAGGCCGGAGTTTCCATCAAGCGCTGAATTTCCGCCATCCAATCGCGATGGGATTGATCGCGAGTGGATACCAGAGCCGTATTAAAAACTCGCGCCAGCTCATCGAAGGGCTGCGAGGCAACAGTCTCGCCTTCTTCATGATGAGAGTGAGGCGCCACTGGCTGTCGAAACGCTGGGGGTATAGCGCTCGCGTCAGTATGGCTCGACGTATGGAGCTGTGAAGAAACGGAATAAGAGTTCATGGGCGCTGAGGACCATAGCGGCCAATCTTAGGAATGCCTAGAGGCGAGATGAAGAAAGTTCGTCAAGAAAAAATGTTTCGCTCGTAGCGGTCTAGAAAGAGAGTTGCTAGAACGGACTCATGCAAAAGAACGCCTTCGTGCACCGACATTTGGGCCCGCGGTCTTCTGAGATCGCGAAAATGTTAACTTTTTTAGAAGTGGGAACTTTGCAGGAGCTGGTTTCTGAGACGGTGCCGGCAGGAATTCGACTCAATGGGGTGCTTGAGCTTCCCCAGCCCTTGACCGAAGTTGAGGCATTGACTCGTCTCGCGTCGATCATGAAGCAGAATACGGTGGGGCGCTCTTATATCGGGATGGGTTACTCAGATTGCCTCACCCCACCAGTAATTCAGCGAAACATTTTGGAGAATCCAGGCTGGTATACCCAGTACACACCCTATCAGGCTGAAATTTCACAGGGGCGTCTTGAGGCTCTTTTGAATTTTCAGACCATGATCATTGAGCTTACCGGTCTTCCGATTGCCAATGCCTCGCTCTTGGATGAGGGAACGGCAGCAGCCGAAGCGATGGCGCTTTGTCTTGCGGTGCAAGGAAAAGTGGAGGGCCGAGCGTTCTTGGTTTCGTCTCGCTGTCATCCTCAAACGATTGAGGTGCTTCGAACCCGAGCTGAGCCCTTAGGAATTCAAGTGGTCGTTTCTGATCCTGAATCTTGGAACTTAGAGAAGGAGCGGCCTTTTGGTATCTTGCTTCAATATCCCGATTCAGACGGAAGAATTTCTGATCCGCGCGCGATCCTCTCTGAGGCTAAGCGACTCGATATTCGCTCAGTGATCGCCGCCGACCTTCTTTCTTTAGTGTTGTTAGAATCTCCAGGAGCGCTTGGGGCTGATGTGGCCGTGGGAACGACTCAGCGTTTTGGTATTCCGATGGGTTTCGGCGGACCTCACGCGGCCTATTTCTCAACACGAGATGAATATAAGCGGCTTATTCCCGGCCGAATTGTGGGTGTCTCACAAGATGCGGAGGGCAGACCAGCAATTCGCTTGGCGCTGCAGACGCGAGAGCAACATATTCGTCGCGATAAGGCCACGAGTAACATTTGTACGGCGCAAGTGCTTTTAGCGGTAATGGCCTCGATGTATGCCGTTTATCATGGTCCTGATGGTCTTCAGGCGATTGCCTCGCGAGTGCACGCTTGGGCGTCGCGATTTGCTCAGGCGGCTCGAGCCCTAGGGCTGGTAGTGGTGCATGAGGCGTTTTTCGATACCGTTCGCGTTCGTCTTGATGCGTCTTCAGAGCGGGGGCTTCAGCAAGCGGCAAAAGAGAAGGCTATTCATCTTCGTTGGTGGGGCAACGGCGAAGTTTCGGTTTCGTTTGATGAAGCAGTGACAGAGAAAGACTTTGTCGAACTGCTCGGTGTTTTTGCGAAAGCTCTCCATCAGGAATTATCAACCTCGATCATGGGGGGCTCTTCGCTGTCGCCTGGGTCATCGTCTTTGCCAAAGTCGCTGTTGAGAGCGGGGCCCGCGCTGAGCCACCCCGTTTTTATGCAGTATCACTCAGAGACCGAGATGCTGCGCTATATGCGTCGCTTAGAGTCTCGAGATTTGTCGTTGGTGAACTCGATGATTCCCTTGGGCTCATGCACCATGAAGCTCAACGCGACGGCTGAAATGTTCCCTGTGAGTTGGCCTGAGATTGCCAAGCTCCATCCGTTTGCGCCGCTAGAGACCGTTTCGGGTTATCAACAAATGCTTCAAGAGCTTTCAGCTTGGTTGTCAGAAATCACGGGTTTTCCCGGGGTTTCTCTTCAGCCCAACGCAGGTTCACAAGGGGAGTATGCGGGCCTTCTGGCGATTCGAGCCTTTCATCGCGCGCGGGGCGAGGGCCATCGGCAGATTTGCCTGATTCCGAAGTCAGCTCATGGAACCAACCCTGCCAGCGCCGTCATGGCGGGAATGCAGGTGGTGGTGGTGGAGTGTGATGAGCGAGGAAACGTGGATCTGGCAGATCTGCGGGCAAAGTCTCAAGAGCATGGGAAAAATCTTGCTGCCTTGATGGTCACTTATCCCTCAACGCATGGTGTTTTCGAGGAAGAGATTCGAGAAATTTGTGAGCTGATTCATGCTCAGGGTGGCCAGGTCTACATGGATGGCGCCAACATGAATGCCCAAGTGGGTCTTTGTCGGCCGGGCGACTTCGGGCCTGATGTTTGTCATTTGAATCTTCATAAAACCTTCTGCATTCCGCATGGGGGTGGTGGTCCAGGAATGGGGCCGATTTGTGTTGCGTCGCACTTGGTTCCTTTTCTTCCTGGGCAGGGTGATGTTGGGCCCGTTTCGGCGGCACCGTGGGGAAGCGCCAGTATTCTTCCTATTTCATGGATGTATATTGCGATGATGGGGGGAGAGGGGCTGACTCGAGCCACTGAGGTTGCGATTTTGAATGCCAACTATGTGGCTAAGCGGCTTGAGTCGCATTACCCGGTTCTCTATCGTGGGAATCGCGGACGGGTGGCGCACGAGTGCATCCTGGATTTGCGTCCCCTGAAGGCTTCATGCGGGATTGAAGTTGAATATGTGGCCAAGCGTTTGATGGATTATGGTTTTCATGCTCCAACGGTCTCATTCCCAGTGGCTGGAACGTTGATGATCGAGCCTACCGAGAGCGAGGGACTTTTCGAGCTGGATCGGTTTTGTGATGCGATGATCGCGATCCGCGAAGAAATTCGTGAAATTGAGGAGGGTCGAGCCGATCGGGTTCGTAACGTGTTGAAGCTTGCGCCCCACACATCGCGAGTGATTGCGGCGGATCAGTGGGATCGCCCTTACACTCGTGAAAAGGCAGCCTTTCCCACATCCTGGACGCGAGAGTGGAAGTTTTGGCCATCGGTAAGCCGAATTAACGCCGTTCAGGGCGATAGAAATCTGATTTGCGCTTGTTTGCCAATCGAGAGCTATCAGAAGAGTGTTTAAAGAGCGGAGGGGGTCATGAAAGGCCCCCTCCGTCGCTTAGGCTTCGGTAGATTCTTGAAAACGAATTTTATTTTAGATTGGAGACGTAGGCTTCGTAATTGCCAGCCTCCATCAGGTCTTGGGCCTCAGCACTGAGTTCCATTTTGATCATCCAAGCCTTATCGTGAGGATCGCGATTAATTTGAGACGGGTCGTCGATCAGCGAAGAATTAACTTCAAGTACTTTTCCCGCAGCTGGAGAGTAGAGGTCGGAGACGGCCTTGATGCTCTCAACGACGCCAAAAGTTTCGTGAGCTTTCAGCTCGCGCCCGACCTTCGGTAAGTCGACATAAACAATATCGCCCAAAGCAGACTGCGCATGATCGGTAATCCCGATCGTGGCAATTTTGCCATCCACTTTTAGCCATTCATGATCTTTGGTGTACTTGAGTCCTTCTGGAAAACGCATTTTTAGCTCCTCTTGTAGAAAGGGGTACTGACCACTTCAGCAGGCACCTTGATGCCGCGAATGTCGATGGTGAGCGCAGAGCCGATCGCTTCGTGAGATTTGGGTACGAAAGCAATTCCGATGGCGCGATTCAGCGACGGCGCTTGGGTGCCGCTGGTGACTTCTCCGAGATGCGTGCTGCCATCTGCGGAATAAACGGCATAACCTTGCCGGGGAATTCCGCGACCATTCATTTGAAAGCCCACTAACGCTCGTTGTATTCCGCGCTCTTTTGCTGCGAGGAGTGCTGAGCGCCCAATAAAGTCGTTCGACTTGTCGAGCTTGACGACCCAACCG
>JBDLQW010000108.1:0-16940 GCA_039800365.1 Pseudomonadota bacterium
CGCGGCGAAGAGTACGAACAGCTTCCCAACTTTAGACGCTATAGCTTCTCATCTCTCGCCTATCGCACCAACTATACCGTCTATCGAATGAAAGCACTCTCTGCGGCCTCAACCTTGAACCTTCGCGAGAAGGCCTTAGCTCGGGGAGGCTTTACCGAAGCCCAAGATCCCCCAGATCAGTCGGCAGTCTTAGACCAGCGCTATGGTGATGGCGGTGTGTGCTCTGATTTCGTTAATTGGGCGCACGGCAACCACGCGACCAGCTGGTGGAACTTTCTTCCCGGGGTTCGAAAAGGTATTGCAACCGTTTTTCCTCCCGAGGCCATCACCACTCCAGATGACCTTGCCGAATCGCCGTATACTCGCAAAGTCTGCGAGATCGGTCAGAAGGTCATTCGCGGCGATCATCACTCCCCTGAACTCACCCTCCCCGAGCTCCTGTATCCAGGAGCCATTTGCACGAAGGATCTCGTTACTCGACTCGAGCCTGCGCTTCGTTCTCAGAACCCTCGAATCGCCACACATGCACAAGACATCGAATCATTTTTGATTCGGGAACAGATTCTCAGCCCAAATCACGACATTTTGGTCAAAAAAATTTACTTTCTCCCACCCCTGCCGGAATCTGAACGCGTGAAAGCAGAAGCCGAATGCCTAGCTTGCCGACGCGACCAAGAGCTTCGATCTCGAAGCCTCAGTCGCGGCTCAGCCGGGGCGTCTGTACCTATGAGCACGTCCTGCCAAAATAGCTGTCAAGAAGCTAAAACACTCCGCTGCGATTAGGGGCCGTGGCATCGATGCCTGCGAAGGTCGCTGGTGTCCGTCATGCAGCGCGAAGCTTACGGGCTGAGCGTTTCTCGCTCTCTCGCTCGCTCTCCAACCTCACAATCCAAACCGGACAAGGCGCCTCGCGCGCTAAGGTGCGGCTCACGCTTCCAAGAATCAATGCACTCCACTTCCCAGACTTTCCTGCAACGGCAATCCAATCGGCCCGCCTTGCTCGTGCGCACCTCAACAGGCCATCAACGGCTCGAGTCGACGCCGAATCGATCTCAATCGTGCAGGGCACACCTTTTTTTTGCGCGCGAACCCGAAAACTTTCCATTCGCTTCCTTCGCGCCTGAAGATCAGCCTGCCAACTCGATAATGTCATGGGAGCGACTGGCCCACTCCAATCTCCGGGAAAAATATCTGCAGTCGCACGGTAACCCATCGAGGGATAAGGTAAGGCCGAGTGAAACAGATGCACCCGAGCACCCAGGCGCTTCGCCCACTGAAAAACCAGATCAAGCATCGGCAAGGGATCTCCCTCAAGATCAAGACCAACGACTAATTTTGACGGCACTCGAGGCTTGATCGTTAACTCAGATCGGCGATGACGAGGCACCACTAAAACGGGAATTTCAGACTTCAACAAGAGCGTCTCGGCAAAACCACCGATCTTCGCATTTTTCTTCGCGCCAGAGAGCCTTTGTAAAACGAAAAGCTCAACATCGCTCTCACGGGCAAACTCAAGTAATGCAGCTACAGCCTCTGATCGACTACGATAAATCTCAGATAGCACTACCGGCGGCAAAAGATGGGGAACCTTCAAACGATCCACCAGTTTTCGAAGTCGAGTTTCTGCCTGCAACGCCACCTGCATCAACCACGCCGCATGAATCTCTGGACTGAACGCCAGTGCGCCACCACTGAGCACATGCACGGGTTGAATCGGGATCTTGAGCTTCTCCGACAGACCAGCAACCCATGCCCCCGTCTCAACAGCATCAGAGGGCTTTTCAAAAGGATCTAGAAGCCAAAAGAGTTTCCGCACGAAACCCGAACATTGCGAAAAACAGGCCGCAAGCCCCTGGCGCTAATCAGGCGACTGGCCCCAGACCAGCTTCGAGACGAAGCCGATTCGTTTCTGCACAGCAGTCATGCCCGTTTTTTCAAAAACTCCTTCGAGCGGACTGTCAATGTAGTTGCGATAAAAAGGCTCGTGAAAATCAACTGAAAACTGATCGAGCACTGGGCCCCATTCAGGAAAATCTACCCGCTGAACACTATCGACGGCAACGACCAGTCCACCTTTCTTGACCACGCGCCGAGCCTCGCTCAGCACCTGCTCACGCACAGCCTCAGGCAGCTCATGAAATAGAAAAACCGAGACCACCGCATCAAATTGCTGCGATTGAAACGGAAGCGCCTCTCCCGGACACTGCACAAAATCGACCCGATCAGATGCCTCAAGCTGCCGCCGGGCATGTTTGAGATAGGGGTCGCTTAAATCAGTGACGGTCAAATGAGCTTTTGGAAACCGAAGACGAAGCATTCGGCTTGCTCTTCCTGTGCCGGCACCCACTTCAAGAATCCGTAATCCCCGCCCGTCTCCTTCCGGCCACCGCTCACTCAAGGGCTCAAGCGCCATCCGCCTCATCGCATCACCAGCACCACCGAATAAAATCTCTACCTGATGCTCATAAAGCTCAGCAGAGCCAGAGGATAAATATCCATCATGTTGAAAATGAAAGTTCCTGCGATAGTACCTCGGCAACTCCTCAGCATATTCCTTCGCTTGATCGGTAAATTCAGTGGTTCTTCCTCGGCGCTTTTGCCGCTGAATCCTCAAACCATCCTGAAGCAATCGCGCCATTCGCAACCCATGACGAACCGGGTTCTCCGTCTTCAGCATTCTCAAAGAATACTCTCCCGACCCAAACTTCGCGGCATCTCGCTTAAGCAGTTCGAAAAGAGCGCCCACCACTTCTTTCTCAAGCTTCTGATCGCGAAGGCGCGTGGGAAACTCTTTTGAAAAAACTAAGCGACTGAGCCCTTGAAGTCCCCGAAGCTGCGAAAAAAAATGCGCTGCCCGACCATAAATCAATGCCCGTGCACCCCACTCTACGGCAAGCTTCGACCAACCGGTTCGATGGTTTTCCATGAGCCCGATTTTACGCTAGTTCGCGAAAACTTTCTCGAGAGAAATGCCACTCAAGCGACTGCTCGCACCGGGCTAAGACCGTGATAGGCTCTCGATATGCACTGTTTCCTCATCTTGGGCGATCAGCTCTTTCCTGTATCCTCACTCCCTCTTCAAGAGCACTTGCCTTGCGTGGTCTTTATGGCCGAAGATCGCGGGCTCTGCACTCACTTCAAGTACCATCAGCAAAAGCTGGTCTTTTTTCTATCAGCCATGAGGCACTATCGCGATGCTTTGGTACTGCACGGCGCTCAGGTACACTACGAGACGCTCTCAGATGAACCCTTCCTGGATCGTTTTGAGCGCTTTTTAAAGCAATCTCGCATCAAATCTGTCGTATCATATGAGGTCTCAGATCGTTTTTTTGAGCAAACCCTATCCAGGTTCTTTGCCGATCGAGGAATCGCTTGGAAGCGCCTTCCATCACCGGGGTTTTTGACCACTCGCGAACGATTCGCAAGCTATCTTGGCTCGGTAAAAAAGCCTTTCATGAAAACGTTTTACGAGCTCCAGCGAAAGCACTTTCAAGTGCTCTTAGACCAAGACGCCGAGCCACTCGGGGGACGCTGGAGCTTTGATGATGAAAATCGCGAACGCCTTCCCTCGGCGATCTCGATTCCGGAGACCATTTTTACTTACCCTTCGGTTCGCGACGAGATTACCCGCGAGGTTCAGGAGCTGGTCGAGCATGAGTTCTCAGATCACCCGGGTAAGGCATCGGAGTTCTGGCTTCCGGTCACTCGCTCAGAGGCCACGCAGTGGCTGGCGCGATTCATCACCGATAAACTTGAGAATTTCGGTACGTACGAGGATGCTCTGAGCTCAAGAGCCCCTTTTCTTTTTCACTCGGTACTGACGCCGTTTTTAAACAGCGGACTTTTGACACCTCAAGAGGTCATCGATGGCGTACTTGCCGCTTTCGCGAAGCGAAATCTTCGCTTGGCATCTGTCGAGGGCTTCGTCCGCCAAGTCATCGGCTGGCGAGAATTCATCTTCGGCATCGACCGTCACTTCGGTGAGCAGCAGCATGTCTTGAATCACTTCAACCATCAGCGTCAGCTGACTGAGCATTGGCGATTAGGAACGACCGAGTTGACTCCTTTAGACGATGCGATCCGCAAAGCCCTGCGCTGGGGTTATAGTCACCACATCGAACGACTGATGGTCATCGGAAATTTTATGGTTTTGAGCGAAATCCACCCTCAGGAGGCCTATCAATGGTTCATGGAGCACTTCATCGACTCAGCCGACTGGGTCATGGGCCCCAACGTCTTTGGGATGGGTATTTTTAGCGATGGCGGAATTTTCGCGACCAAACCCTATGTTTGCGGTTCAAATTACCTGCTGAAAATGTCGGACTACGGAAAAGGGCCCTGGTGTGATATCGCCGATGGCCTTTACTGGAGTTTTATCGCTAAGCACCAAAAAACCTTCATCAAGAATCCGCGAATGGCGACTATGGCTCGCGCTTATGATCGCCTCAACCCAGACAGAAAAGAGGTCCTTCACCGAGCTGCAGAAGCCTTTCGAGCACGAGTGACTCGATGAAAATTGGCATCAGCTCTCCGCGCTCCCTCTCACTCATGAAGTCACTCGGAAGCCCGGCCTGGATCTCGCAATTCGATGGCTCAGAGTGGCCTCTCGAAGACCTTCTAGCTCTTTCCCTCCGTCAGCGACTGCGAATTCGAAAAAGTCTCGAGACCAGCACCCATCGCCTTGCCATATCGATTCAGATTCCCTGGCGCCGCCTCGATCTCGAAGCGCTTCGCGAGCGCGTGGTGATTGCGGGAGAGCTCTGCCGAGAGTTCCAAGCTCAAGCGCTCAGTACGAAGATCTCAGAGACGCTCGACCATCAAGAAGCACCTGAGTTCTTTGATGACGTCTTCAGGGAAATCACTCATGCGATTCCGAATAAAGTCGAGCTCTGGCTTGACCCGGGAAAACTAGGCCGAACTCGAGTTTTACCTCGCACGCGCTGGATCTGGGATCCCTTCTGGCACGCAACCACCGATGGCACCCGAAACGGAGTTTGGAAGGCTCATGGTTGGCACGACTCGCGCTGGATTCGGTATTACGGCGCCCTTCAACTTCAAACGCTCCTGAAACGGGTTGCTCGACTTCGCCCCGAATGGATTTTCTTTTCTCACTCGATGCGAGATGAAGAAGCGGCTACCTTTCGATCGCTAGTGACTGAGAGCATCCGCCGCGCAAGGACGGCCCGCCACTCACCTGATTCGCCTTGATCGAGCGCTTCAAAGCCCGCCTGCCGAAGCCACGCCAGCATCGCGTGAAACTCCTGTCCTCGAAACGCGAAAAACAAAACCCCCTCGGGGCGAAGCGCTGAAAACCCTGCGGCAAAAAACCTTTGAATCTGTTCTGACTTCCACGCCCCAGGTAGCGCCTCGACGAAAAGGCCATCGAGCGACTCTCGAGGTTTCTGAAAAAACTCAAGCCTCGATGACGCCGGATGAACTGAGGCAGGCCATCCCCACTTCATAAAAAGACGAAGCACCGATTCGCCCCACTGCTCCCCCGCCCATAAGATCACCGGTGCGCTAGCGCGATTCGATTCTTCTAAGCGTTTCACAAACTGCTCTAATGGCGCTTGAATCGAGGCCAAACCCAGAGGCCCTGAGTCAGAAGTTGCTGTTGACGCAGAATCGATGCGCGTTTCGAGTGAGTTCATCGGTCTTTCCTTCGGTTCATTAACTGTTTTGCGACCCGACCAGGATCAGCTAGGCTTACGGTCGATGCAAGTGCTTCTCACAGGTGCCAATCGAGGAATCGGACTAGAGTTCGCCAAGCAACACCTTGCTCGAGGCGACGTGGTCTTAGGGGTTGTCAGAGATCTTGGCGAAAGTGCCGAGCTGCGCGCGCTCGAGAAAGAATTTTTAGGCAAGCTCATCATTCTCGAGGCCCAAGTCGCAACCGAGGCCGGGCGACAAGAAATCACGAAAGTCGCCTCTTCCCTGAACTCCATCGATCTTTTGATTCAAAATGCAGGCGTCTATCCTGAAGGCGAAACCGAAGCAGACTTCACCCTCGGATTTCAGGTCAACACGATTGCTCCCTACCTGCTGACAAAAAGCCTTCTGCCGTTCCTTCGAAAAGCTGCAAATCCAAAAGTCGCCCTCATCACCAGCATGATGGGGTCGATTGCAGATAACGAATCGGCAGGAAGCGTTGCCTACCGAGCTTCGAAATGTGCCCTTAATATGGTGGGCCGCTGCCTTTCCATCGAGGAATCCGACGTGACCACCCTTCTTCTTCATCCTGGATGGGTGAAAACCCGAATGGGAGGTCCTGAGGCCTTGATCACCACCACCGAGTCGGTTTCAGGGCTTTTGAAAGTCATCATTCAAGCGCAAAAATCTGACTCTGGCGCCTTTTTCGATTACGAAGGCGAACGCCTCCCTTGGTAATCAAGACCCCGCGCTGCTGGGGGCAAAACGACCTAGGCCAGATCGGAGACGGATCCCGCCACGACAAATGGACTCCCGTCACTATTGATATTCCTCGGATTTCTGCCGGAAAATATCACACTCATGCGATCACTACGGCGGGGGCACTAAAAAGTGCAGGCATGAATCAAGACAGCCAACTTGGCGATGGCACAGTTAACAATATCGCAACGCCCACCCCGATTGATTCCACTGAGAACTACTCGACAGTGGCAGCAGGAGCGACCCACTCCTGCGGCATCACGCTAGCCGGCGCGCTAAAGTGTTGGGGCCTTAACGTCTACGGACAATTCGGAGATGGATCGACCACGAATCAGTACACGCCCACCGCGATTACCTCGTGGTAGATCCGGAGAACCTGATTTTTTGCGAAATCCGATAAATGAAAAAATGGTCGGGGTGACTGGATTCGAACCAGCGACCCTCTGCTCCCAAAGCAGATGCGCTAGCCAGGCTGCGCTACACCCCGACCTCACGGGAAAGTGAGCTTGGGGTATCACGAGAAATTGGTTTTTCCCACTGCGAATCTGTCGCCGCATCAAATTGCCGATGCTGCTCTCGCCACTCAGAATGAGCCAATAAGTCGACCAACCCCTGAACGAGCCCCTGAACCTGAATGCCGGCAAAGTCTCGACCTGCTCCCCGGCGCCCCAAAATGTCGATCAGGGCCTGAGCGCGAAGACAAAGCTCGCGATACCCAGCCCGCTCGGCCATGCGATTCAGGCGCAAAAGGCTCTCCGCAAGCCGCTCCCACTGGGCGGCTCGAAGTAAGCGTGGAATTTGTTCTCGATACTCTAAGAATTCACGAGCCAAACATCCATATCCGGTCTGAGGGTCCTGCTCCATGGAGATCTCCATACGGACCTTTGAGGATAATCAGTTCGCTTGGATCTGTCAAAAACTTGGGCTAGACTGAGGCGCATGCTGAACGAATCGCGTAACCGCCATGAGCCCTTCGACCGACAAAAGTACCTCGACATTCTGCGCGCTCAAGGCCTAGCAACCGCTCTCACAGCGCTTCATCGCGATATCGAGCAGCTTGAGTACGAGACCTTTGAAGGCCTCGAGGGCTGGAAACCAGAACTCTTCGAAAAGCTCAAAGCGATCCGAGATTTTTCAAGAGAACTCTGGGACGTCCAACTCCATCATCCCGAACAGGCCCAAGGACGTTCGTCTTAAGCACCGCGCCGGGCCACCTCCCCCACCCCTGTCGGTGACAAGCTGTCTGATCTGAGTGGCAAAGAGGCGCCCGAAATGCCTTGCTTACTGGGTAAATGCCACCCTTGGGGTAGACTCAGATTCAAGAGACGGATGCTATCCGTACTGTCCTGTTTAAGCATTGCTATCGGGGACTCAGGCGTCAGAGTGGCCCACGCAGAATCAGCCATCAAATCACCAATAGTGCCCACAGTACTGAGCCCGAAAAAGAAGCCTAAAACAAAACGTGCCCAAAGGCGCGACAGCTGTCGATTCTTTTTACATATTTTGGATGTCCCTCATGTGCCCTGACCTGGCTGAACCTCTGTGGTCGACACACAGATTCCATCCAGTAAACACCGGTTTTAACGCCATTTTTTCAAATCACAAAGACCACTCGAGATGACTGCAAGCAGGATCCGTCAGAGCTTTTTGGCTTTGGTCTAATCTTCGCAGATTGGTCGCACGATTCGAAAACTAGGCGCGAATAGCCAAGAACCAGGAGCTTCTATGAAAAAAATAACGGCAATTCTAGGATTGGTGCTGATGCCTTTGGCTGTACAAGCTCGTGCAGGCAGTGATGATGCAACCGACCTTGCCAATCAAATTATTTCCGAAATTAAATCTGAAAGAGCTGATCGGCAGGCATCTCGAGCGAATCCTAAAAACTATTACGAAGGCAAGCTAGCACTCTGTCTTTTTGAGAAAGGCCTAGAAAATGCCCTATCTGCGCAAAAGAATTCAGTCGATCTCAATAAATGTTCAGGAGTAATCTCTCAAGCGCTGGAACGTGGCGACTTGAATGAATCGGGAATTCGTGAAGTCATTGATTCGCTCTCACGAAAAAGACTTTCGCATGAAGCTGAAGGCGCAGCTCGTGCTGAAAGACAAAAGCAAATTCAGCAGCGAACCAAAGAACTCGTCGAATACGGCAATCGCATCCTAAATTGAGCCCGGTATTAAAAAAATTCAGTAGGGCGAGCCTGACGCTTTTGATGACCTGCGTGAGAGCGTTTCAGCGTTCAGATTATTGGCTTGATTACATCAGTTTGAGTGATGAGTGAAGCCGATCAATAAAGACGAGTTACAGTGTCGGTAGCATGAAATTAGCGAATACTGCTGTGATGATTGGCCACCGCGATTTTCTCTCGATTGGTTCACTATTAATGGCGCTCTTTCCACCGGCGTGACGCCCGGAATACTCCGACAATCGCCCGACGAGTATGTTACGCCTCGGCCCCACTCTAAGAGCCCGAATGTAGCAAGTCCTCCGAGCGGACCGGGTGGCCGAGTGCCTGTTTCTCAAAATCACTGACATTAAAGACGCGGTCAGAGCGTTCTTCCTCAGACCAAAGCGCTTGATTCAGCACGGTTCGAGACTCCGCCAAGGAATCGCCAGGCGTATGAATATCGTCTCAGGCCATGTGCGGGGATATTTCTTCTGAAAAAGGGAACCCACAGAACCGAGCATAGAGCTGGGAAGGGCTGATGTGATACCTCCAGATCAATGCTCAGCCTCCAACGCATGCCCTGGATCAGATCAACAGCTCCTATCATGATGCTCTTCACTCTAGTGACGGGATGCACGCTCACGCGAGAGGATTCCGAATCACGCCTGAATACGGCGCTCGCAGCATTAACGCCCAAAGAGGTTCACAGTGCCGTAATGTGGGTGGATGCCCCTCGCCACGGGATTCAACGCGGATTCGCGCACGGACTCGCAAACGTTGCCCTAAAACAACCGATGACAGTAGAGACCCCCTTCTTCTCAGCAAGTGTTGGAAAACTCTTTGTCGCAGCAGCAATTCTTCAACTCGTATCGGAAGGCCGGCTCTCGCTCTCCGCACCTGTCACTGACTACATTCCCAGAGCAGAGCTCGCAGGACTTCCTATTAAAGGCGGCGATTCGGCCTTTGAAAAAATCTCCGTGGCAATGCTACTTGCGCATAGAACTGGACTTCCAGATTACTTTTCAGATGTTTCACGCGATGGATCTCCTCGACTCTTCGATCGCATCCTGACCGAACCCCATCGAAAATGGAGCCGTCGTGACTGCTTGGATTATGCACGCGCTCATTATAGTCCCGCAGAAGGGCCTCAAGGGGGCTTTCACTATTCCGACACCAACTATGACCTCCTGGGACTGGTGCTTGAGAGCGTAACAAAAAAACCCTTTCATCAAGTGGTCAGAGACCGAGTCATCAATCCTCTGGGACTGAAACACACTTGGTATCATGCCTTTGAGTCCGCACCGTCGGGAGCAACTGCGCCCGCTGATATTTGGATCAACGGAACCAACCTGCGTGGCGCTCTTTCTGTTTCAGTCGATCAGGCCGGAGGCGGCCTAATCACGACAGTTCACGACCTACGAGATTTCATGCGTGCTCTTGTCAGCGGGCGCCCGGTGCCCCTCTCTCAGCTTGAGACCGACTTTACGGAAAATGCCGTTCACGCGGGAATCGACGTTGGACGCGGAGCATGGCGAATTCGCCCGGGGGGTGTGTTCTTTGCCCTCGCGGCCTTACCTACCTTGGTGGGACACTCGGGAGCGACTGGGGTGTGGGCCTATTACGCTTCCGAATGGGATGCTGTTCTCGTTGGTGCCGTGAGTGATTCAAGTTGGCAGGAAAAACATGCTGAATTCTTGCTTCGGGATATTCTGCCTATTTTGGCGCGAACTTCGACGCGGCCACTGGCTGTTCATAAATGATGCGACCATCAGGATCGCCGCAAACGCCCTAGCGCTGGTGGTTGCTATCCTTCATATTTTGGGGCTTTCACCCTAGAGATGTTCCTGGCGCGAGGGCAAAAAGAATTAAAGAAATCTAGAAATTCACCAGAAAAAACGAAGGTCATTGCGGTACTCAATGGCTTCTCGCCGATTACGGCCGGCGCTCGAAGCACCCAGAGCTCGGGCTAATAGGATCTGCGAACGTATTTTAGTCTGTTCTCAGTCGCTTTCGTCAGCCCATCGGCATTGCCTACGGCATCTTCGAATCGAGCGCACTCCACTTCACGCGGCGGCACCTCGACTTCTAAAGGCAACCTTCAAGAGGAACCAGAAAAAGGAGCTCTCCAGGAATTCGGAATCCTTGAACGGGGCAACCCGGTCGCGGTGAAGCTGCGGCAGCTCGCTCCAGTGAACGGCAGCCTTCAGGTGATGGGCTGCGTGGTAGCCATTGTTGAACAGGATCCAGTTTTCAAATCCCGACAGGAAATCCCGCGAGCTGTTCACGGAATCATCGAGCCTGCAACGATCGTGGTTCAACAGGTTGGACGTCAAGAGCAGCGCCTGTCCGACAAACCAGGTCGGAAGAATGAGGAAGAGAAAAGCCTTCCAGTTAAGCCAGAGTGCCAGAGCGGCGAACAGGTAAACGGCCAGCCTCTCTTCACGCAGCATCTGGACCTGCTGCTTCGTCGTGACGAGCTCGTGACGATGGGCACTCATGCTCCGAGTCGCACGGACCAGGTACGTGAGAATCCTTCCGAGCCCTTCGCCTGTTGCGCAATGCCCATAATGCGCCCAATCGCCCGGACCTGGATAATGGCGATGATGATTCAGGTGATGCACCAGATGCAAGCGAATGGAGGGCGCTCCGATGAGGACCGAGATCCACGCATTGACGAGCCGATTCAGGACTCGCCGCCTGAAAATCGGGTGATGCCGATGGTTGTGGTTGATCACGCAGCAGATCATCGAACCGACCGCTGCCATCAGAAAAAGACCCAGCCAGTCGATCGCCCCGATCCGCCCGAAATCCGTCCGGAGCAGAAAAATCTGCACGTCCGACATCAGCGACAGGAAAAAAAGAGTTCGCAGATCTTTCCAGTTTCTCATGCGCTCACCGCGAGGCTCACCCTTCCCGGGGTGCAAACTGCCGATCGAGGATTCGCCTAACGAGCCATCGGATGATACGAGGTGGATACCCGTAGCCCTTCTGCGCCAGTCGCTGTCCCATCGACGGGTACACTTCGCGCGCGGCGGGCACCGTGCCCAGTCCATCCACATAGCGGTTGAACATGCAGAAGGCAGCGGCAATGAGGACGGCATCGTGGATGTCTTCATCCGAGGCCCCCGCACTCTTTGCCCGGGAGATATCTTCGGGCAGCACGGACCTGCCGGACTTCTGGACCTTTGCCGCAATTCGCAGCAGGGCCCGCAGGCGCTCCGTCACGTTGGCCTTTTCCAGATCGGTGATCACTTCCTGAATCAGGCGGTCACCTTCGAGGTGCCAGGACGCTGCAGCGGCATGCGAGTCATGACAGAACTGGCACTCATTGAGGCGGGATACATACGCTGCGATGAGTTCTCGCTCACCAGGAGTCATCGAAGACGGCCCGAGCAGGATCGTTTGGGCCAGGTTCGAGAGCGCTCCTCCCGAGGACGACTTGAAATACAAGAGCGAGAGAATTCCCGGATAATGATTTCCCGTATCGATATGCGGCATGCTCACAATCTCCTCTTCCATCAGCCTGAGAGAAATACGATCGAATTCGGCTTGCTTTGTCCACGAATCTCAGCGGAGCCCAGCACTGACTCGAGTTCGGCAGCACTGGGCAGAATGCGGGCTTCGGCGGGGGCCAGCTGCTTGAGTTCCCGGGCGACCGCGTAGTGGTGTATCCGGAGCAGCTCGTCCTCGAGCGCTTGGGCCAGGGCATTCGAACTCGCCTCCTCGCCCACGCCCAGAATCGTGTAGCGCGGGGGCGTCTGTCGTGGTCGAACTCCCAGGCAGAACAGCTTCAGCTTCCCGAAACGCTGCTGGAGACCTGCCAGAATTCCCGATGCCTTTTCAAAGCTCAGCTTTTCTCCGGTCAGATCCACGCCGCCAATCCTTCCCAGGAATTCCAGGGTGGGCGTTCGTTCGATCATCCCGCTCACGCGGACGCGGTCAGGAAGCTCGTAGCGAAGCAGCCCCGATCCCGTCGTCAGCAGGGGCTGAAGCTCTTGCCCGGGCTCCACTCTCCAGACCGGAAGGATTCGGCCGGAAGCCAGGCAGCGAAACTCGACGAAATGGGAACGTATCGCGACCGGATAGCGATCCTTCCACGGAATGGTGACCACACCCTCAGTCGCCCACAATCCCTTTCCCTGGAAAGTCACCTGCGGCAAAAGGCGGCGAAGCTCGTCTGCGTACGGTACGGACATCGCGGAATCCCAGGCACTGACGAGCGCGAGCCGAGGCCACAGCCGTTGAATGAAGCTCGGGAAATCTCTTGCAGCCACGGGAAACGTGCGCCGGGATGGTGCCACAAAACGGCCCAGCTCGCGTTCGTGTCGCAGCCAGCGACCTTCGCGAAGCGCTTCGGCCAATTCTTCGCGATGCTGGAAGATTTCCCGCAGGGCTGTAGTCAAGTAGGTCGGACTCCAAACCGAGATCAGGCTCAGGTCCGATGCCGAAGCCAGAAGCAGCAGGGTCGCCCACCAGGCCGACTCGGAGCTCGGCGCATGCTGGAGCGCCGGATGGCTCACGACGAGTCGATTCAGGATCAGCCGCTGCCAGGCAGGAAAAAGCTCTCGATCATCGGTATTGACCGCTCCACGCAGCTCAGACGGAATCCACGAGAGCGACCAGAAGTGCCGCCCTCGTCGCGCTCCCTCGTGCCGGTTCTGCACGTCGTGGATCCAGGCCCTGGCGGCCCGGTTCATCTCCCCCAAAAACTCAGGGGTATACGGGATCCACTTGCGCTCTCCGGTCGATCCACTGGTCGGCTCGTAGCGGGTTACCTTCGTGTTGAGAATCGGCCGCCCCGAGCGCCGCTGCTGCTCGATCAGCGGATACCACCGAGAGTATTCACTTGCAGGAATTCGCTCGGCAAACTGCTCATAACTGCGAATCTCGCCCAGTCGTTCGCGCTCGCCCCACGGAGCTCGCGAGCAAGACCTGAGGATCACTTCCAGCACTCGCCGCTGGGCCAGCTCCGGATCCTTCAGCGACCTCGAAAACGCCGCTGCTTCCCGCGAATAAACAATGCCGACCAGGGAGTGGATCATACCAGCCCCATCTCAAATCCGATCGGACCGGATTCATTGGGCCGAGGGTGCTCGGGCGTCGTGCTGACCAGGAAAATCCGCACCGGCGTGACCTGCGAGATGAAGCGCCGGAGAGCCGGGTACTCGCGCCAGGAGGCGGGATCGGCATAAGACACCATCTGGTGGCGCCTCGCCATTCCGGAGTCATAGATCTCGTGAAGAAATGCCCCCACGAGCCGCGGCGCGAGGCCCGCATCGAGGCCGGGCCGGAAGCTGAGGTGACTGAGATACAGCGTCTCGATCGGCTCGCCCACTCGGGGCACCTTCATTCCCAGCGATCCCGCTGCGCCAAAAAGCAGCTTCGAGACCCGCCCCGCTTGCGAGACCATCATCTTCTTCACGTTCGAAGGCGACCAGGGAAGCGTGCAGGCCAGTGGCTCGCCACGGGCATCCACGAGAACCAGGAATTTTTCCGCTCCAAAACCCGGCCACTGCTCTTTGCGTCTGCGCCATTCAGAATCCGCAAAGAGATACCCGAGGAACAGCCCTCGATTCACGCGGTCGAGGAACTCCACCAGCCGCTCTTCGCCCAGAGCCGCACCCGTGATCAGGCGCACTCCTTCGGGCAGCGGCTCTCGGCTTCTCGCGAGGCTCGGCATGCGCAAGACGGAGTTCACCATCTCGAGTCGTGCCAGCGGATGATAGTAGAAGCTCTTGCCGGGCCGATTCTCGACCAGGCTTCGGTACGCCGGCAGGTTATTCTCGAGCACTGCCGTGTAAATCCACGAAGAAGGGCCGAAATCCGAGGAAGTTCCGATCAGCCCGACAAGCCCGGGATAAAATCTCCTCCAGGTCCTGGCCAGCGCGCGATCCGCCTGCACTCGAAAATCTCCGATATACAGGGCAGAAACCACCTTTCCGTCCACCCACCTCGGGCCCCAGCTGAGCGAGGCGAATGCCCTGGGATCCCCTCGGGCTCCTGCGACCAGCGTGAGCCGGCGCGGGGCCTGAAGCTCGAGCAGGCCCTCGAACCTGGGGCGACGATCGTAGATCAGCTCGAGGCCGCCCACCTTCATCGGAGAGTTCTCGAGCATCCGGAGAATCGCTTCCTCGTCCTCTGGAGCCATTCGCCGAACGGGGTCATGCGTACACATGAGCGCATCGAGATCCGCGCTCCGATTCACGCTCAAATCCAAAAGAGCCTCTCCTTGCGAGTGATCGGCGTGTACACCGACTTTCGATCGGAGGCTCCGGCCTCGCGCATGCGCGTGATCGCCAGGTGAATCTCATCGGCAGCCGTCGACTTCCACGCTGAATCGCCGCCGAAGCGCTGAAGATTCGATCCCTGGTTTTCCATGATCTCGACATCCTGCTCAATCACCCGGCGGGTGTAAAATCGGACGACTGGCCGGATCCAGGGCGCGAGCCAGCTGCCGCGATAGGCGATCCAGGTGTAAACGCGAGTTTTCCAGCGATCCACTGGAGTGCACTGGCTGTTGACCACAAAACCATTTTCTCCGAACAGATAATCCACACGGGTCAGGTTCGGAAAAATGAACTCATCCGTATGCACCATGGGAAGGTTTCCCGGATTGATGACCCATTTCATCACTCCGCCGATCACGTCGTTGGGCTGATGGTAGGTGGCCTTGACCCGTCCCTCGCCCACTTCGAGGTCGTAGGGCACCTGCTTCAGCGCACGGTCTCGGAACCACTTCGAGTGGACAAAAACGGTATGCGGAACGTCCATGAAATTCTGAACGAGATGCGTGACCTCGTTCGCAAAATCCGTGACCATGAAGTACTGCGGCCAGTTCGGATCACTTGCGTGCGGAAAGCGCCAGGAGGGAGTCGCCGGATCGGGCGCCCCCGCTCCGGCCCAAAGCCAGATCACGCCGTCCTGCTCGACCACCTCGGTCTTCGGTAGGCTCCAGCGCCTCGATCGGATCGACGATTCGAGTTCCGGAGACCGCGGGCCCTCCGAGGGAATATCCACGACGCAGCCATCCGAGTCGTAGACCCAGCCGTGATACGGGCAGCCCAGGCCGCCCTCCACGCATCGCCCCTCAGAAAGCTTAGTTCCGCGATGTAGACACCGATCCTGGAGTGCCTGAACCTTTCCTGCTCCATCGCGAAAAAGAGCATAGTGTTTTCCGTAGATCGTTCGCCCGATGGGACGATCGCGCCCCAGCTCCTGCGAGAGCGCGGCGATGTACCAGTGCTGGCGAAGCTCGCCATCCCAGTTCTCGGATCGCATCTCTTCGGACGACTTCACTGCTGCTGCCTCCGTCGATGGTAGCTGCCCGCAGCGAGATCCAGGACTTCTTCCTGCGAGGATCCGCACCAGCGAATTCGAGCCCGAAGCTTCGAGACACCCGATCCCAGGCCAAAGTGCAGGCGTCGATCGCCCTGCGCGAGAAGCCCGGTGACGGCCTGGACCTCGGCCGTCTGAACAAAAGAGCTTCCATCCTCGCGCATGGCCTCGAGCTCCACCCGCGTGCCGATCGCATCGCGATTGCAGCTGGTGCCGTTGCCCGCAAGCTCCAGCCCCACCCAGACGCGAGGGGGCACGCTCCGATCGGCTCCGAGGGCGTTCCGGTAGAACGTCGGTTGTGCAAACGGATGCGTGAACAGGAGGTCGCGACGACCGATGTTTTCGAAGTCCGCGGTCACGACTCCACGAGAGTTCGTCTCTTCGACGAGACCCGAGGAAGAAGCGATATCCACGAACTGGGGCTTCGCCGAAGGCCCCCGGTTTGCGTACAGCCGATTTCGCTCACGGCCGAAAATGCAGTAGCCGCGGATGTCCGCCCAAGTGTCCGCGAACCGATGATAGGAGGGCGGAGACCGGGCGATCTTTTCATTGACGTACCAGTAGTCGGGGCACTTTTCGAATTTGCGGTCATAGCGATCATCGACCATGCCGTTGGCCTGCGCGAGATCCACCCAGCCATCATTGTCGAAATCGGCTGCCGCTGCCCCCCAGCCGAATCGGCTTTCGTTTAAGACGCCTTTCTGAGTGGCCGTTTCGGCCCAGCGCGGATAGCGCGGTTCAGTTCCTGGTGAGAACGACCAGAGCAGGCTTCCTTCCGCCTGAAGCGCATGATGCACGTTCGAGACGTAGACTCCGAGCCAGCCCGTACGATCGAAATCCGCGATCGAGACGTTCATTCCCTTGTAGGTGTCCTTGCCCATCGCCCCAAAGACGCGGCCCTCGATCAGCTCGAAACCCTTTCCTTCGCGGTTGTAGTACAGCTCGTCCGGCCCGAAGTCGTTGGCGACATAGAGATCCGGCCAGCCGTCGCGGTTGAAATCCGCTGCACCCACAGCCAGCGACCAGCGGGTC
>JBDLQW010000109.1:0-6383 GCA_039800365.1 Pseudomonadota bacterium
TCGAACCCCTCGACCAGTACGATCAAAGCGAAGATTCATCGTAGTATCGAGGATCTTGAGATCGCGGATTTCAATCGAGTTCAGAAGTGACGGGAGAATGGGGTTGCGGATCACTAGCCCGGGCTGCTGACTTTTCTTTTCAATCCCCAGCAGAGCTTTCAGAAGCAAGAAGATCGACCCCGCACTCCATGCTTGAGGTTTGCAGGCGACTTCGTAAGGAATTGGGGGTTCGGTTCCCCGTTTTCGAAATCCACAAAAGAGCTCAGGAAGTCGGTAGTCGTCGCTTGACTCGAGTACCGAGGTCATTCCATCGGCGAGTTGTACCAAGGCTTGAACCTTGCCGTAGCGCCTGAGTCCGTCGGCAATCAAAGCGTTGTCGTGCGGCCAAATAGAGCCATTGTGGTAGCTCATGGGGTTATAGGCGGTCTCAGAATCGGCTAACGTGCGGATGCCGTGGCCGCTAAAGAAACTTTCGGTCAGCAGCGCCTCAGCGATCGCTTGAGCTTGAACATCCGTGACGATTCCACCGAAAAGACAGTGTCCCATGTTCGAACTTCTGACTTGGCAGGCTTTGCCTTGTCCATCGAGGGCGAGAGCGACAAAGCGCCTCTCACTATCCCAAAACTTCTCGTGAAACTCAGCTCTGAGGCGATAGGCGTGAAGCTCGAGTTGAGATGCCAGAATCGAGTCACCGCGGCTGCGCGCGATCTCGGCGATTCCCATTCGCGCACGGTAACAGTAGGCCTGAGCCTCGCAAAGAGCGATGGGAGCCTCGGCCAGGCGTCCATCGTCGTGCATGATGGAGTCGTGAGAGTCTTTCCAACCTTGGTTGCTCAGCCCAGCGGGTGTTTTTCGGCTATAAGCCAGGAACCCCCAAGAGTTTTGACCGGTGGCCTGATCTAGCCAGTTCAGCGCTTTTAAAACGCTCGGCCACCATCGTTCAAGCGAGTCATGATCCTCAGTCCAGAGCCAGTACTCTTGTAGCAAGATCAGTGAAAGCGGAGTGGCATCTACTGACCCAAAGTAAGGTACAAAAGGAATCTCTCTCAGAAGGGCCATTTCACCTCGGCGTAGTTCATGGAAAGCTTTTCCTGGTTCTTCGTCGGTGAATGGATCTTGGCGTTCTCCCAGATTTTGGAAGACGAAATCTAAAACTCCGCGGGCCACTTCCGGAGCCCAGGGAAGGAGTTGGTAGGCCGTGATCAGCCCATCTCGGCCAAACGGAGCTGAAAACCAAGGCACTCCGGCATACGGATAGAGGAGGCCTCCGGATTCCTCGGTCAGGAGCATTCGGATATCCGTGCTCGCGCAATCGATGGCTCGATTAAAAAGGGCATGATCAGTTTCAAGAGAGAAAGAAAAGAGCTTAGGTTTGGCTTCGTTTCGAGTTGCAAGGGCCATCATTTGGCTCGGATCAAGGCCTTCGAAATCGTTTTCGTGATAGCGAAGCGGAACGGCATCATCGAAGCTCACCACGGTGCGAAAAACGATGATTTCTTTCGGGTCGAGCGTCAAAAGAGTCGAGTATCCAGTGAGATAAGGAGAGAGGCGAATTTTGTCTGTGTCGTAGCAGCGTTGAAGATGCGTGCTGCGATGTCGCCCATCTCGGCCCTCATAGTGAAAGATATCATGGCGCGGCGATCGCTCTTCGGGGGGGAGAAGTTTTCCTCGTGCTTGTCGGGTCATTCCTCTCACTTCGAACAGATCTTCGAATCTCGCGCCGGCCCAGTGTTCGAGGCGAAGTTGCTGTGAGGTGCCAGAAAAATTTCGAATCGTGAGAATCTCAAAAAGGCTGTCACGGTGAAGCGAAAGAATTCTTCGAATCAAGAGGGTATCGCGAGGGATTCGACCTGCTCCCTCCAGGAGGGGGAGATCGCGGTTCGTCATTGAAAGGACCCAGGTCGTTCCCTGATGACGAAGCTCTTGCGCGAGGGGCACGGGAGCTTGTCCGTTGAAAAGGGTCTCCCAGATATTCAGGTAGCGGGTGTCGTTGAAGTACAGCCCGAGTTCTGAGGAGCGTCCTCGCGGAATTTCGCCGCGGATATCAGTGACCCCGAATGAGCGATGTTCCTTGAAACTCAGTTTTTTAGTGATGGGCGCGAGCGAATCCGACGGAATGTAGGAGATCCCGTCGATCGCTGATGGCTCGTTGGTAGACATTGAGGTGATCCTCCACCATGCGCTCAAGCGAGAAGCGTTCGGCAACCCATCTGCGGCAGCCTGTGCGACTGAATGACTCAAGCTCTAAGGCCTTGCGAGCAAGAACCGACACATCGGCATCGATAAAGCCCGTGGTGCCGTTTTTAAGCACTTCAAACACCGAGCCAAATGGGCGCGCTAGCACGGGGGTGCCGCAAGCAAGCGATTCGATCATGACAAGACCGAAGGGCTCAGGCCAGTCGATCGGAAATGCCAAGCCGAGAGCCCCGCCCAGAAATTCGGATTTCTCAGACTCTGAGATCTCTCCTATAAACTCGACGTTTTTTCCGTCGATATGAGGCTCGATTCGCTCTCGAAAGTATTCATGATCGCGTCCGGGTTCGATCTTAGCGGCGATTTTAAGCGGGATTCCAGCGCGTTTTGCGATTTCAATTGCGAGGTCGGGGCGCTTTTCGATTGAGATTCGACCTAAAAACGCCAGGTATTTTCCGGGGCGGGGCTCGAAGGTAAATCGTTGAAGATCGATGCCATGATGAATGGTGGCCATCCAAGGAAGTGAGGGTGCTGGCAGTCGTTGAGCATCGCTGATCGAGATAAATTGCGCGCCACGAAAAGACTTCAGGGGAAGTTGCAGCTCTGGAATGTCGAGTCGTCCATGGAGCGTGGTCAGCATGGGCGTGTCGGTCATGGCATGAAGCGGGAGCATCCATGCGTCGTTATGATTATGGATGACATCGAAGCCTTCCAGTCTCTCGGCGATTTGTGCCAGGGCGTGCAGCTGAAAAGAAGCAGCATCATGGACGGGAGGCTGCCTGAGTCGCAGTGCTGATGGTGCAATGGGAACCAAAGCTCCCGGCACCGTCGAGTCGGCCGAAGCAAAGACGGTGGTTTCGATTTGCCGCGCATGCAGCCCACGGGCTAACTCATGAACGACGCGCTCAGTGCCACCGTAGAGTTTTGGAGGAACACTTTCGAACGGAGGGGCCAGCAAGGCGACTCGAAGCTTCATCTCGACCCCTTCATGCAGTCGATGTGCCGAAGGGCTCAGAGAAGATCGAGTGAATCGAGTTCTAAAGTCGATTAACGGGCTTTGGCTTCAGAAGGCTTCTCAGCGCTCGCAGTGGGGGCTTGCTCTGTAGGCACCGCTTCAGGCGCACCCGAAGCGCTTGCCGTCGGAGTTGCCTCTGGAGCTGCCGGAACGGCTCCTTCGAACACACTTTTCTTGCTCTGGTTCGAAAGTGACGTGAGCGCTAGAGACGTGCACATGAAAATCAATGCGAGAGTGGTGGTCAGGCGAGTGAAAAAATTAGCACCCCCTGAGCTGCCAAAAACCGTCTGACTGGAACCGCCAAAGCTTGCGCTGATTTCTGCGCCTTTTCCAGACTGGATCAGGATCGTGGGAATGAGGAGGATGCACGCGACAATGTGAAGGACCGTCAGAAAAGTCTGCATAGATCTTCGCTAGATAGCCTGAGCGCCAATCTCGATCAACTTCAAAAAGCTCGTAGCCTGAAGGCTAGCGCCCCCCACTAGGGCGCCGTCAACGTCAGGACACTCGAGAAGACGTGCAAAGTTTTCAGGAGTCACGCTCCCTCCGTACAGCAGAGAGATTCGATCAGCATCGGGCAGAGGAAACTCGCATTTTTGCTTTTGGCTCCTGAACCAATGGCGAACCTGAGCGTGAGCTTCTTGTGCCTGCTCAGGAGTTGCTGTCAACCCGGTTCCGATCGCCCAAACGGGTTCGTAAGCGATCACGAGCGAGTTCCAAAGCTCAGGAGTGAGGGAGCGATTTTTGGCCTTCAAGAAAGCCTGCGTCGCTAGAAATGCCTCGTCGAGCTGTTTAGCCAGAACGGCCTCGGTTTTTCCCGCCTCACGTTCAGCCCGGGTTTCGCCGACGCAGAACACCACTTCGAAACCCTGGTCTAAGAGGGACGCCATTCGTTGACCTGCACTGGTATTGGTTTCTCCAAAGTGCTGCCGTCGTTCAGAATGGCCAATCAGAACCGTGCGAATGCCACATTCTAAAAGCAAGGGGCCTGAAATCTCGCCCGTAAATGCGCCTGAGCGCTCGAAGTGGGCATTTTGCACGCCCACTTCAATCCAAGGGTTCCGAGAGGTTTCCGATTTCCCAAGGTTCTCAATGGCTGCTTGGGTTGCTGAAACGCTGAGGCTAGGAGCAAAGAGTCGAAGCCGAAGGGTTTTGGCCTCGATCGATTGCTTGGCCTTCGCACCGGGAAACCCCAGGGCTGCCAGCTCTTCGATGAAAGAGCGTGCAGCATGGGGTCCGTGATTCATTTTCCAGTTTCCAGCGACAACGATGCCACGAGAAGCGTTCATGAGGAGACTTTCTTAGAGCGATTGGTCGAGTAGCTGTTTTTGGCGAGCCGAGATTTTGAGGATCTCGATTCCAGGAAGTCCGTGACCTTCGAGGTACTCGAGTACCGCGCCGCCGCCCGTGCTCAAGTGATCGAACTGGGCTCCCGTGCCTGATTGCTGAATTGCCGACACAGTATCGCCCCCTCCAACAACTTTCAGGGCCGAGGTCTCTGCCACCGCCTTAGCGACTTCAAAGGTGCCTACTGCATATTCGGGCTTCTCGAACCAACCCAGCGGGCCGTTCCAGAAAATCGTGCCTGCCTGCTTCAGAAACGTTGAAAAAGCTGCAACCGTCTTGGGTCCAATATCGAACCCACCGTTTGTATCTGCTGGAATGATGCAGGGGATTCCTCGGCGCTTGGCTTCGCGCATGACCTGTTTGGCGGCCTCGACATCTTCAGGCTTGGGCTGCTTGGCTTGAGCGGGAACCGTATCGCCTTGCGCGGCCCAAAAGGCATGAGCCATCGCTCCGCCAATCAGGAGCCCGTCGACCTGCTTTAAGAGCGAGTCGATCGTTGCGATTTTATCCGTGACTTTCGAGCCACCCAGAACGGCATAGAAAGGACGTTTCGGCTGAGCGAGTAAGGGGTCAAGGTACTTGAGCTCCTTCTCGATCAACAGTCCCATTCCCTTGGAGGTCATCAGCGAGGGCACTCCGTAGGTTGAAGCATGCTTGCGATGAGCCGTTCCGAAAGCGTCCGTGATGTACACTTGCGCAAGTCTCGCGAGCTTTGCCGCAAACTCAGGGTCGTTGCTTTCTTCGCCTGCGTGAAAGCGCAGGTTTTCCAGCAACAAGATTTGCCCGTTCTTCAAGGCCGAAGCCATGAGTTCGATGCCTTCGCCGATGCAGTCGTCTGCGAGAGTGACTTCCTCACCCAAAAGTTCTGCAAGATGAGCAGCGACCGGTTCGAGTGAGAACTCTCGCTTCACTTTTCCATCGGGTCTTCCGAGGTGCGAGGCGATGATGATTTTTGCTCCTTTTTCTTGAGCCAAACGGATCGTCGGCAAGGCTTCGCGAATGCGGTTGTCATCAGCAACCGAGCGGTGGCCATTGCTATCGGCATCAGTGAGCGGCACGTTGAGATCCAGTCTCAAGAAAACCGCTTTTCCGTTGAGATCAAAATCACGGATGCTTTGAATGATGGTGGGATTCAGTGAGCTCATGTGTGTTTCACCATGTAATCGGTGAGATCCAGCATGCGCTGAGAGAATCCAGTTTCGTTGTCGTACCAGCTCACGACTTTTACGAAGTTTCCGTCAAGAACCGAGGTCAGCTTCGAGTCAATCGTCGAGCTGGCGTTCGATCCGTTGAAGTCGCAAGACACGAGCTCGTGAGTCTCGTAAGCCAGGATTCCCTTCATCGGGCCCTGAGCAGCGGCTTTGAGCGCAGCATTCACGGCGTCTTTATCGGTTTTGGTCTTCAGCTCAGCAGTGAAGTCCACCACCGAGACATTCGGGGTGGGAACTCGGATGGCCAGGCCGTCGAGTTTTCCCTTCAAGTGCGGCAAGACCAATCCAACGGCCTTGGCGGCGCCGGTGGTGGTGGGGATCATCGACAACGCTGCGGCACGAGCGCGACGCAAGTCTTTGTGAGGAAGGTCGAGCACGTTCTGATCGTTGGTGTAGCTATGAACGGTCAGCATGGTTCCGCGGATCACGCCGAAAGCTTCGTCGATGACTTTAACCATGGGGGCTAAGCAGTTGGTGGTGCATGACGCGTTGCTGACGATCACGTGTTGAGACGCGTTGTACGAGGTTTCGTTCACGCCGACGCAGAAGGTGGCATCAGCATCCTTAGAAGGAGCGGAAATGATCACACGCTTCGCGCCTGCTTTGAGGTGCAAAGC
>JBDLQW010000110.1:0-6012 GCA_039800365.1 Pseudomonadota bacterium
TGCCTCAGAACCCCTTGCTGAATCTGAGCCCATACCTGCTGTGGCGATATCCCACGAAGACAGGCCAAAAAATCTGAGCCGACCTGAGCGCAATGATTTTTTTCACATGGCCAGCAAGCCACCGCGTTCACTTCGATTTGCACCGCTCCTGGTCCTCGTGGACGAGTCCTTCGCGGCTCACCTGCTCCCCATGGTAGAAAGGTCGGAGTTCCCATCAGAGCAGAAAGGTGTGCCAGGCCCGAGTCGTTGCTCACCACAAACCGAGCGTCGCGGAAAAGACGCCACAGATCAGGCACTGGCCCTTGGGCCGTCCAATCCTTGAGTCGCAAGGATCGATCCTGCTTCAAACGCTCCGCGATTGGAGCCTCCTTCGGACCTCCCACGATCATGCCCGATAGAGCGGTCTCGCGCGCAATTTTTCCTGCAAGCTCTGCGAATTGCTCTTCACCCCATCGACGGCTATCAGCCATCGAGCCGGGAGCTAGAATCCAGTACGGATCCGAAGGCGGCTCGAGCGTCTTTGCCATCGGCCAGGCCTCTCGAGCGGGAAACACATCCACTTCTCCGCGCACGGGTGGATCCAAATCGTTCTCAGCAGGCACCGTCCAAAACGAATCGACGGAAGGTGCGCCATCCAAACCTGAATCCTTTGAAGCATGCGCTTGCCCAGAAAAGGCGAGATTCAAATAGGCCTGCGACCGATGAAGACCCGAAGCGTTGGCCCAGGGGCGAGCATCGGTCAGAAACCAGCGGCGTGCCTCAGCCGAATACCCCACGCGCTGAGCACAGCCCGCACGCCAGAGATACCAAGCAGACCCGAAAGAGTTGGGCAAAGTGATGCCCAGGTCCCAAGGCCCTTGCTTCCGCACCTCTCGGGCGGCCGCTTCGAGAAGCTGAAGCCGAGCCCAAAGCGAGCGCTGATGAGCAGCGGGCGGCTGAACCACCACCACCGCATCGATCAAGTGTCGAAACTGAAGATCCGCCACCCAGGGCACACAGGCCACCGTGATCTGGGCCCGCGGATACCGCTTTCGAAGAAAGTAAAAGAACGGATAAGCCATCAACTGATCGCCAATCCAGTTGGGTGCTCGCACCAAAATCTTCATCGATCGCTATCACTCCGCATGCCGGACTCAAAAGACTTCAAAACCGCGACAACCGTCCCAATTCGAACCTTGGCCTCTAGCCGCAGAAGTACTTTCCGGCTGTCATCCGTTAACCAAATAAAGCTGTCTCCCTGCTTTTTCAGAATCCCTTGGTATTTGGTCTCGGGCTTCAAAACGATCGCCCGAACTCTTCCTAGCGGGCTATTGATCATCTCACGTCGAAGCACCGTCACCTCGGCCTCCCAGTTTTTTCCCTCAGAAATCACAGGAAATCGAACAACATCGCCATCCTGGAGCTCTTGAGTGCGCAGGTACATGAGGCTCGAGAGGCTATCCTGAGAAAGCGGCTTCATTGGAAAGCGATCCTTAATCTCGATATAGCCTTTTTTATGGTGATTCCAACGATTCCAGAAAAAAGTCTCACCCTTTTCTGAATCGTAAAGTTCAAGTGAATTTCGCTTCTGCTTCGACTCGTCCAGCACGATGTGAAATCGATGAGGAGCCCAGGCCTGGTAATCAATAAAGGTCTCGATCGTGTCTTTTAATGAGTAAAAGAGGCTAAAAACCTTGCTGCTCTTTGCCTCACCAAAAACATGATAAACCTTTCGTCGATTAATCTCCTTAAATGGCAGAACTTGGAGAGTGAAGTCTCCGGCATTCATTCCCAGATAATTAATGTCGTAGGTGGCTTTCTCTCCCACCCAAATCGGATCGACCTTCGGACGACGCTGAGGATACTCGAAGACCGATGGCGCCGGAGAATCCAAAGAGTGCGGCCCTCGATCCTTCAAGACAGCGGCCTTCTCAAAGGTTGGGCTCTGAACACGAGAAGACTTTTTCGAGAGCTTATTTTTTCGGGATAGCGGAACCGCATCTTGGCGAACTGCCAGTGCTGACGGTCGCGGCACTACACCCTCGCGCACCTCGAAACGATGAAGGTCTGCACCCACCTCGGTCGGAAGGCCCTGTGAATCTTCGATTCGACTCAGATTGCCGCCAGTCGCACATGCTGACAAAACGAGGGAGAGAACTGTAAAAATTTTGACGGAAGGACCATCCCTCATTCGCAGCATCATAAGAAAAAGTATGACTCAGCCCGGCCTGGGATTCCACCCTGATACAGAGAATCCCTAGGGCATTAGAAAAAACTCAGGCGCGCTCTCGCGGTGCCGCCCATTCGGTGGGATTTAACGGAGAAAGATCTCCCTTAAACCTTCGGTGCGACCAAAGCCACTGCGCTGGTCGCTCCCGAATGGCTCGCTCGATTGCCTCAACCCAACGAGCTGTATTCAGTGCGAGCTCTTGGTGAGAGTTCTCAGCCGAAATCCAAGGCTCGAGCGCTTCGATTTTCACGAGCAAGCGTCCGCTTTTTTCGCGAAAACACACCGCATGAAGAGGAATAGCGCCGGTTCGTTTGACGATCGCCGCGGGAGCTAACAAAGTACCCACAGGAATTCCAAAAAATGGCACTCGCACTCCAATGGGCGCGCCGGCGTATTGATCCAACACAAAGCCCACAGTCTTGCCCTTCGACAAGGCACGAAGCACATCCTTCATGGTTTTGGGCTCGTAAGTGCCGCTGACTCCCGCTTTCGCCCGGTTCCGCTCAAATTCCTGATGTAGCCACTCAGGCTTCAGATGCTTGGTCACAATCAACAATTCGCGCCCCGGGCTTTGAGGCGACTCGCTCACCGCAAAACGAGCGGCCATTGCTTCCCAATTTCCAAGATGACTCGTGATGAACACGACGCCCTTGCCCTGCGCATGGGCCCGCTGCCAGTGCTCGAGACCTTGAATCGAAACCTGATTCAAAACCCAGCGGCGCCAGTCTCCAAACTGGGCAAGAAACTCAAAAAGCAGCTTGCCGAAATGATCGTAAAAGTCGCGCTCCACTTGCGCGCGAAAAGCTTCGACAGGTGCCTCCGAGCCGGGAAAAGCCAAAAGGAGATTCGATCGGATGCAGGCCCGCTTCCACCCCAGCCGCCTCAAGAATTTCCCGAGCACGCTTCCCAGGGCTAAACCCAGGCATCGTGGCATCCGGGCCAGCATTCGGCCCATGCTGCCAAAAATCAACTGCCCCAAAGCACGCGTGACCACGCTCGCCTCCCCTGCTCATCCAAAATCATCTCGGGCTCGAAGACTTCAACTTCGGCGCGACGAACTCCCAGGGCGCGCCACTTGACCCAGTCTTTTCCGGTGAGAGCGACCTTCAAACCGGCACTGCCAGCTTTTTCGAGAATGTCACGAACCTGATCCCGCTCAAATCCTGCATGATCTTTAAAGTCGTGATGAAGATCGACTCGCCAACCTGCCGCCTCTAACGATCGGCGTACCTGTTGACCTTGGGCCACTCCAGTCACCAGCCACAATCCGGTCGCCTCCTCGGGCGCTCTCTGCCCCCAGGTGACTCGTATTCGCTCTTGAAATCGCCTCCAGCCCCAAGGCTCGCTGCCGCCTTTGGTCCATGCTGCGAGCACCGGTGCACGCAAAAAGCCCGGGAATTCACGAAAAACCCGCTGCCAGGGACGAGCCGAGGTCATCAAGACCAACTCAACATCGCGACTGAGACAATGATGCTGAAGACCATCATCTAAAATGGCCAAATCTGGAGAAGGTAGCTGCCGCCTCTCCGCATCCTGTCTCACTCGCCAAAACGATGCGACACGATCCGCCCCAATCCCAACCCAAGCTTCCGGCACGAGATCATGTAACAGACAGGGCTCATCGCCCACTTGAAACGGATCGATTTCCTCAGAGCCGCTAACCGACGCTTGTCGGGGCGCGATGACCCCTCCTGTCGACTCCCACTTCCCTCGATACCCTCGAGTCAAGACCACCGGATGAAACCCGCGCCCCAGCGCTTCTCGTGCCAACGCCGCAACAACGGGAGTTTTTCCTGTTCCCCCGACCTCAAAATTTCCAACACTGATCACCCGAACGGGCAATCGCGTTTGCCGAATCCAGCCCCGATCCGATGTGACGCGCGAAAGCTTCGAAAGGAAAGCCCAAACACTCGAGACCAACACCGTCGCAAGAGCGCGAATCACAAAGAAACTCCCGACGCCAAACGCGACTCTTCCAAAACCCTCAATACAGCGCGAGCTGCTCGAGCGCTGGGAAGAAGAGCATCTCCACCGCTTCCTAAAATCTCCGCACGTAAAGCGCTAAGATCATGCCTCATGGTTTCAAGCCGCTTCGGGTTAGAAAAAAGCTGATGGAGCTCAGAGGCCAGACGCTGGGCGGTCATTTGTTCGTGAAGAACCTCCGGGGCGATCAGGGCGTCACCCGATTTCCATCCTCGAAAAAGATTCACCAGCCCCACGGGTCCACGATACCGCAGCACATGTTTCACAGCAAAACTCGTGAATCTCCCTGGCCGATAGGCCACAACCATCGGGCACTCGAGAGCGGCGGCCTCAAGAGTGGAGGTGCCCGACTTGATCAATCCCAAATCTGCAGCGCGCAGCACCCATCCCGAATGCTCGCGAACCACATGCAGGCGCCCTTCAGGGCCCAATCTTTCTCGAGCCCAGAGGGTCAGTCGCTCGGTCCAGCCATCCCCCTCTAATGTCGAAGCAATCGGCACCACAATCTGCCAAGGACTCTGTTGACGTTGAGAAAAAAGCCGAGCCGCTTCAAGAAAAGGTTCCCAGTGGCGTCTCATTTCCGAGGGACGGCTTCCGGGCAAAACCGCCAGCACGGGCTGAGTGAGATCGAGCCCCAGCTTTTGGCGTGCCTGTTCGCAAGTCTCCCGCATCGGAAGCTCTTCGACTAACGGCGAGCCGATATACTCGGCAGCGATTCCAGCCTCGTGGTAAAGACGCGGCTCAAACGGCAAGATGCAAAGCACAGTTTTAACCCAGGCTTTCATTGCTGCCAGCCGCGAGCGTCTCCAAACCCAAACCTTGGGAGGGATCATATAAATCACCGGAATTCCCAAACGCTTGAGCTCGGGACCCACACGAAAATGAAACCCCGGATAGTCGAGCAGAACCGCCACATCGGGGCGAAAGGCTCGGGCCTCAGACAAAAGAGCCTTTTCTGCGCGCCAAATCTGAGGCAAGCGCGACAGCACTTCGAAAGATCCCATCACTGCAAGGTCCGACGTCCTCGCTAGAGGGGTTAGCCCCTGTCTCTCGAGTTGAGCGCCCCCAATGCCCCGAATTTCTATTTCGGGATCCAAGTCTCGCAAAGCCGCCACGAGATGCGAAGCGTGTAAGTCCGAGGAGGCTTCCGCCGCAGAAATCAGCAGCTTCACACCCAGGGTTACCGTGCCGTCCCGTATTGACTCTGACGGATAAAAGAAACCAGCTGCGCTACTTGCGGAACATCGCCGTACTGCGACTCAATTTCCAACAGACAGCGTTCCTTCTCAACATCGCCACGCATCCAGAGCTTGATCACTTCATTGATCACCGAGATGGTCTCCGCAGGCATCCCTCGGCGCCGAAGTCCGACGATGTTGGTTCCCTTAATGGCGCAGGGTCTTTGGCCAATGGCGATCGCAAACGGGGGAATATCTTTTTCCACTCCAGAAAAGCCCGCAATGTAAGCATGTGCCCCAATACGAACGAACGGGGCAACACCACACATTCCCCCCATCGTCACATAATCTTCAAGCACGCAGTGTCCTGCAAGGCCGCCCGAGTTAGCGATAATGCAATGATTACCAATAATGCAGTCATGCCCCAGATGCGTGTACGCCATCAAAAGGTTATGGTCGCCAACGACTGTTTTTCCGCCCCCTTGAACCGTTCCCAGATTCAAAGTCACCGACTCACGAATCGTGTTGTGACTGCCAATCAAAAGCTCGGTGTCCTCGCCTTTGTACTTCAAGTCCTGAGGAATCATCCCAATGGCAGAGAAGGGATAGAGAACATTTTCCTCTCCCAAAGTCGTTCGACCA
>JBDLQW010000111.1:0-4604 GCA_039800365.1 Pseudomonadota bacterium
GGTTTCAGATTGCAGTTGCAGCTTCGCGATGACCGCTTCCTTTTCAGTAGGCAATACTTCTGCATCAATATGAGTTTCAGGAATTCCAAGCGCTTTGCCGATCGCTTGAGCCGTGCTCTGACGATCTCCCGAAAGCATTCGAACGGCGATTCCCTCAGATTTCAGCCAAGCAAGGGTTTCAGCCGCGTCGTCTCGGGGTTCATCGCGAAGAGCTAAGACCCCCACGCACTGAAAGTCATAAGCGATGAAAAAAACCGTTTTGCCTTGGTTTCCCCAGTTTTCCTGAAGATTTTTTGCGACCTGCGGGATCTCGACTCCCATAGACTCTAAAAGAACGGAGTTCCCCAGGAGCGCGAACTTTCCTTTCCATGAGGCGCGAAGACCTCTTCCGGGAATCGCTTCGAAGCGATCAGGAGCAGTCAATGTCAGCCCCCTCTCTTGGGCTTTTTTCAGGAGCGCCTGAGCAATGGGGTGTTCCGAGCGCTGCTCGAGACTGGCAGCAAGCTCCAGAGCTTCGTTCGAAGGGATGCCCAGGCCCTCAACATCCGTCAGCTCGGGCTGCCCTTGAGTCAGGGTTCCTGTCTTATCGAAGACGATCGTTTTGGATGCCACAAGCGCTTCTAAAGCAGCTCCACTTCGAATGAGAATTCCAAAACGCGAAGCTTGCCCCAGACCCACCACGAGTGCTGCCGGAGTGGCAAGCCCCAGAGCACACGGGCAAGCAATCACTAGAACCGAGATCGCGAACACTAAAGCCTCGGTGAGTGGTGCTCCGGCTAGAAGCCAACCTCCCGCAGTAACTCCTGCGGCCACTAAGACGCCCGGAATAAATCGAGCGCTAACCTGGTCCGCAATGCGCTGAATCGGAGCTCGGGTTTGCTGCGCTTTTTCGACCGCTTCGATCATTCGTGCCAGAAGCGTTTTTTCGGCAAGGGCAATCACTTCAAGTTGCAGAGTGCCTAGGCCGTTTTGTGATCCTGCATGCACGGGGTCTCCAGGATTTTTCTCAACCGGAATGCTCTCACCTGTTAGCCAAGCTTCATCGACCGAGGAATGCCCTGCGAGAACTTGAGCGTCACAGGGAATCTTTTCACCGGGGCGCACGCGCACGTGGTCGCCTACCCGAAGGAGCGAAGCGTCGAGTCGCTCTTCGCGATCTCCGACGATTTTCGAGGCCATGGGAGGTTGTAAGGCTAGAAGTTCGCGGAGAGCGAGGCCTGTTTGCGATTTGGCCCGCGATTCAAGCCATTTTCCAAGACGAATAAAGCCAATTAAGAAGACCGTCACTTCAAAATACACGGGGGCATGCGGGTCGCTTAAGCCATTGGCAAGACTCAAGCCGTAGGCGGAAAGGGTTCCTAAGCCCACCAGAGTGTCCATCGAGGCACCGCGACCTCGAAGTCCGTTCCAAGCGCCACGAACAAAGGGCCAACCCCAGATCCACTGAACCGGAGTGGCAAGCGCCGCTTGAAACCAAAAATTTGCCCGAGAGTGCGGTAATCCCAAAAGCATGAGCCCCATGAAGACAGTTCCGATGGCTAAGCTGAGCAGGGCTGGCTTCAAGCTGGAGTCGGGAGCGCTTGAGGCTTTGGAAGAAGATTCTGAGGCGCTGGCAAGGCTCTGCGCGGGAGCTCGAGGTTCAATAGAATAGCCCAGAGGACTCAGTGCAGCTTTCATCGAGTTCCAGATTTCCAACTCATGAGTGGCGGGATCAGATGCAGTGCTCGAGGTTTGAAGCGCTTGCCATTGAATCGAGGCTTTTGAGCTGAGGAAGTCGACTTGAACGAAAGTGATTTCGGGAATGGATCGAAGCGCAGTCTCTACTCGGCTCGCACATGAAGCGCAATGCATGCCAGTGATCTGGGCGAGAAGTGTGCGATGACTTTCGGCAGAGCTCTCGGGGTGTTTCAAAGCGTCAGGGGCTCTGGGGCTCATAACGACTGGGGTGGGAAGAACGGTAGCTTTCGAGAAGTACTGCATGGTCGCGAACGCGTCGAATCACCGGAAGAGAATCGAGGCTCACGCCAAAGCGTTCGGCATTGTACAGCTGAGGAAGGAGGCAGAGGTCAGCCCACGAAAGTTGATGACCCACTGAGAAATCGCCCGCAAAAGGCGCTGCGGCGCGCTCAAACGCTTGTAAGCCCTCGAAGATCACCTCCTGGGCCCATTTTTTCTGTTGCTCGAGATCTGAGGAGTGCCGATGAAGGACCGTCAGATTCTGGAGGGGTTGGGTATCTGAGCTGATGATGGCAGCAAGCGAGCGCACGCGCGCGCGAAGCCACAGATCCTCAGGAAAAAGTTTTGGTCCCGAGGGAAAGCATTCCTCAAGCCACTGAACGATGGCTGTCGAGTCGCTCAAGAAACGAGAAGGGCCCGAGAGCTCGAGGCGTTCAAGGACGGGTACAAACCCTAGGGGGCTTCGTTCGCGGTGCGATGGGGCTTCAGACTCTCCATCGAGCAAACTTACCGGAACTAGAGCTGCCTCGATGCCTTTATAGTTCAACGCCCAGCGCACTCGCCAACTGCAAGAGCTTCGCCAGTAATGATAGAGCCGCAGGCTGGAGGTCACTCGTGTTCCTTGGTTCTAGGAGTCGTAGCCGGGTACGAATGTTTCTGGCGCCTCGATGATCGTGTTCTCCAGTCTTCCGAGTCCATCAACCTCAAGAACAATCTGATCGCCTGGTCGCAGCCACTGGTCATTGGTGATTTTTGATCCATTGAGCTCCAGAAAACATCCGGTTCCCACCGTACCCGAGCCAATGACTTCTCCGGGTTCGAGCATGACGCCGTAGCTGGCGCGCTCGACGATTTGAGCGAAGGTCCAGTTCATGTCTTTGACATTTCCGAAGGAAACCTGCTTTCCGTTCACAAAGCAGCGCATCTTGAGGTTATGACGTTCGCCCTGAGATCCAGAAATTGCCCACGCCGCGAGTTCATCGCGCGTGACTAGCCAGGGTCCTAGTGACGTAGCGAAGTCTTTTCCCTTGGCTGGACCCAAGTTGAGTTTCATCTCTTCCATCTGAAGATGCCTGGCTGACCAATCATTCATGATCATGTAGCCAAAAATATGCTCATCAGCGCGAGAAGCTGGAATGTTCTTTCCGCCCTTGCCAAGAACGATGGCGACTTCGAGTTCGAAATCGAGCTTTTCAAGCGCAAGACGCTGAACCTCAACAGGGCCTGGACCTGTGACGGCCAAAGGGTTGGTGAAATAGAAAACCGGGAAATGGTCAAACTCTGGGATCATGGGAACGCCGCGATTTCGGCGCGCGGCTTCAACATGCTGGCGGAAGGCATAACCATCGCGCATCGAGACAGGGCGAGGAATGGGAGCCAGCAAGCAAACCTCAGCATAGGAGAATCGTTGCGCTTGGCCCGAGGCTTCCCATTTCTGGGTCTCAGTGCTCCAGTTCTTACCGCTTTGGATGAGCTCCAGTACCGTGCGCGGCAACTCGGGATGGGTAAAAATCGTCGCTTCCTGAAATGGACGACCTGCTGGAAGCGAGATCCAGCCCACTCGAGAATTTGAATGAGCGCTAGGACCTGAGGTCAAGCGTGTTTCGGAAGACGATGCGGCAACGAAGGTAACCCATTTCATATGGGTAGGGAGGCTACCGCTCGAAAACGAGAGCTGTCAAATGGCCCTTTTAAGGAGCGTTCAATTCGTTTGCGAGCTCACGAAAGGAGTCGACGCACTTGGCCCCAAACTTTGAGGCGCGGTAGAAGAGCTGATCGCGAAGGGCCTCGAGCAACATTTTCGAGGTGACGATTTGGGCATTTTTGGCTTTTTGGCTGAAAAGCCCGTGAAACAACGAGGTGCTGATTCGAGTAGTTGCCACCTTGCGGTAGATTTGGCTTGGGGTTTTGCCTGGAATTTGAAGGTGAGGAGCGAGCTCACGATGCAGTTTGATCAAGCTCAGAAGCTCTTTTTCGAGGAAAAGGCGGGCCCGATTGAAGGCAATAAACGAAGACGGTATTTCCATTCCACTCTCGATCGAGACCATCAAGAAACGGTCGATTCGCGCGGTGGCATCGCTCTCAAGTTCGTAAATGCGTTGATAGGCGGCGAGCAGGAGGTTTCTTTTTTCGGGAGGCACTGTACCAATTCCCTCGAGAGCCGCTAAGACTTTTTGAGGCTGCGGCGTCTGAGCTGAAAGCACGAGATTGAGAAAGGCCCGCCTTTCCAGGGTGCCCAAGGCTCCGGCATTGCCAAAGTCGATCAGAGTCAGCCGATAACCCGAGGGCATCTGTGCGTTTTCTTCGAAAAAAAGATTCCCGGGGTGAAGGTCGCCGTGGAAAAATCCCCTGCCGAAAATCACTTCGTCAAACCAGATCTCAAGTAAGGTGGAGAGGGCATGAATTCGCATTGCGGTGTCGCGGGTGGTTGCCGCACCCCGAGAGATTTTTGCTCCGGGTGCCAAGCGCGAGACGAGAAGGTCTTCATGGGGCTCGAAAGTGGGAATGAGATTGGCCACCGAAATGCCCAGCTCGGGGCGTTCATACACTGCGCCCAGGGCTAGGTACCGGGCTTCATTTCGGAAGTTGAGCTCGTCCAAGACCGTTTGTCCCACTTTCTTGAGCATTTCATGAGCTGCAGGTTCGCT